>JAILOC010000120.1 GCA_024691045.1 Lachnospiraceae bacterium | reverse complement strand
GGTACCGGAGTTGCCGATGCGGAGCTCGGTGTTCTTGCGGGAGCGGACAGGGTCGAGGGCACTCTTTTCGGAAACGGCGAGAGAACCGGTAATGTCGACCTTGTGACCGTAGCCATCAACATGATGACACACGGAGTTGACAGCGGACTTGATTTCTCGAACATCATGGCTATCCGCGAAGCATATGAAAAGTATACCAATATGAAGGTCCACGAAAGAACACCTTACGGCGGAGACCTCGTATTTACCGCATTCTCCGGCTCGCATCAGGATGCTATCAGCAAGGGAATGAACTACCGTGCGGACGGCAAGACCGGAAAGCGCTGGGATGTTCCCTATATCCCCATCGATCCCACCGATATCGGAAGAGAATACGAATCCGATGTCATCCGTATCAACTCTACCTCCGGTAAGGGCGGCGTAGCATTCGTTCTCAAGCAGCAGTTCGGCTTCAGCCTGCCGGCTGCGATGAAGGAAGAGGTAGGATACCTGATGAAGGGTGTCTCCGACAGAAAGCACAAGGAGCTCAAGCCCGACGAGATGTTCCAGGTATTCGAGGATGTCTATATCACTTCAAGACCCGTGTTCGATGTTACGGAGATACATTACAAGCAGCTCGGCGATGCCGGTATCGAGGCGGCAGTAAGCTTCAAGGACAAGAACGGCGAGATTGATGTTTCCACCATAGGAAACGGACGTCTCGACTCCGTCAGCAACGCACTCAAGCTTTACCTGGGTGTCGATTACGAGCTTACCGGATACGAGGAACACGCTATTTCCAAGACCAGCTCCTCCAAGGCTGCGGCATATGTAAGTGTCGTATCCGAGGGAAAGACTTACTGGGGCGTAGGTGTCGATGAGGATATAATCAAGGCATCAAATGCCGCACTCGTCAGCGTTGTCAATAAGGTTGCGACCGAGCAGCATGTAAACCGCGGACGTGAAGAGAGACTTGTAGAGATCCTTACCTTCATCCAGAGGAATTACAGGAGCGTTACCCTTGACGATCTTGCGGAGCAGTTCCACTTATCAAGGCCCTACATATCCAAGTACATCAAGGACAAGTCCGGTGAGACCTTCCAGGATGTCCTCAGGATCGAAAGACTCAAGAGAGCCAAGACCCTTCTTAAGGAGACCGGCAAGAGCATCGAAAAGATCGCCGAGGAGATCGGATACGACAATGTCGAGCATTTCAACAGACTCTTCAAGAAGACTTACGGAATGACTCCCGTCCAGTACAGAAAGAACTGATAAAAGGAAAAAAGATTGAACGGCTGGTTAATAGTTAATTCATTCGTAAAATGGGATAAATTCAGTGAGATCTACGAGCTTCTCCTGGATGCGGGACAAGACCGCGGTGTGAGCCTTGAAATGAAGACCTCCTCCGATATCTTCTGCAGCGTCCAGAGCGAGTTCGATCCGCTGAAGCTTCCCGATTTTGCGATATTCTGGGACAAGGATATTCTCCTGGCCAGGCGCCTTGAGAAGATGGGGCTCAGACTCTTTAATTCATCAGACAGCATCGAGACCTGCGATGACAAGGGTCAGACCGCGATCGCACTTCAGGCGGGCGGCATCAGGACCCCGCTGACATTCCTTTCGCCCAAAGCGTATCCCGCTTTCGGGTGCACGGATATGACCTTTCTGAGAAAGGCCGAGGAAAAGCTCGGATACCCCATGGTCATCAAGGAAAACCACGGATCTTTCGGTCAGCAGGTTCATCTTGTAAGCAATGCATACAAAGCCGAGAGGCTGATCGCCTCTTTCAAAGAGCACCCCTTCATAATGCAGGAATATATCGAGGAATCCTCGGGCAGGGATGTGCGTGTAAATGTGGTCGGAGGCCGCGTGGTTGCTTCGATGTACAGATACAATGATGGTGACTTCCGCTCCAATATCACAAACGGCGGAAGCATGAAGAAGTATGAAGCATCCGAGGCGCAGGCGAAGATAGCGATAGACGCCTGTAAGGCGATAGGACTTGATTTTGCCGGTGTTGATGTTCTTTTCGGTAAGGACGGACCGATAATCTGCGAGGTCAATTCCAACCCCCATTTCAAGACGACACTGGAATGTACGGGAATAAACATGGCCGAGCATATCATTTCCCATATCGCAGAAGTGATGGGTGCATAAAATGGAAAAGTGCGCACTCCTCGTCTACGCAAAAGAAGACATAGAGAAAAACAGGTGGTTCATAGACCGGCTCACCTCCCTTTTTAAGGAGAGGGGAGTCGATCTTTTGCTTAAAACACCCGAAGACCACAGCACCGCAGCGGATCCCCTTTTTGTGATTAACCGGTCCAGAGACCCTTATGTATCGGCATATTACGAAGAGCGTGGGATCAGGAGCTTCAACAATTCCGAAACGGTACGCATCGGAAACGACAAGCTTTCCGAATACGGGCTTTTCAAAAAGCTGGGCCTGCCCGTGATGGAGACCGTGTGCGGTAATACGCCTTCGGAAAGGATCCCGTTTTCTTTTCCCGTGATCGTTAAGGAACGGGCGGGACACGGAGGGAGCGGCGTGTTCAGGGCCGAAGACCCGGAGGAGCTTTCCCGGATACTTGAAGGGAAGGAGCCGTCCCGGTACATGATCCAGGAGATGTGTGACGAACCGGGCATCGATGTAAGGCTCTATATTCTGGGAGGGCAGGTCGTCGCTGCCGTAAAAAGGACCTCGGAGAATGATTTCAGGAGCAATTTTTCATTGGGAGGATCGGCCGAAGCCACAGAGCCCTGCGAGGAGATGATTTCCGCAGCGCGTGCGGTCTGCAAAGCGCTGAAGCCCGACTACATAGGCCTTGATCTTATAAGAAATAAGGGCGGATGGGTTGCAAATGAAATAGAGGATGCGGCGGGTGCGAGGATGCTGTATTCGCAGACGGATATCGATATAGCACTCCTGTATGTGTGTCATATTTGTGAAAAATCTTCCCAAAATGCCGAAAATGGGATAGAATAAGGCAATGTTCGGAAGCAGACGCGAAGGCCTGCTTAGTCAGAAAGGAGATCAGTAATGTCCGAGAAAAAAGAAAGTGCCGAGAAGAAGACAGTGACCGAAGAAAAGACTGTCAGGACGCGCTATGATAAGAAAATGGAGCAGCGTGCGAAGGAAAAGCAGCGCGCCCAAAGGGAAGCCTGGACCTGGAGAGTAATAGGCATTGTCATCGCTGCCGGCATCCTTGCTTTTATTCTTTCTTTTCCGATAAGGAAATATATGGCGATCCACGAGACCGTCTGCACCATCGGCGGAAGGGATATAAGCCGTGTTGAGTTTGATTACAACTACAGCATGATCAAGAACGCTTATGTCAAGAATTATGGTTCATACCTTTCTTATTACGGAATGGATACAAATACCATCGAGGATGAGATGTATGACAATACCCTTACCTTCAGGGATTATTTCACCAAGGAAGCCGTAGAGCGCATCAAGACCACCGCCGCTCTTACCGCCGAGATCGAAAAAGAAGGCTACACCTGCGATATCACCAAGGATTACGAAGATTATCTCGAGGCTATGAAGAGCGGAGCCAAGGAAGCAGAACTCAGCCTCGGTGAGTATTACAGGGAATCCCTCGGACAGTATGCCACCCAGAGAAGAGTAGAAAAGTATGTTAAGGAATCCTTCCTTACCGCTCATTTCTCGGACGATAAACAGGGAAGCTTTACTCCCGATGATGCTGCTATCGATGCTCGTTATGCAGAGGATGCGGACGATTACGATCTCTTTGATTACTTCCTGATCAGGGTTGATGCGGAACTTCCCACAGAGCCCACCGAGCTTGCGGATGAAGGCGCTGCGGTAGGCGAGGACGGTAACTACACTCCTTCCGAAGCAGAGACCGAAGCCGCAATGAAGGAAGCCAAGAAAAAGGCTGACGAGATCGAGGGTACCGTATTTGATGACGGAGACTCCCATGTCGGAGAAAGATCCGCCTCCGTTCCTTACCAGGTAAGAAACTGGATGCTCGATCCTTCCAGAAAAGACGGCGACACCACCGTTGTTGAGTCAGACACCACAGCCTGCTATTATATCGCGGGCTTCAAAGCCAGATATAAGGATACAAATACCACCCTTACCGCCAGGTTCATCTCCACTTCCGAAAAGACCGGAGATGAGATCATTGCAGAGTTCAACGCTGCCGGCGCTACCGAGGATGCATTTATCGATCTTGTAAATAAGTACAGCGATTCCGGAACCGGAAACGGAGGACTTTACGAGGGAATCATGGGATCTGAGCTTCCCGGAGATCTCGGAACCTGGATCCTCGATCCTTCCAGAACCGAGGGCGAGGTTACCTGCTACTTCGACGAAGCATCTTCCGAGACTTATGTGGTTTATTATGTGGGCGAAGGAAAGCCTTCGTGGTATTATACTATTAGAAATCTCATTGAGTCGGAGGATATGGATGCATATCTTGCGGGACTTACCGCTACCGTAACGGTTGACGATCCCAAGGGCAATCTCAAATATATAGCTCTTGAGGAGACCGCCGCTATGCTTCAGGAAGTACAGGAAGCGCTGCCCGCACAGGAATAATACTTACCGATCTGATTTTTACGGCCGTGAGATGAGGAGGAAACTCCCAGTCACGGCCGTTTTTAGTTTGACTATGGAAATACGTATCCCCAAAGACGCAAAATCCATAATTGAAAAACTCGCTGAAGCCGGCTACGAAGCTTATATCGTTGGCGGCTGTGTCAGAGACTGCCTTCTGGGACTTTCTCCCGATGACTGGGATATCACAACCAATGCGCTTCCGGAACAGGTTAAGGAGCTTTTCAGACGCACCATAGATACCGGGATCGAGCACGGTACCGTGACCGTCATGATCGGAAACGAGGGCTATGAAGTCACGACATACCGCACCGATGGGAAATATTCCGACGGAAGGCACCCCGATAAGGTGACCTTCGTTCCGTCCTTGGAGGAAGACCTGAAAAGGCGTGATTTTACGATCAACGCCATGGCATATAATGACAGCGAGGGCCTTGTGGATCTGTTCGGAGGCCGGGGCGATATCGAAAAAAAGACCATTAGATGTGTCGGGTGTGCGGATGAGAGATTTTCCGAGGATGCCCTTCGCATGATGAGAGCCGTCAGATTTGCTGCAAAACTCGGTTATTCGATCGATGATGAAGCTATTGCTTCGATCAAAAGGCTTGCCCCCACACTGTCCAGGGTATCCGCGGAGAGGATAACCACAGAGCTGACCAAGCTTCTTGTTTCGGATCATCCCGAGATGGTGGAGATGCTTTACGAAACGGGACTTACCGGGGTGTTCTTCCCGGAGTTTGATAAAGCCTTCGACACACCGCAGGTCCATCCTCATCACTGCTTTAACGTCGGCAAGCATATCACGGAATCCGTAAGATTATCCAAAAATGACAGGATTGTCAGATTTGCAATGCTTCTCCATGATATCGGAAAACCGGATACCCTTACCATCGATGAAAAGGGTATAACCCACTTCCATGGTCATCCCGCAGTCGGCGCACGTATGGGCGAGGAGATAATGAGAAGGTGGAAGCTCGATAACGATACCATCTTCCGTGTCTGCAGGCTGATCAGGAATCACGATATGGGAAAAGGAAGGGAATGCACCCCCGCATTTACCAGGAAGGCCGTGTCCGTTATGGAAGATGACTTCCTCCGCCTTCTCGAAGTGATGAAGGCCGATGTTCTCGCACAGAGTGATTTCCAGAGACAGATCAAGCTCGAAACAATAGATAAATATGGCAGGGAATATGAGCGCATAATAAGAGATGGCGAATGCTGCAGCCTGAAAGAGCTTGCGGTAGGCGGCAGGGATCTTATGGAACTCGGTCTGAAGCCCGGCCCGGCCATCGGGGAGATCCTCGGAAAGCTTTTGGAGCGTGTTATCGAAGATCCGGGTATGAACGACAGGGATAAGCTCCTTTCGATCGCAAAGGAATATTTATGAAGAAGTTTTCGGAACGC
This sequence comes from Lachnospiraceae bacterium, assembly GCA_024691045.1. The sequence continues at coordinate 22,585 of JAILOC010000120.1, read as the reverse complement.
TATAAGAAAATAAAGAGCGCGGCGGCATTGTTTTTGTGCGCTGTGATGACAGTGCTGTGCTTTTCCGGTTGTGCGGGTCCTTTTACCCCGCAGCCGGTCTCACAGCTTCCGGGAGGGGAAGAACAGGATACAGGATTTGTCCTGTACGGAACCTATGATTACGATTCCACGGACACCGCCGTTCTGGTTGACAAGAATACCGAAGAGGGAACCCTTACTTTTCTGAACAGGGTAAACCACAGAAGATACACCCTCGCATATGACGGGACTACGGGATTTTACGACAGATACAACAGCCTTATCTCACTGAACCAGATCAATGTGGGCGATATACTGGATGTCCGCTTTGTAAGGAGCAAAAGACACCTGACGCTTGCGTCACTTTCTCCCGATGCATGGATCAAGCCATCTACCGACCAGTATGTTTTTGACAGCATCAAGAAGGAAGTTACCATTGGCTCCGATGTATATAAGCTTGCCGATGACTGCTTCTGTTACTCGGGCAAGGAAGAGCTTATGTACCAGGAGTTAAGCAGCGTCGATGTGCTCACCTTCCACGGAATGGATTCCACGGTCTACAGCATCAATGTGGACAAGAGTCACGGATACCTGAGACTTTCCGGTCACGAATATTTCGTCGGGGGCTGGATCGAGGTTGGAACCAAGTTCATCTGGAAGATCACCGACGATATGCTCCTTACTGTTCCGGAAGGAACATATAACGTGGTTGTTTCCGCAGAAGGAACAATGGTTGACAGAAGTGTCACAATCAAGAAGGGACTTGAGACCGTACTCGATCTGTCTGATGTCGTTCCGGAGGTTCCCAAGGAGGGACTTGTCCTGTTCTCGCTCAATCCTTCGGATGCGACGCTTTACATAGACGGTGAAAAGGCCGATCCGTCACAGGCCGTATCCCTTACCTACGGACTGCATCAGCTGATGTGTTCATGTGAAGGCTATGTGACTGTTACAAGATACCTGAGCGTGGGCGAAGAAAATGCCGGCGTCAGTATCACGCTTGAAAAAGAGAAGCCCGCAGCGCATAGCGACGTCAGCGGAAATACGTCAGACGTCAGCGGCAATACCACCGATGTGAGCGGAAATTCCTCTTCCGGACAAAATGTGACAACCGCGTCATATTATAGGGTGTTCATCAACGCACCTGCGGGAGCCGAGTGTTATATAGACGGAACATATGTCGGAATAGTGCCCTGTTCGTTCAGGAAGTCGGAGGGCACACACGTCGTCACATTAAGCCTTGCCGGATACAACACAAGGAGCTATACGATCAGTGTCGATAACGCACTTTCCGACATGTCGTTTTCGTTCACCGATCTTGAGCCCAAAACCCCTTGAAATAAGAGATTGTCAAGCGTTTTTTGAGAAAATGCCGATTTTTGCGATATTTTCGTTGAAACGCCCTATTTTCCTTGACAAAGAGGCATGAACTGTTTATAAATTTATTTAGTGGTTTCATGATATGAGATCACCCCAAACATTCTTATAAAACAGGAGGAGTAACAACATGAACAAGACCGAATTGGTTGCTGCTATCGCAGATTCTGCTGATCTTACCAAGAAGGACGCTGAGAAGGCAGTTAATTCTTTCACCGAGGTTATCACCAAGGCTCTTAAGAAGGGTGACAAGGTTCAGCTTGTAGGCTTCGGAACCTTCGAAGTAGTTAAGAGAGCAGCAAGAGAGGGAAGAAATCCCCAGACCGGAAAGGCTATGAAGATCAAGGCTTCCAAGGCTCCTAAGTTCAAGGCAGGCAAGGCTCTTAAGGACGCTCTTAACTAATTTTCATGTTATGAATATAAGCGCACCCGTTTGATGAGTCAGGCGGGTGCACTTTTGTATCGGTGGTTTTATATGAGACTCGACAAATACCTTAAGGTATCCAGACTGATAAAAAGAAGAACCGTAGCCAATTCCGCATGCGATGCGGGAAGGGTAACGATCAACGACAGGCCCGCCAAGGCTTCCGCTGAGGTCAAGGTGGGGGATGTGCTCAGCATATCCTTCGGAAACCGGGAGCTTAAGGTTAAAGTGACGGATGTACGCGAGACGGTCAGGAAGGAAGAGGCCGACGCGATGTATGAGGAATTGTAATGGCTGTTAAGGAGAGATCCGGAAACCGCACAATGACTGCCATGGAGAAACGCCGCAGAAGAAGCGGGGCTTCCGGTTATATTCTCTTTGCCGTTATCGTATCTCTTATCTCACTGGTTGTTCTTGTGCAGATAAGGGATGTGAAGCAGAGGCTCAGCATTTACGAGCAGCAGGATCAGGCGCTTGATGAGCAGATCGCGCAGCAGCTCGAACGCGCTGAGGAACTTAACGAACTTGAAAAATACGTCCAGACCAAGGCTTATGCCGAGGAACAGGCCCATGAAAAGCTGGGGCTGGTAAACGAGGGCGAGATCATATTCAGACTCGAGGACAATTAGTGAAAGCCGGAGCGGAAGACATCTTTAAAGAGTATATGGATGGCATCCCCGTATCTGATGCAGGAATGCATCTGGTGATAGGGGTGTCCGGCGGGGCAGATTCCATCTGCCTTTTATTTTTGTCGCTCGGGATACTTAAGCCGGAAGATATCCGTGTCATTCATGTAAACCACATGATCCGCGGTGCGGAGGCCGACGAAGATTCCCTCTTTGTGAAGAAGATCTGCGAAGAGCACGGAGTGTATTTTAAGGAGATCAAAAAGGACATCCCCGCTCTGGCCTGCGAAAGGAAGCTTTCCGAGGAGGAAGCGGGAAGGCGCTTCCGTTACGAATGCTTCGAAGAGGAAGCATTTGCCTGGGAAAAGGAATGCTCCTTACCCGAGAAAAGTGTGAAGATCGCTGTGGCGCATCACCTCGAGGACAATGCCGAGACCGTCCTTTTTAATCTATTCCGCGGCACCGGAATAAAGGGACTCGGCGGTATCGGCTCCGAAAGGGGTCGTATCATAAGACCTCTGATCGATGTATCAAGGAAGGATATCGAGGATTACCTGGACAAAAATGGGATTGGCTACAGGACGGACCGGACCAATTCGGACAACTCTTACGCCAGGAACAGGATCAGGAACGTCATTCTTCCCGAAGCCGAGAAGATCTGCAGCCTGGCTCCGGAGCATATTTCCGAGGCTTCCCGGAAGCTGCGTGAGATTTCGGAATATCTCGGAGAAAAAGTAGATGAGGCTGAAGAGTACGTGGTCTCATCGGATGCCCCCGGCGTTTACAGGGTGGACAGAAGGTCGTTCGAAAGCCTTCCGGATCTGATCGGATCGATGCTGATACTGAAACTGCTCACCGATCTGACTCCCCATAAGAAGGATATCGGGGAGGTTCATGCGGATGCAGTGCTTTCTCTTTTGCGCGGAAGCGCGGGAAAACACGCGGATCTTCCCTACGGCATCAAAGCCGATGTATCGTCCGGCGAGCTTCTGCTCAGGACCTCAGATGCCGCGGACAGCACTTCCGGATCGGGTGACCTTTTTGTGAGTGCCGTGTATTTTAAGGCATCGGATTTAAATGAGGACGAAAGAAAAGCCCTTAAGGATCCGTCATCTTCGGGCGACGGCTACACTAAACATTTCGATTGTGATAAAATATCCTCTATCGCATCTGCTATGGGGATTTCGGATTCCCCATATTATGAGATAAGAAAAAGACGTGACGGAGATCATATGATGATCACTGTTGGCGGAAAAGCGGCGACCAAGAAGATAGGCGACTATTTAACCGATCTTAAGCTCCCCGCGGATGAGAAGGAGAAGATCCTTGTATGCGCCGTCGGAAGCGAGGTTTTGTGGGTGATAGGCCACAGGATGGCAGATTCCGCCAAGCTTGACGATTCCACAGTAAATATTTTGAAACTTGAGGTAAAGGAGTAATATGGATAAGCATCATGTTGAAGTAATGTTTACCGAAGAAGAAGTTGACCGCAGGATCCAGGAGATCGGAGATCAGATAACCAAGGATTATGCGGGAAAGCAGATACATATGGTATGCGTACTCAAGGGCGGTGCATTTTTCATGTGCGAGCTTGCAAAGCGCATCAAGCTTGACGTATCCCTGGATTTCATGAGTGCATCCAGCTACGGATCAGGTACCGAGTCCAGCGGACTTGTCAGGATAGTCAAGGATCTCGATGAGCCCCTCAAGGACAAGGAGGTCATCGTTGTCGAGGATATAGTCGACAGCGGAAGGACCCTCAGTTACCTTCTCAAGATGCTTTCGGAAAGAGGTCCCAAGAGCTTAAAGCTCTGTACCCTTTTGGATAAGCCTTCAAGGCGTGTTACCGATGTGGATGTCACATATACGGGATTTAAGATCCCGGATGAATTCGTGGTAGGCTACGGTCTGGATTATGACCAGATGTACAGGAACCTGCCTTATATCGGTGTTGTAAAGTTTGATTGATCAGTTTCGGAGGAAGACAGTTTTGGAAAAGTCCGCAAAAAATCCATTCAGGCCCTATTTATGGCTGCTTTTTATAGTATTGGTCATTTTCTGGGTCATTCAGACGCTTAAGACCAATTCGGTCAATTACACATACGGGCAGCTCATAAATGACGTATCTGCCGGAACCATAGCCCAGGCGCAGATCACCCCCAACGAAAACGGCAATTCAGGATATGTGGTCGTAATCGGCACGGGCGGACTCACCAAAAGACTCTATGTCACGGATGTGAGCGCTGCCGAGGATATGCTCAGAAGAGGCGGTGTTGATCCCGTGATCAAGGACAGATCGGTCATGAACTGGGTCGTAAACATCCTGATCCCCATCCTGCTTCTCGCACTGGTGATGGTTTTCCTGCTTTCGGCAATACTTGGGCCTGCGGGAAATTCGGGCTCCGGGAACCGGATGCTCAATTTCGGTAAGATCCACATTAATATGATAAACGGCGACGGCAAGACCACATTCGCTGATGTTGCGGGACTCAAGGAGGAAAAGGAAGAACTCGCCGAGATAGTCGATTTCCTCAAAGATCCCGGAAAATATGCGGCACTCGGAGCACGAATCCCCAAGGGAATCCTTCTCGAGGGTGCTCCCGGAACCGGTAAGACCCTTCTGGCCAAAGCCATAGCCGGCGAAGCAAAGGTTCCCTTTCTTTCGATATCGGGTTCCGATTTCGTCGAGATGTTTGTCGGCGTCGGCGCTTCCAGAGTCCGTGATCTTTTTGATGAAGCCAATAAGCACAAGCCCTGCATCGTATTCATAGATGAGATAGATGCCGTTGCAAGAAGAAGAGGAACCGGACTCGGCGGCGGACATGATGAAAGGGAGCAGACTCTTAACCAGCTCCTCGTCGAGATGGATGGCTTTACCGAAAACTCCGGCATCATAGTAATGGCTGCGACAAACAGGGTTGATATCCTTGATCCCGCGATCTTAAGACCCGGAAGATTCGACAGAAAAGTCACCGTTCAGAGACCCGATGTGGCCGGACGCGAGGAGATCCTCAAGGTTCACGCAAGGAATAAGAAGCTTTCCGAGGACGTCGATCTTGAGAAGATCGCACGCACAACAGCAGGATTTACCGGAGCGGATCTCGAGAACCTTATGAACGAAGCTGCGATCGGTGCGGCAAGGAAGAACAACCCGTTCATTTCAATGGCCCAGATAAACGAAGCGTTCATCCGGATCGGTATCGGTTCCGAGAAAAAGAGCAGGGTCATTTCCGAGAAGGAAAAGAAGATCACCGCATACCACGAGACCGGACATGCGATCCTTTTCCATGTGCTTCCCGATGTCGGCCCCGTCTATACCGTATCCATCATCCCTACCGGAGTCGGTGCGGCGGGATATACGATGCCGCTTCCCGAAAGGGACGAGATGTTCCTTACCAAGAGCAAGATGCTCCAGGATATAATGGTCTCTCTCGGCGGAAGGATCGCGGAGGAGATCATCTTCGGAGAGATCACCACAGGGGCATCGGCGGATATAAAGAGCGCCACCAAAGAAGCCCGCAGGATGGTCACCCGTTACGGAATGAGTGACAATATCGGGGTTGTCTGCTATGACGATGACGACGATGAAGTATTCATCGGAAGGGATCTTGCCCATGCCAAGTCCCACAGCGAAGAGGTTGCAAGCGAGATATACCGCGAGGTAAGGTCGATCATCGATGACTGCTATGCCAAGGCCAAGGATATAATCCTCCAGAACGAAGGCGTGCTTCACAAGTGCGCTGAGCTTCTTCTTGAGAAGGAAAAGATCGGCAGGGAAGAGTTCGAAGCTCTTTTTACCGCATCCTGATTGGAAGAGTTGCACAAAAAGAAAAAGAAGTCTCTGTTAGATTTGTGAATCTTTGGCATTTTGTTATATGGGGGCTGATGATATTATAAGCATGTACCCCCAATACATTTTGTTTTGGAAATACCCCAAGAGATAGATTCTCTGGAGAAAGGACAGCTTCCCCGGCTGTCCTTTTTCTTTTTCCTGTCTCTTGTGTATGGGATTAAAATAGTCTACAATATATTGTGGTTTTGACATGTCGGAGGTTTTTCATGTCCGCAGATCTGGAACATCGGAAGAAAGTACTGAGCAATCTGGACTATATTCTCAATATGAGGCCTGTTTTCAACAGCAGAGCCCTGTATTCCGATACCACTTCCAATTATCTCGATCCCGAGGAACCGGGGGCCGGTGAACAGGTCCGTATCAGGTTCCGTACAGCCAAGAACAATGTTGATATAGTATGCCTGGTCAGCGGTGGCAGACGTTACGTCATGCATAAGGTCCTGACCGAGAGACATTTTGATTATTATGAGACGGAGACTGTGCTCTCCGGCGGCAGGTTCGCATACCATTTTGAGGTGGTCTCGGGACAGGTGAAGGTCTTCTTTGATTCGAGGGGACCCGTATCCGAACCGAATGAATACTATGATTTCGTAGTCTTCCCCGGCTTCTCCACTCCGGCATGGAGCAAGGGAGCCGTTATGTACCAGATATATGTCGACCGTTTCTGCAACGGAGACCCCACAAACGATGTTGTCGACGGCGAATATGCATATATCGGACAGCCCGTGCACAGGGTCGAAAACTGGGATGAACTTCCCTCACATATGGACGTTCGCAATTTCTACGGCGGAGATCTTCAGGGCGTGCTCGACAAGATGGACTATATCAAGAGTCTCGGCATCGAAGTCATCTACTTTAATCCTCTCTTTGTCTCGCCTTCCAATCATAAATACGATATCCAGGATTATGACCATATCGATCCCCATTTCGGCGTGATAGTGGATGACGGAGGGGAGGTGCTGCCTCCCGGACAGAAGGAAAACCGCCTGGCTACCAAGTACATCAGAAGGACTGCGGGAAGGGCGAATCTTACCGCATCCGACGAGCTCTTCATAAAGGTGGTTAACGAAGCACACAAAAGAGGAATGAGAGTCATTCTCGACGGTGTCTTCAATCACTGCGGTTCGTTCAACAAATGGATGGACAGGGAGCGAATATATGAGAATGAAGAGGGATATGAGAAGGGCGCATTTGTAAGTCCGGAAAGTCCCTACAGGAATTATTTTTCCTTTAACAACGAAAACGGCTGGCCCTACAACGGAACCTATGACGGCTGGTGGGGACACGATACCCTTCCCAAGCTCAATTACGAGGGATCCGATAAGCTTCTTGAATATGTCCTTAAGATCGGACAGAAGTGGGTATCGCCGCCATTTAACGCAGACGGATGGAGACTCGATGTAGCCGCCGATCTCGGACATTCACCCGAATACAACCACTTCTTCTGGAAGAGATTCCGAAAGGCCGTTAAGGAAGCCAATCCCGATGCCCTGATCCTCGCCGAGCATTACGGAGACAAGAAGGCCTGGCTCCAGGGTGACGAGTGGGATTCCGTCATGAACTATGATGCGTTCATGGAGCCGGTCACCTGGTTCCTTACCGGAATGGAGAAGCATTCGGACGATTTTAGGGAGGATCTTCTCGGAAATGCGGATGTTTTCTGGGGGGCCATGAAGCATCACGGTGCTGCTTTCTCAACGCCCAGCCTGCAGTCCGCCATGAACGAACTCTCAAACCACGACCATTCGAGATTCCTGACCCGTACCAACCATATGGTGGGACGTACAGGAACCCTTGGACCCGCTGCCGCGGAAAAGAATACGAATAAAGCCGTGTTCAGGGAGGCCGTGGTGATCCAGATGACCTGGCTCGGAGCTCCCACAATCTATTACGGGGACGAAGCCGGAGTGTGCGGATTTACCGATCCTGACAACAGGCGCACATACCCCTGGGGACATGAGGATAAGGAGATGATCTCTTTTCACAGGGACCTGATCTCCTTAAGAAACAGGCATCCCGTGTTCAGGACAGGCTCCATCAAGATGGTGGACAGCGATTATAATTTTCTGGCATACGGAAGGTTTGACCGTAACGAGCAGCTCCTCATACTGGTCAACAATAACGATCACGAGATCCTGAAGAACATAAGCGTCTGGGAAATCGGAACGACGAGATCCGGACTGATGAGAACGGTATTTTCGACGACCCGCGAGGGCTACTCGATGACCGGTCCCGTATACCAGCTTACGGGTGGAATGCTGGACATGGCGATCCCTCCCGAATCCGCCCTGATTCTTGCTTTTTACAAGCCCTTATGATACAATCCCTTCTTGCAGATTGAAGAAGCGGGTATGGCGAAATAGGTAGACGCAAGGGACTTAAAATCCCTCGGTGGCGACACCGTGCCGGTTCGAGTCCGGCTACCCGCACTGACCTGTGATCTGTTACAGAGGAAAAATATATGCAGTTTGGTAAACTTGCTAAAAAATATCTGATATTTGCCACAGCGGCCCTTCTTACGGTGACCGCCTGCGGGGATCCCAACGAGTACAAACCTTCCGATTACCAGCCGGAACCCCTGGACGTTTCGGGCAATGTGAACCCCGAAAGACCTGAACCAACTGTTCTTCCCGGGCTTATGGCTATAGGTGAGAGATATGTCCGGGACGACGGCAGGATGGAGAGCTATCTTACCGGTGAATGGATAGACTCGGATATAGCACATCGCAGACCGTTTGCCGTTATGATACCCAATAACAGAAACGCTCTTCCCCAGTACGGAGTATCCTATGCGGACATAATCTATGAAGCTCCCATGGAGAAGTGCAGCTGTACGAGACTTATGGGGATCTTCCAGAACTATGGGGATCTGGAATATATCGAACCCATCAGAAGTGCAAGACACTATTTTGTTCAGGAAGCACTCAGTTTCGATGCCATCTATTGTAACTGGGGACTTGCCGAATCATATGTCGGCCCTCTCATAAACAGCGATTATGTGGATAATATAAGCGCTTCGGTAAAGGGTATCGATGTAGGTGCGGACGAGGCCTTTTCCAGGGATAAGGAACGCCAGGCGCTTGGATGGTCACTTGAATATACCGGAGTGATGAGTCTGGAAGGATATAACGCCGCAGTGTCCCGTCTCGGATACAGCACCGATTATCCCACCGGGAATTATACATTCCCTCTTCCTTTTGCAACGGATGCAGCCCTTGCGGAATATGAAGACTATCCCGATGTTAACGAGATCTATCCCGGCGGAGACCACAACCAGACCAGTGCCAACGGATACAGCGAGCTCAATCCATATTTTGTCTACAATCCCGAGGATCATCTCTATTACAGGTATCAGAACGGAGAACCCCAGGTTGATGAGGTGAACGGGGAGCAGCTTGCGGTAACAAATGTCATCATCAAGTTTGTTGACGGTGAAGTATACCCCGGTAATGACGGATATATGAACTTCGTAGTATTCGGTGCGGGGGACGGACTTCTTTTCACGAACGGAAAGTGTGTCGAGCTCAAATGGGCGAGAGATCTGCCGTTCGATAAGGATCTGAATTATACTGATGGTATATACGCTCAGACCAGATACCTGTATGCCGAAAACGAGGATGAAGAAGTCATCCTGAACAAAGGAAAGACATGGATATGTCTGGTATGGAATAAATACAGAGCATTTACGATCTACAACGCGTAATAAATCTTAAGATCAAAGAGGACCTTACGGGTCCTCTTTTTTTGTAGCGCAAATGCGGAATTTATCAAAATATATCCTTGCAGGTGCAGGGCACGGGGGCTAAAATATAAAGGAATTTTGCGCTTCGACAGGAGGAAAATATGAAAGCAGAAACAAAATGTATTCAGGCGGGCTATACCCCTAAGAACGGCGAATCCCGCATGATCCCCATCATTCAGAGCACTACTTTTAAGTATGATACCAGCGAAGACATGGGTAAGCTCTTCGATCTTGAGGCGAGCGGATATTTCTATACCAGACTCCAGAACCCCACCAATGATATGGTAGCAGCCAAGATAGCCGCACTTGAGGGCGGAACCGCAGCCATGCTCACCAGCTCGGGCCAGGCTGCCAATATGTTTGCCGTTTTCAATCTTGCAAACTGCGGAGACCACGTCATTTCTTCCTCTTCGATATACGGAGGAACCTTCAATCTCTTTAATGTGACAATGAGAAAGATGGGTATCGATTTCACCTTCATCTCTCCCGATTGTACCGAGGAAGAGCTCGAAGCAGCATTCAAACCTAATACCAAGGCGGTATTCGGTGAGACCATCGCAAATCCCGCCCTTACCGTTTTTGATTTTGAGAAATTTGCAAATGCCGCACATAAGCACGGTGTTCCACTCATCGTTGACAACACCTTCGCAACACCCATCAACTGCAGGCCTTTTGAGTGGGGCTGTGACATCGTGACCCACTCCACCACCAAGTATATGGACGGACATGATGTTGCCGTAGGCGGATGCATCGTTGATTCCGGAAAGTTCGACTGGATGGCACATGCCGACAAGTTCCCCGGACTCTGCACTCCCGATGAGAGCTACCACGGCATCACCTATGCCGAGAAATTCGGAAAAGAAGGCGCATTCATTACAAAGTGTACCGCACAGCTTATGAGAGACCTCGGATCCATCCAGTCTCCCCAGAATGCATTCTATCTTAACCTCGGGCTCGAGTCGCTTGCCGTCAGGATCCCCAGACACTGCGAGAATGCTCAGAAGGTTGCGGAGTTCCTCAAGGCTAACGACAAGGTTGCATGGATCACCTATCCCGGACTTGAGGGAGACAAGTATTATGAACTTGCCAGGAAATATATGCCAAACGGAACCTGCGGAGTTATCTCCTTCGGCGTAAAGGGCGGAAGAAAAGCAGCTGAAGACTTCATGAGAAAGCTTAAGGTCGCAATGATCGCCACACATGTTGCGGACGCACATACCTGTGTGCTCCATCCCGCATCATCAACCCACAGACAGCTTACGGATGAAGAACTTGTTGCAGCGGGAGTAGGTCCCGACCTTATCAGGCTCAGTGTCGGAATCGAAAATGTCGACGACATCATTGAGGATCTTGCGCAGGCTCTCGCCTAACTGTTCATAAAAGGAGAACGCCATGATAGTTACAACAACACCGGGTGTTGAAGGAAGCAAGATCGTAGAATATAAAGGAATCGTATTCGGCGAGGTGATTGCCGGAGTCAATATGATCAAGGATATGGTAGCCGGCTTATCCAATATTTTCGGAGGCCGTTCGGCAACCTATGAGGATGAACTTATTCAGGCAAGACAGCAGGCAGTTAATGAAATGCAGCAGAGAGCTGCACAGCTGGGTGCTAATGCCGTTGTCGGCGTGGACATTGATTATGAGGTACTTGGGGCGGATAACGGAATGCTCATGGTGACCGCAAGCGGAACTGCAGTTGTCATCCAGTAAAACGGGGTACAGCTATGGATAATGCAGGGGATGTTAAGAACAGAGTTCTTGAAGTCTTTGCCGAAAAGTACGGATCAAGCGAAGGGGCGAGGGTATTTTTTGCACCCGGAAGAGTGAATCTTATCGGAGAGCACACCGACTATAACGGCGGGCATGTATTTCCCTGCGCACTTAACATCGGTACTTATGCGGCAGTCAGGGTCCGTGACGACAAAACAGCGAACTTTTACTCAATGAATTTTAAGGAAGAGGGCATTATATCCCTTGATCTCGATAAGGAGCTGAAGCCCTCCGATGATCTGAAATGGGTCAATTATCCCGCAGGCATCATCTGGGCATTTGCCGAAAAGAAAATGACAGTTCCCGCAGGCTTCGATGTGGTCCTGTACGGCAATATCCCCAACGGATCGGGACTGTCTTCTTCAGCTTCCGTCGAGGTCCTTACGGGATTCATTCTTAAGAGCCTGTTCGGTTTTGAAGTATCGAATATAGACCTTGCGAAGATAGGCCAGTATTCCGAGAACAGGTTCAACGGAGTAAACTGCGGGATCATGGACCAGTTTGCGATAGCAATGGGCAGGAAAGATCACGCTATCTTCCTCGATACCGCAACGCTCCAGTATGAATATGTCCCTATCAAGCTTACAGGCTGCAAGCTGGTAATTGCATGCTCCAACAAAAAGAGAGGCCTCGGGGATTCCAAGTACAATGAGAGAAGAGCCGAGTGTGAAACGGCTCTTTCCGAGATAAGAACTCTTGTTGATGTACAGAGCCTTGGTGAACTTGACGAAGCTACATTCGGCAAAGTCGAGATGCTTATCAAGGATGATGTAAGGATAAAGAGAGCCCGTCACGCCGTATATGAGAACAGAAGGACCATAACCGCGGTTCAGGCACTAAAGAGAGAAAACATTACTCTTTTCGGACAGCTTATGAATGCATCCCACGAATCGCTCAGGGATGATTACGAAGTGACCGGACCCGAGCTTGATGCGCTCGTGGATGCGGCAAGAAAACAGCCCGGCGTCATCGGTTCGAGGATGACAGGCGCGGGCTTCGGCGGCTGTACCGTAAGCATTGTCAAGGATGAATGCGTGGATTCCTTTATAGAAAAGGTCGGCGCGGAATATCTGGAAAAGATCGGATATGCGGCTGATTTCTATGTTGTTGAGATAGGAGACGGTCCGGCGGAGATCCTTTGATCAGATCTCATCAAGATACCTGAGGATCGAAGCTTTACTTGCGGAATTAAGGGTTTCTGCAGTCTTTTTCAGGTCATCGATCTTCTCGGGAGTTCCGTTTTCCCTGTAATATTTTGCAAGCTTTCTGTACACCGAAGAGATGTCCGCATGAATACGGACCTGTTCTTCGAGAATGGGTATCGCTTCCCCGGCATGTCCGGTTTCCCAGAGTCTGTCGGCCCACTTTTGCAGGGTCTGTACAAGAAGGGTGTACCTGTCGTCATATTCCGTGAGCAGCGGAAGATTGGCCACTCCGTAGCGGAGTTTGAGATCGGTATTGGTAAGCCCCGTCAGGTTGACGATCTTCTGTTCACTGAGTTCACTGATAAGCCTCCGGCAATCGGCTATCTCCGGATCGTCCGCAAGAATATCCATCGGAAAAGAGGAAGTATCAGGTTTTACATAGATCAGGTCATCAAGAGGTTTTCTTCTGACTTCATTGGCATCGTGCTCGCGTTTCCAGAAGGAATTTTCAGCTTCTTCGCCGATCCTGCGGTTTCTCCTGATGGCGTGTCTGATAACCAGTATGAGTATTATGAAACTTGCAAAAACAGGGTATTTCATACTATAATACTTCCCGATATCCCGATATAAAGAAGGTTATTTCGATATGATGAATTTTCACAGTCGTAAAACAAAAAGGATCTTTGCAGCGGTAATAGTCATACTGCTTGCTCTCGCAATGATAGTACCGATTATAGCATCTGCATTTGGCTGATTCAATGCGAACCGTGCGCCGGGGGTCTACAGAATGAATAATTGTATTGGCGCTGGGATCAACGGCGCCTCTTTTTCTATCATGGTCAAAGGATTCGCCGGGTCATACGGTGCGGCGAAGGCCTGTATGGAAACGGATGATCTTCCCGAAAATATCGGGGAGCACACCTGGAAAAAGCTCAGAAAATGGGCACAAAGTACCCTGAACAGATATGCCGGATGCGAAATAAAGCCCGGTATGCATACACTGCTCTGGAACCTAGGGGAAGAAACCGGCTTCAATGTAACATTAAGGGATATTCCTCTCGAACAGGAAGCCGTGGAGATCTCCGAAGCACTTGGGCTCGATATCTATGAGCTTGAATCTGCGGACCTGGAGATGGGGCTTTTCACATATCCATATCCCGAGGGAATGGTGCTCATAGGAAATACCTGCGAAGGCAGGGACAAGATAGTGTTTAACGGCTCGGTCAGCTCTTGTCTGAACAGACCGGGTGAACAATAAATCAAGAACAGGCTTAGGAGGCAAATATGGAATTCCGCGAAGAACTGCTCCGTATCATCGAAAAAAACAGCCGCATCGGCACCAAGGAACTGGCGGTACTTTTGGGCGTTACCGAGGACGCGGTGGCGGCGGAGCTTAATGCGCTTGAAAATGACGGCACTATTTGCGGTTACCATACAATGGTCAACTGGGATAACATGTCCACCGAAATAGTTACCGCCCTCATCGAGGTCAAGGTTACACCGCAGAGGGGACAGGGTTTCGACAATATCGCAGAACGTATCTACAATTATCCCGAGGTTGAGAGCGTATATCTCATGGCCGGCGGATATGACCTTATGGTCATCCTCGAAGGCAAGACCATCAGGGAAGTTTCCGGATTCGTATCCGAGAAGCTTTCCGCGCTTGAAACAGTCACCGGAACCGCGACCCATTTCATACTCAAGAAGTACAAGGACCACGGAACCATACTCGGCAAAAAGAAGGAAGATACCAGGGAGATAGTCACGCCATGAGAGATCCTCTAGCAAAAAAAGTAGTAGATATAAAGCCTTCGGGCATAAGAAAATTTTTCGATATAGTCAGTGAGATGAAGGACGCCATTTCACTTGGTGTCGGTGAGCCTGATTTCGATACACCCTGGCATATCAGGGATGAGGGTATCTATGCTCTCGAAAAGGGGCGTACCTTCTATACATCAAATGCCGGTCTCAAGGAACTCAGGGAAGAGATCTGCAATTACATGAAGCGCACGCAGGACGTGACCTACGATCCCATGAAGCAGGTCCTTATCACTGTCGGCGGATCCGAGGGCATCGACATGGCTCTCAGGGCAATGTGCGATCCCGGGGACGAGGTGCTCATCCCCCAGCCCAGCTATGTATCATATGAACCCTGCGCAGTCCTGACCGGTGCGGTTCCCGTCATAATCGATCTTAAGGCAGAGAACGAATTCCGCCTGACTCCCGAGGAAATAGAGGAGAAGGTGACCGATAAGACCAAGATACTTATCCTTCCTTTCCCCAACAATCCCACGGGCTCCATCATGGAAAAGAGCGATCTCGAGGCTATAGCCGAGGTCATAATAAAGCATGACCTTTATGTCATATCCGATGAAATTTACGGAGAACTCACATATAAGGGAAAGCACGTATCTATCGTAACTCTTCCCGGAATGAAGGAGCGCACCATCCTCATAAACGGTTTCTCCAAGGCCTATGCAATGACCGGATGGAGACTCGGTTATGCATGCGGTCCCGAAAATATTATCGCGCAGATGACCAAGATCCATCAGTTTGCCATCATGTGCGCACCGACCACCAGCCAGTATGCGGCTATTGAGGCTCTTAAGAACGGCGATTCCGATATAGATATGATGCGTGAGAGCTACAACAGGCGCAGAAGATTTCTTTTGAATGCGTTCAAGGAGATGGGTATCGAGTGTTTCGAGCCCTTCGGAGCATTCTATGTATTCCCCTGCATCAAGGAATTCGGCATGACCAGTGAGGAGTTCGCCACCAGATTCCTGCAGGAGGAGAAAGTTGCAGCCGTTCCCGGAACAGCGTTCGGTGACAGTGGCGAAGGATATCTGAGAATATCCTATGCGTACTCACTCGAAAGACTTGAAGAGGCAATGAAGAGATTTGCCCGCTTCGCAGAAAAGCTCCGCAGAGAAAAGAAAGCGTAAGAATGCCTACTTCCGATCAGAAAAATGCCACGATGAACATCGTGCGCAAGCATAATATCAGAGCACAGAAAAAATACGGACAGAATTTCCTCACCGATGAGGGTGTGCTGGACGGGATCGTCGAAGCGGCAGGAGTCTGCACCGATGACCATGTCGTTGAGATAGGCCCCGGTCTCGGAAGCCTTACGAAAAAGCTTGCGCAGCAGGCGTCACACGTCACGGCGATCGAGATAGATAAGCAGATGATCCCCGTGCTTGAAGAAGAGCTTGCGGGATTTGACAATATAAATGTCATCTGTGCCGATGTTCTGAAGACGGATCTGAATGCGATCGCGGATACCTATCCCGGAGAAAACGTCAAGGTCGTAGCCAATCTCCCTTATTACATCACAACCCCCATAGTCACGGGATTGCTCGAGTGCGGGATACATTTCAAGAGCATCACCGTAATGGTCCAGACTGAGGTTGCGGAGAGAATGCAGACCGGTCCCGGCTCCAAGGAATACGGGGCGCTTTCACTGGCGGTTCAGTATTATTCCAAACCGGAGATAGTTCTGGATGTTCCGCCCGAGTGTTTCTTCCCGATGCCCGGCGTCGGAAGCAGTGTGATAAAGCTTGAGCTGTACGATAAACCTCCCGTGGAGGTGAAGGATCCCGCGAGGATGTTTGAGATAATAAAAGCATCCTTCATGCAGCGCAGAAAAACCCTCTCGAACGCTCTGCAGAATAACCCGGATACGCATATTCCGAGGGAAAAAACGGAAAGCGCGCTTTCGCAGATGGGACTTGACTTTAAGATAAGGGGCGAAGCGCTCACGCTTGAACAGTTTGCGGCGTTTACGGATCTTGTCTGATACTTCCCAAAATATCAACCGCCACTCCCATATATGGGGGTGGCGAATTTTTTTCCACAAGGCAGACAATATTTGGTGTGGTTTTTCACAAAAATCACAAAATATAGGTACGCATTATAGACATCCTAACACTAGTTATGGTACAATTTCAAAGATTGGATCAGTATATATTGTGGTTTTTTTCTCTTATTTAGGGGTGAAACTGTGGATAAGTACGAATATAAGGTAAAACTGCAGGAGATCAACGATCTCATCGATGAAAAAGAATACTTCGATGCGGTTGCCATAGCCGATACGATAGATTGGGAAAAGAAGCCCGTGGAAACACTGGTGCGTATCGGAGACCTTTACAGAAAGGTCATGAGATATGACGATGCGATCGAGCTCTACAGGATCGCGTACCGTAAGGCTCCCGAAAACAAGAATATCTGCTATTATCTCTGCAAGCTTTACATCAAGAAAGAATATATAGTCCAGGCTGTCTATGCATATAACGAGTTTGAAAGGATAGCCCGTGAGAATGACCCCAGGGTCTATAAGCTCAAGTATATGCGCGATCAGATGCTCCATGTCGAGATAGAGCAGAAGATCGAGACCCTCGAGACCTTAAAAAGTATCGAATATACGGAAAAATGGGCATACACCCTTGCTTATCAGTATTATCTTGCCGGACGCGAGAGCGATTGTATTCATGAGTGCGACCAGCTGATCGCGGCATTCGGTGACGGCAAGTATGTGTATGCTTCAATGCTTCTTAAGAAGAAATATACCGAGCTTACTCCCGAACAGCAGAAGATCTTCGATAAATGGAAGGAAGAGAAGACCGAAGCGCCTCAGACTGAGCAGAATACCGCACAGATCACTTCCGAGACCGGGGGCAGGGAGGATACCCGCAGGATGGACGTTCCCGGGGAAGGAGCTACCAGGGAGATCACCGCAGAAGAGATCTCCATGATTAACAAAGCCACCGCACCCGAGGATACAGTCGTTTACGATCCCGCTCAGGTACAGGCTGCTCTCGAGCAGACCAATCTTTCGGATGAGACCAGGGTATTCAAGGGCATCAACATTCCCGCAGAGCCCGAGATCCGTGTCAAGACCGTAGATGTAGGCAAATACAACACCATAGATCTTCAGAAGGCACTTGCCAGCGCAGTCAGGGAAGTCGTCGGAGAGCCCGCACAGACCTCCGATGTTACAAGAACCCTGATGGCTCCGATGATAGATCCCGATACCGGAAGCCTTGACAATCCCGAGTATTCCGAAGCTAAGGATAAGGAATACGATTACGATACCGGCGATATCTCTCCCGATGAAGCTCCCGAGACCCTCTTTACCGAAACTGCTGAGGTGGCAGAGATTCCCGAGGAGAAGGATTATCCCACCCTCGATTCCGTAGAGAATGCCGATACTCCCGAACCCGAAGAGGAGCGCATCATTACCGACGAAGGCGGCATCAAATCTTACTATCCCAAGGATATGTCCGGGTATAACAACCTTACCGAGACACAGTCCGTACGTATCCAGGATGCACTTACCGACCAGCCTCCTGAGTCGATCGCCTCAGCCCTTTCACAGGAGACCGACGGACAGATCAGTCTTGTACTTCCCGATGACCAGGAGATAACCAGACAGATCACGGGACAGATGAATATTGCCGAAGTTCTCGAAGAGTGGGAGAAGAGACAGGCCGAGCTTGAAAAGAGCTTCCAGGAAGAATTCCACGAGCAGGTCAAGGTTCAGACCGGAGAACTCTTCGATCATTTCGAGACCGAGATACTCAATTCCCTTCTCGAAGTTCTTGAAAGAGAATCCGAGGAAGAAGCCGAAGTAAGCCAGGCCATCTATGAGGGCAGGGTCTCGGAGATGGATGAACTTCCCGATGAAGCAAAGCTCGAGACCGGACTCATCCCCGTTACCACCATTCAGGAGATGACCGAAAAGGATGCCGATGAAGAGGCAGCCAAGCAGCGTATCCGCGACAACCAGGAAAGGATCCGCCTTGTCGGAGACGACGATTCGGTAAGAGACCTTACCAAAGAGGAAAAGGAACTCTTCGGTCCCTACATCCAGAGCAGGGCTGCAAAGCGCCAGCTTGCGGTTCTTCTCGATTCACTCAGCATGGCTTCCTACACCGGAAATGCGATCCTTGCGGGCGATGACGGTATCGACGTAGAAAACCTTGCGATAAGGATCCTCAAGGAAGTAAGAAACAGCGACCACAATCTTTCCGGAAAAGTCGCAAGGATCAAGGGCGACAATCTCAACGGAAAGAGCATGGAAGCTACCATGAAGCTTCTTGCCGGCGGCGGGCTCATACTCAGTGATGTCACCGCCATTACCGAAGAAACGGCCGAGAAGCTCAAGAATGCACTGCTCAAGGAAGACCAGGGCATGATCGTTATTCTCGCGGACAGGAAGAGAAATATCGAGAGATTCATGGATATGTATCCCACCTTGTGTGAGATGTTCACCGCATATATGGAAGTCAAGGCGCTCAGCGAAAAGAAGCTCGTAGCATTCGCCAAGAAATATGCGCGTGAGAGGGAATACGTAATTGGCGAGATGGGTGAGCTTGCGCTCCATACACAGATCTCAATGAGACAGTCCAACGATCACGCCGTTACCGTAATGGAAATAAAGCGCATCGTTGACGATGCCATCAAGCATGTTGAGAAGAAGACCGCCACGCATTTCTTTGATATCCTGCTCGGAAAGCGTTATGATATTGAAGATATGACAATTCTCGGTGAAAAGGATTTCGCCTAAAATTTGTTAAAGGAGGTCTTGATAATGGCATCCGAAAAGACTACCGCTAAAAAGAAAACAACGACTGCTTCGAAGCCCGCTAAGACTGCGGCTTCGAAGACAACCAATAAGACTCCTGCAGTGCCTGCCGCTGCAGAAGTTTTTATTTCCGAAGATGATATGTACCTCTTCGGACAGGGAACTCATTACGATATCTACAAAAAGCTCGGAGCACATCCTTCGGTGCAGGACGGAAAAAAGGGATATTACTTCGCAGTATGGGCACCGAATGCCCTTTCCGTTCACGTTGTGGGCTCATGGAACGGATGGAACGAAGCCGGGGGTGAGATGAAAAAGCTCGGTCACGTCGGCATCTGGTCCGTATTCATCGAGGGCGTCGTTCCCGGACAGATGTACAAATTCCTTATCTATGCAAAGGACGGATCCAAGCTCTACAAGGCGGACCCCTATGCAAATCAGGCTGAGTTCAGACCCGGTACCGCATCCATTACCGCAGATATTTCCGGATTTAAGTGGACCGATTCCAAATGGGAGAGCGCAAGGGATAAGAAGGACTGGTACAAAGAGCCGATGGCTGTTTACGAGTGCCATATCGGTTCATTCATGAAGCATCCCAACGGAACCGAGGACGGTTTCTACAACTACCGCGAGTTCGCAACAAGGATCGTCGAATACCTGAAGGAAATGAAGTATACCCATATAGAGCTTATGGGCATTGCGGAGCATCCCTTCGACGGATCGTGGGGATACCAGGTGACCGGTTATTATGCACCTACTTCCCGTTACGGAACTCCCGAGGATTTCATGTACCTCGTTAACGAACTCCATAAAGCGGGTGTGGGTGTCATCCTTGACTGGGTTCCCGCACACTTTGCGACCGATGCGCACGGACTCGGAAAGTTCGACGGAGAGTGCATCTACGAAGATCCCGATCCGAGGCGCGGAGAGCATCCCGACTGGGGTACCAAGATATTCAACCTGGCCAAGCCCGAGGTCAAGAACTTCCTTATCGCCAACGTACTTTACTGGCTCAGGGAATTCCATGTCGACGGTATACGTGTCGATGCCGTGGCTTCCATGCTCTATCTCGATTACGGCAAAAAGGACGGACAGTGGCTTCCCAATAAGTACGGCGACAACAAGAATCTCGATGCCATCGTTTTCTTCCGCCATCTGAATTCCGTGGTAAGGGGAACCTATCCCGGATTCATAACCGTTGCGGAGGAATCCACCGCATGGCCTAATGTCACCGGACCCATCGGAACCGAAAGCCTCGGCTTTACCTTCAAGTGGAACATGGGCTGGATGCATGATTTTTGCGAATATATGAAGCTCGATCCCGTTATGAGGGGCGGCGACCATCACTCGATGACCTTCGCTATGTCCTATAACGAATCCGAGCATTACATACTTCCCCTTTCCCATGACGAGGTCGTACACCTCAAGTGTTCCATGGTAGAGAAGATGCCCGGCTACAAGGTAGACAAGTATGCCAACCTCCGCGCAGGCTATACCTTTATGATGGGCCATGCCGGCAAGAAGCTTCTCTTTATGGGCCAGGAATTCGGCCAGGAGCGTGAGTGGAGCGAGGCGCGTGAGCTTGACTGGTTCCTGCTCTCCGACGAGCAGAACGCCGGCATGAAGAAATATGTCGGAAAGCTCCTTGAGATGTACAGGCATTACAAGTGCCTCTATGAGATCGACAATGACTGGGGCGGCTTCGAGTGGATCAACGCCAACGACTCCGACCGCAGCATCTATTCCTTCCTGCGCAAGGCTCCGTCCAGCCGCAAGGGCCTCGTGTTCGTCCTGAACATGACCCCCGTCAAATACGAAGGCTACAGAGTCGGCGTTCCTATGAAGGGCCGTTATAAACTCGTTCTCAACAGCACCGAGAAGCAGTACGGCGGTTTCGGCGACACACCGGTACCGGAAGTGATCAAGGCGAAAAAGGGCGACTGCGATTTCCGCGACCAGTACCTTGAATTCGACCTTCCCGCTTACGGCGGCCTGGTATTTGAATTTTCCTATTAATTATTGAGTAGATGACATTGCTGTAGTGCCGGCTTCTTAGTTCAGACATAATCGGACGCTGCGGTGATGCCGGATCTATGCCCGGAATCCTATCCGGAGGCATCCCGCGTAAAAGCGAATGACGGGATCTGAAATAAGACAGGAGGTAAAGCGTGGAACTTCATGAATCTGCAGAAGATTATCTTGAGACTATACTGGTTCTGTTTGAAAGAAATGGACAGGTACGTTCCATTGATATTGTCAATGAAATGAACTTTTCCAAGCCCAGTATCAGCATCGCGATGAAAAAACTTCGCGAGAACGGATATATCCGCATGGATGTCAACGGGCTCATTACATTGACAGATGAGGGCCGCGAGATTGCCGAGCGCATCTATTCCAGACACAAACTGCTGACAAAAGTTCTTGAGGCCATCGGAATCGACGAGAAGAAGGCGGAAGAAGAAGCCTGCAAAATCGAGCATGATATCGATGACGAGACCTACGAGAAAATCCGTGCTTTCTATAAGGACTACACGGAAAAGATGAAGAGTGATCAGTAAATCTATAATGTATGCATGTATGGTCACCCGCCGGCGGGAGAGCGCCGGCGGGTGATTATGATGTTTCGTCTTTTGCGCGTGTATACCGCGGCTGAAGTCACGGGTATTGCGCGATGAAGAATAAAAAATATCAAGATGTAATTTGAGTAATAAGGAGTCAAAAATGGTCAGAATTACTATGAAAGACGGCGGCGTCATCGATCTCGAGCTCGATGAGAAGGCAGCTCCCATTACCGTCGAAAATTTTCTGAAGCTTGTCAACGCCAAATTCTATGACGGCACCATCTTCCACAGGGTTATCTCCGGATTTATGATCCAGGGCGGAGATCCCCAGGGAACCGGTATGGGCGGCCCCGGCTGGACCATCAAGGGAGAGTTCGCGCAGAACGGCGTCGACAATCCCATCAGCCACAAGAGGGGAGTCATCAGCATGGCCCGCGCCCAGGACCCCAACAGTGCCGGAAGCCAGTTCTTTATCATGCA
>JAILOC010000101.1 GCA_024691045.1 Lachnospiraceae bacterium | reverse complement strand
TCTGAAGGACCAGGACCATATTGACATGGTCATCCTGAGCCATGCTTCAATGCCCGACAGGACGGAGGCTATCAATACGGGTGAATATGATAAGCTTCTTGCTTCAATGAAGGGTGAGATAGAAAAGCTTGAAAAGTGCGGTGCGGGCAATATAGCAATCCCCTGCAACACATCGCATTTCTTCCTTGACAGGATACAGGCGATGACTCAGATCCCCGTTATCAATATGATAAAGGAGACCGCAAGATATATCGCGGAGGGTGAGATCAGGGTAAAGAAGGTCGGAATTCTTGCGACCGACGGTGCGGTCAAGACAGGACTTTACCAGCAGGCATGCAGTGAGTACGGTCTCGAGAGCGAGATACCCGATCCCGAATATCAGAAAATGGTGATGTCCCTTATCTATGACGACATCAAAGCCGGAAAGCTCGGCGATGAGGATAAGTTCCATGCTGCGGTATCGAATCTCCAGCAGAAGGGCTGCAACGTGATCATCCTCGCATGCACCGAACTCAGCGTATACAAAAAACATCATAAGGTTCCCGCACACTGCGTCGATGCGCTCGATGTGCTCGTAAGAGAATCCATCATAAGAAGCGGGGCCGGGTACGAAGAATTATGAGTTTAATACTTTCTATATCCGAATATGAAAAGGCTCTCGATAATGCGGGACTTCTGCAGAAGAGCCTTTTAAATGAAAAGTTTTCCGAAACAGTCTCTCTTGTGACTTACGATTCCAGAGAGGTTGTTGCGGGAACTCTTTTTATATGCAAGGGAGCCGCATTTAAACCCGATTATCTGAAGTCGGCAATAAACGATGGTGCGGTTGCTTACGTTTCCGAAAAGGAATACGAAGAAGGAGCATCTGTCCCCGCGATCATCGTGTCCGATATCAGGAAGGCGATGCCGGTACTGGGCGACCTTTTTTACGATTATCCACAGAATAAACTGAAGATAACCGCGTTCGGCGGAACAAAGGGAAAATCGACTTCGACATATTATATGAAGTCGGTAGTCGATGAGTATCTGGCATCAATGGGAAGAGGTGAGAGTGCCGTTCTTTCATCCATAGACAATTATGACGGCGTTATCAGGGAGGAATCCCACATCACCACGGCCGAATCGCTTGAGCTCCACAAACACATGGCTAATGCGGTCGCAAGCAATATCGATTTTCTTGAGATGGAGGTGTCCAGCCAGGCACTCAAATACGACAGGGTGCTCGGGATGAGATTCGCTGTTTCTGTTTTTATGAACATTTCCGAGGATCATATCAGTCCGAACGAGCATGCCGATTTTGAGGATTATCTGTCTTCCAAGATGAAGATGTTTGCTCTTACCGATATCGCCGCGGTCAATCTCGATTCCGACTGTATTGAGAGGGTTCTTGAAGAAGCAAAGGCCGCAAAAAGCTTTGTGACCTTCAGTTGCAGGGACGATGCGGCGGATTATTACGCATATGATATCAGGAAGGATGGCGAAAGCATCTTCTTTAAGGTGAGGGGGAAGCTTTCTCCTTCTTTTAACGAAGACTTCGAACTGACGATGCCCGGACTTTTCAATGTTGAAAATGCTCTCGGTGTCATTGCTGCGGCGGACATATACGGGATCCCCGTTGAATGCATCAGGGAGGGGCTCCGCAAAGCAAAGTCTCCCGGAAGAATGGAGCTGTTCAGGAGTAAGGACGGACTTGTAAATGCTTTCGTTGATTATGCACACAACAAGCTCAGCTTCGAAGCGCTCTATTCATCCGTCGAAAAGGAATTCCCGGGCTACGACATAGTCGGAATTTTCGGCTGCCCCGGAGGAAAGGCATATCAGAGAAGATATGAGCTTCCTCAGGTTGCTGCAAAATATGCGGATAAGATTTATATCTGTGCCGAGGACCCGGGTCCCGATCCCGCAGAGGAGATCTCCGAAGAGATTGCAAAGCATGCTAAGGAAGCCGGCATCGCATATGAAGAGATCGAGGACAGGGGAGCTGCCATACATAAGGCCATCCTTGAGGTCAGAAGGCCCACGGTGCTTCTTATCACCGGAAAGGGCGAGGAGACCAGACAGAAGTACGGCAGCGTCTATGCTCCCTGCAGATCCGATGCCGATTACACGAAGGAATATATCAGGGAATACGACGAATCACCTCATCACGCGAGGAAATGAGAGGCCCTGCGGAAATTGAAAACCCGCCTTAAATAGAGTATTATACAAGATGTAGTAGATTGGCCTGAAATCGGGTAGCATATATGGCACCTGAGGAAGGAAAAAACAATCCCGGAGGATTTATGAACATAGTCATAGTCGGTTGTGGCAAGGTCGGAATGGTCATAACCCAGCAGCTTTCAAGTGAGGATCACAATATCACGCTTGTTGACGAGGACAGCGAAGCCATTGCTGCCGTAACCAATCATTACGATGCGATGGGTGTCGTCGGTAACGGCGTAAGCTATCAGACTCTTGTTGAAGCGGGAATATCAGACTGCGATCTTTTCATTGCTGTAACCGATTCCGATGAGAAAAACCTGCTGGCCTGCCTGATCGCCGGAAAAGCCGGAAAATGCAAGACTATCGCAAGAGTCAGAAATCCCATATATTCGCATGAGATCGATTTCCTTAAAAGAGAATTCAATCTCGCAATGGTCATCAATCCCGAGGATACCGCCGCAATGGAGATATCCAGGGTTTTCCTTTTCCCTTCCGCATTCAAGATCGATACCTTCTCGGGCGGAAGGATAGAGCTCTTCCATTTTCACGTTACCGAGGGAATGCCTGTCTGCGGACAGACCCTTATGGCACTGCGTGAGGATATTCTGAAGGGCATCATTGTATGTACGATCAAAAGAGGAAATGATGTCATCATCCCCAAAGGCAATTTCACCTTTGCCGCAGAGGATAATGTAAGCATTGCCGCAACAAGAAAGGATGCGCTCGCATTCTTCAGAAAGCTTGGCGAGGTCAAGGGCAGGGTCAAGAATGCCATGATCGTCGGCGGCGGAACCATGTCATATTATCTTGCGGAGAGACTCTTAAGATCCGGAATAGATACGACGATCGTCGAGATAGATTACAAGAGGTGTGAAGAGCTTTCGAGCAAGCTCCCCGCAGCAAGGATACTTCACGGAGACGGAACGAACAGGGATCTTCTCGATCAGGAGGATATCTCCACATTCCAGGGCTTTGCGGCTCTTACCGGACTAGATGAGGAGAATATCCTTCTTTCGCTGTATGCACGCAAGCACTCATCCGCCAAGGTCGTCACCAAGATAGGACGTCTTAATTTCGGATCCGTCATCGATGCGCTCAATCTCGATACCATAATCAATCCGCAGAAGATAACAGCGGATTATATTGTCAAGTTCGCACGTTCGATGAGTGCGGACGCATCCGATGATGTTGAATCGCTTTACAAGCTTGAAAACGGAAAGGCCGAGGCGCTTGAGTTCAAGATCAAGGTTGAGTCTCCCGTTACCGGAGTCAAGCTGAGGGATCTGAAGCTTAAAAAGAATGCACTTGTCTGCAGCATTTTCAGAAACGGCAGGAACATAATACCCACCGGACAGGACGAGCTCATGGTCGGTGATTCCGTTATAGTTGTCATCGGCGGAGCCCACATAGCCAATATCAGGGAGATCCTCGAATAGCAATGAAAAAGAATTCGATAATACTTTATATAGTTGGGATACTTCTGATATTTGAAAGTGCATTCCTGATACTTCCCCTGGCCGTATCCCTGATCTATTCCGACGGTAACTGGATGTGGTATCTGCTTACCATATTCATCTGTCTCATTCTCGGTTTTCCACTGACAAGGATAAAGCGCGGAAAGCATCTTTCCCTTCAGGAAGGGTATATCATTGTTGCGCTCTGCTGGATCGTTCTTTCACTGATAGGGGCACTGCCGCTTATGCTGAGCGGTGACATACCGAATTATATCGATGCTCTCTTCGAGACGGTATCCGGCTTTACAACTACGGGAGCGAGTATTCTTTCCGATGTCACGCTCCTCAGCAGATCCGGAATGTTCTGGAGAAGCTTCATGCACTGGATCGGCGGCATGGGAGTCTTCATGTTCATGATGGCGATACTTCCCATGCTCGGAACCTCGGATATGAACCTGATGAAGGCGGAGTCCACCGGACCCTCCGTCGAAAGGATCGTGCCCCATGTCCGTGATACCGCAAGACTTATGTACGGAATGTATTTCGGAATAACCATCGCAGAGATACTGTCACTGCTCATCACGGGAATGGATCTATATTCCTCCGCACTGCTCACCTTCGGAAGCGTCGGTACCGGCGGCTTCGGCATGGTCAACGAATCCTGCGGAACTTATACAACGGCCCAGCAGAATGTCATCGCATTCTTCATGGCAGCAAGCGGAATCAACTATACTTTCTATTTCTTCCTGATATCGGGCAAGATAAAGGAAGCATTCCATATAGAAGAAGTCAAATATTACATCGGTATAATCATTGCATCAACGATCCTGATAGCATTCAATATCAGCAGGATCTACGGAAGTCTCGGAGATGCATTCCATCATTCGTTCTTCCAGGTTGCATCGATAATGACGACGACCGGATATTCGACCGCAGACTTTGATGCCTGGCCGGAGCTTTCGAGAACGATACTCATCATGCTGATGATAATCGGAGGCTGCTCCGGATCCACCGCGGGAGGCGTCAAGGTTTACAGGATCGTTCTTCTTATGAAGCAGTTCAGGAAAGAACTCTCTGTGCTCCGCCATCCCAGGGAAGTAAAGATGCTGAGAATGGACGGAAATACCGTCAAGGAATCGGTCATCAGATCGACCAACGTTTTCATATCAATATATTTTGTCATCTTTTTCATATCGCTCCTGTTCCTCAGCATTGAAAACTATGACTTTACAACGGGTTTTACGGCAGTCACTGCGACCATTAACAATATAGGTCCCGGATTATCGCTCGTAGGTCCGACTTGCAATTACGGATTCTTTTCCGTCTTTTCGAAAATAATACTGATATTCGACATGCTCACCGGAAGACTGGAACTCTTCCCGGTACTGCTTCTTATCAGCATGTTGCATACCAAAAGGAGATAAAATGGTCTACACTTTAACACTTAACCCTTCACTCGATTATGTAATGTATCCGGCGGCTTATCTGAAAAAAGGCGGAACAAACAGGTCGGAAAAAGAGGAGCTGCGCGCAGGAGGAAAGGGTATCAATGTATCGGTCGTGCTCAAGAATCTCGATGTTCCCACCAAGGCACTCGGATTCATTGCGGGTACAACCGGTGATGAGATAGAAGGGACTGTTCGTTCCATAGGAATCCGTACAGGCTTTATAATGCTCCCCTTCAAAAACGGAATGAGCAGGATCAATGTCAAGATAAGAGTTCCCTACGAAGAAGCGAGTGAGCGTGGATTCGAAGAGACCGAACTCAATGCGGCAGGCCCTGTTGTTGAGAACGGATCGGTCGATGAGCTCTGTGACCAGCTTGAAAGACTTTCCGAGGGGGATGTGCTTGTACTTGCGGGAAGCATGCCCACACAGGCACCCGAGGATATGCTCGAGAGAATCCTTTCGGCAGTTCCCGAAAATGTAAAGACCGTTGTCGATATGACCGGAGACAGGCTTAAGAGGGCACTTCCGTTTAAGCCGTTCCTGGTAAAACCCAATCTCGAGGAACTCAGCCAGGCTGCGGGACGCGAACTTAAGGATGAAAAGGAGATCATCTCCGAAGCGGAAAAACTCCGGAAGTCCGGAGCGGAGAATGTAATAGTATCGATGGGGGCGGACGGTGCGATCCTTCTGGACAGGACCGGAGAGATCCACAAGTGCAAGGCGCCCGAAGGAAAGGCACTCGGTGCGTTCGGTGCAGGCGATTCCATGACTGCCGGATTTATAAAGGGATTCCTGGATGAGCATGATTACGGATATGCACTTAAACTCGGGATAGCTGCCGGAAGCGCTGCAGTATTCGAAGGAAAGCTTCCCGACTACAATGAGATAATGAAGGTATTCGATGAAGTATAAAGGCCTTCCCGCTAATAAAGGAATAGTGATGGGACGCATCAGGGAAAGATCTGCAGCATCGTCATCTTCCGAGGAAACGGAAAGATACGACGCGGATCTTGAGAGGATGCGTTTTTTTGATGCACTTCTGGAATTCGAAGGCGATATGAAAAAGGTCGCAGCTTCCGCATCCAGTAAGGAGGGCAGGGAGATAATATCCGGCCAGATCATGATAGCAAGGGATCCCGTGCTTTCGGATGAAGTGACCGGGCTTATTGATTCCGGCAAAAGAGCGAAGGATGCACTTATCGAAGCATGCGGAAAGTATGAGGAACTTCTGAGGGCTTCCGGTGATGAACTGTTCATGGAAAGGTGCGAGGATCTTTTTGAGGTTAAGAGCGGAATTCTTACCCGCATGGGCGAAGCGGACGCATCCGTACAGGAGGAACTGAAAAACGACGGAGATGTCATATTTGCCGACAGGCTGAGTGCGGCTGAGATCATAGGCTTTCAGGATGACGGGATAAAGGCGGTTGTCATGAAAACCGGAACGGCAACCTCTCATGCTGCCGTGATTCTCCGCTCCATGGGCATAACCGCGGTATTTGGAGTTAACTTCGATAAAGATGCGGCTTTGGGCGGGACTGAATGCATAGTAGACGGAAACAGGGGTGTTGTTATCATTTCACCTTCCGACGATGAAAAGGCGGCATACCGCAAGGTCATCGTTAATTCCGGAGAAGACAGAAAAGCCGCAAAGGAGCCTTATGCACCAAGCATCACAATGGACGGTGTTACCATTGATGTGATGTGCAATATAGGATTCGAAAAGATACCCGGAATTGTATCCGCTTCGGACGGTGCGGGGCTTGTTCGTACGGAATTCCTATTTATGAACGGAAGCGTTATTCCGACCGAAGACGATCAGACCGGGGTTTACAGCCGCATAGCCGATTCCTTCGCCGGAAAGCCCGTGGTAATAAGAACACTCGATGCAGGCGGTGACAAATCCACAGTACATGCATCCGGCGGTCCTATACATGAAGAAAATCCCGCGCTCGGCGTAAGGGGGCTCAGGGCGAGCCTTTCCGATCCGGGATTGTTCAAGCGGCAGGTACGTGCGATACTCCGTGCATCAAACGGAAGGGATGTCAGCATACTTGTCCCGATGGTCACGTCGATAGGAGAGATACTCAAAGTAAGACATATAATAGAAGAGTGCAGATCGGAGCTCGGCGCTGAGAAGATTGCTTACAGAAGTGATATAAAACTCGGATGCATGATAGAGACTCCCGCGGCCGTTCTGTGTGCGGACAGCCTCGCCGGGGATGTGGACTTTTTCTCGATAGGAACCAATGATCTGGCGCAGTATATAATGTGTGCGGACAGAACAAATCCGCTGATGTCGGAACTGTGCAGCATATATCAGCCTGCGGTTCTGAGAGCCGTAAACAAGGTATGTGAAAGTGCGGCCGCTGCGGGTATTCCCGTTACCGTTTGCGGGGAGGCTGCATCATATTCGGATATGCTCCCTGTATTTATCGGAATGGGAGTGAAGTCCTTCAGTGTAGATCCTTACAGGATCCTCGAAACGAAGAAGCAGCTGCGCAAGCTCCATGTCTGGAGCTGTAAGGAGATTGCACAGATGGTCCTTAAATCCGAGACAAAGGAAGATGTGGAGAAGCTGATCGGGTAAGGGAATTGAACCGGGAAGAAGCAAAACAGTACAAAAAAATGATTCTTACTCCGCCGGGCAGGCTTATCTTCACCCTTGCGGTCCCGACCGTGGTAAGTATGCTCATAACCATGATCTATAATCTGGTCGATGCGTATTTTGTCGGAAAGCTCGGAAAAAGTGCCAGTGCCGCGATAGGGATAGTGATGACATTCCAGACCGTATTCCAGGCCTTTGGTTTTATGTACGGCCAGGGATCGGGATCTAAGATTGCAAGACTTCTGGCAGTGGGAAAAAAGGAGGAAGCCGACCGCGTACTGACCCTGGGTATAGCGGCATCTTTTATGTCGGGTCTTATTCTCATGCTGCTCGGGCTTGTCCTTATCGATCCGCTCATTCATCTCATGAGTACGGATACGATCTTCCCCTACGCCAAAACCTACGCTCTCTACATCATCATTTCCGGTCCCGTGCTTTCTGTAAGCTGTGTTCTCAATAATGTTATGAGGTATGAGGGCAGGGCGTTTTTTGCGATGTTTGGTCTTGTGTCGGGCGGTGTTCTCAATATGATCCTTGATCCGATCCTCATGTTCGGTTTCGGAATGGAGATACGCGGTGCCGCGATAGCAACCATGGTCTCACAGTTTCTGAGTCTTGGCATACTGCTCTATATGTTCCTTTCACACAGGGCGATCAGTTCAATCAATTTAAAATACCTCAAGCTTCCTTCGGGATTGATCGCCGCAAGTGTATTCGATATCATAAAGACCGGTTTTCCTTCGCTGCTCAGACAGCTTTGCGCGACGCTTTCTACTTCAATACTGAATATAGTTTCAAAGCCCTTTGGGGATGCTGCGATGGCGGCTATGACTATAGACGGAAGAGTTCTGATGTTCATAGGAAGCACGATGATCGGAATAGGACAGGGCTTTCAGCCGGTATCGGCATTCAATTACGGGTCGAAGAAATACAAAAGACTTAAGCATGCATGCTTTGTGACCTGGAGAGCCGGAACACTTCTTATGGCCGTGCTTGCTGTGCTGGGATTTATCTTTGCCGCAGATGTCATAAGGATGTTTGTGGAAGATGAAGAGATAGAACTTGTTGTGCATTACGGAGTCCCCGCACTCAGATTCATGTGCATAGCCGTGGTGGTTCAGCCCGCGTCCGTGGTAGGCAACATGCTTTTTCAGAGCATAGGGGATTCGAAAAAGGCTTCCTTTTTGTCCATGTTAAGGTCGGGCCTTTGCTACATACCTCTCCTTATTCTGCTCCCTCTTTTCATGGGATTTTTGGGAATTCAGTGTTCGCAGATGGTCGCCGATATTTTGTCGGCAGTCATCTCCGTTCCTTTTGTAATAAAGTTTCTAAGGAGCATTCCGTCCGAGGATATAAGTACGATACAGGATGACAGATATGCTGAGTATGTAAAAAGTATGGAGAATATTAAAGATGTCTGATACTTCAAGATACAGGATAACAGGCATGAGCTGCGCGGCATGTCAGGCACATGTCGAAAAGGCCGTATCCGGTGTGGAGGGAGTCACGAAGTGTGAGGTATCCCTGCTCACGAATTCCATGAACGTGGAAGGAAATGCCTCATCTGAGGATATCATAAAGGCCGTTGAAAATGCGGGATACGGAGCAAGCGTGTCGGATGCGGAAAGCGGTTCGGTAACGGAGGAAGAGCTTAAGGACACCGAAACACCGAAGCTTCTTCGCAGGCTCATCACGTCGGTGATACTCCTTCTCATACTCATGTATTTCAGCATGGGTGTGATGATGTTCGGATGGCCCGCTCCGGTGGGGCTTGTACATACCGGTGTGATAACGCTTGAAGCCGTCCTTTCCGGGATCATCCTTATCATTAACAGAAAATTTTTTATAAGCGGATTTAAAGCGGTCATTCATAAGGCACCGAATATGGACACCCTTGTAGCGATGGGTGCGGGCGTTTCGTATATTTACAGCCTGGTTAATCTCATCAGGGTCTTTACCATATGCCGTGAGGAAGCGATGGACCTTATGATGAACGAGCTGTATTTCGAATCGGCGGCGATGATCGTAACTCTCATAACAATCGGAAAAACACTCGAAAGCTACAGCAAGGGCAGAACCACTGATGCACTTAAGAGCCTGATGAAACTTGCTCCCAAGTCGGCTGTTATAGTCCGGGACGGAAAAGAGACGGAGGTCCCCATCGAAGAAGTGAAGGTGGGAGACATATATGTGGTAAGGCCGGGCGAAAACATCCCTGTCGACGGAACCGTTGTAAGCGGAAGCAGCGCCGTCAATGAATCCGCACTTACGGGAGAGTCCATACCCGTCGATAAGGAAGCCGGTGACAAGGTCTCTGCGGCATGCACTAATCTGAGCGGTTTCATCACATGCAGGGCCGAAAGGGTCGGAGAGGATACCACGCTTTCCGAGATAATACGCATGGTCAGAAACGCCTCATCCACCAAAGCGCCGATCGCAAGAATAGCCGATAAGGTATCCGGAATATTTGTCCCGTCCGTAATGGGCATAGCGCTGGTTGTGTTTGTGATCTGGATGATCATAGGAGGAGGTCTTCCATATGCGCTTACAAGAGCGATCACGGTACTTGTCGTAAGTTGCCCGTGTGCGCTCGGACTTGCGACTCCCGTTGCGATCATGGTCGGAAACGGTGTCGGTGCAAAGAACGGAATCCTTTTCAAAACCTCCGCATCGCTTGAGGAAGCGGGCAGGAGCAGGATCGCGGTACTCGATAAGACCGGAACCCTTACAAAGGGAGAACCGGTGGTGACCGACGTACTCCCTGCGGCGGGGATCACGGAAGAGGAACTGCTGAAGAGGGCATATGCTCTTGAGGCGGGAAGCGAGCATCCGCTTGCAAAGGCAGTGATCGCATATGCGGAAGAGAGAAAGATATCATTAATAAAGCTGGATGACCTGCATGTTTTACCCGGAAACGGACTTGTGGGAACTGCGGACGGCCGCGAGATAAAAGGCGGAAACGCAAAATTTGTTTCGGACGGATGCGGAATTTCCGGAGAAATGAAAGCTTCTGCGACAAAGCTGGCTTCCGAAGGAAAGACACCGCTGTTCTTTTCGGAGGATGATAAGCTTCTCGGCATGATAGCGGTGAGTGACGTACTGAAAGACGATTCGGCAAAAGCGGTATCGGAACTTAAGAACCTCGGCCTCAGGGTTGTGATGCTGACCGGTGATAACGAACTGACCGCCGCAGAGATCGGAAAGCTCTCCGGAGTCGATGAGATCGTATCGGGAGTTTTACCGAGCGGAAAAGAATCCGTCATAAAGAAACTCCGTGAGCACGGAAAAGTACTTATGGTGGGTGATGGTATAAACGATGCACCCGCACTTACCTCGGCCGATACGGGAATGGCGATAGGAGCCGGAACCGATGTAGCGATAGACGCGGGTGATGTTGTGCTCATGAAGTCATCTCTTTCGGATGTTTGTGCGGCGCTGAGGCTTTCGAGAAAAACTCTCACGGTCATACACGAGAACCTGTTCTGGGCATTTATTTACAATCTTCTTCTCATTCCGATAGCGGCGGGAGCTTTTTCCGGATTG
This sequence comes from Lachnospiraceae bacterium, assembly GCA_024691045.1. The sequence continues at coordinate 18,805 of JAILOC010000101.1, read as the reverse complement.
GGATTACAGATGAGTCCGATGTTCGGTGCCGCGGCAATGAGCCTTTCGAGTTTTACGGTATGTATGAATGCACTCCGTCTGAATCTTTTCAGACTCTGTGATGCATCCGGAGACAGGGCACCGCGTGATTTTGACAGAGAGAGCAAACTGTTGGATAATGAGGAAAAATCAGTTTTTTCCGATGTAAAGGAGACAGCTATGACCAGGACAATGAATATCGAAGGAATGATGTGCGCGCACTGCGAAGCTTCCGTTAAGAAAGCACTGGAAGCCGTAGAGGGTGTGGCATCTGCAGACGTATCACACGAAAAAGGAACCGCCGTAGTGGCACTTTCATCGGAGGTATCGGATGATGTCCTTAAGAAGGCGGTCGAAGACAAGGATTATAAAGTGACCGGAATCGAATGAAGAGACTAAAGGTATCAAAGAAAACAAAGGCAGCATATTTCCTGCTTCTTGCCGCATATACGGTACTGCTTTTCGTGCTGTTCAGAAATCAGGCATTACATCTCGAATACCAGCACTACGGTTCGGATGTCGATGCTTATATTCTTGAAATGATGGGGATCGACAGCGGGTTTGATTTCCCGTACCCCGTTTATTTCATGTTGGGAAAATTCCTTGCACTGTTCTCAAATGTGCATATGGGAGCGGCACTTTCCGCAACGATACTCAATTCGTTATCTCCCGCCGTGCTTTCGTATTTCATGCTTAAGGAGCTTGCGCCTCTCGTTCCCGAAAAGGACAAGAACAGGACGGCTTACGAGGGCTTTATCCTGCTGGTCACTTATTCCGTATTCTTCGTTTCGATGCTCTATCCTCCGAAGATTATCTATCTGCCCGGAATGACACTCAGAAATCTCGGGGTGTTCAGTGCCAATCCTTATTACAACCAGACATATCTTGCGGCAAGGGGATTTGCGATAGTCGCATTTTTCCTGTTCGCGCACATACTGACTTATTACGAGGACCATATCGATAAAAAGGAGTACATTGCCTTTTCCGTATTCCTTCTGCTGGCAACGCTCACAAAACCGAGCTTTACCTTTGTTCTTGTATCGGCGGCAGCTGTTCATATGATCGTGAAGCTGATAATGTCCAAAGGGAAGAAGTTCAGGGAATTCCTCTGCCTTCTTGCAACGGCGGTTCCCACATTCATCACGCTGATCATACAGTTCGGAGGTGTGTTCGGTTCTTCTTCACATGCGGGAGAAGGAGGAGGCATCGGATTCGGAATAGGAAAGGCGTGGAGCGTTTATACGGGAAACATCGTGCTTGCGGTCATGCTCGCAAATGCGTTTCCCGGTGTGGTGATGCTCCTGAACCTGAAGCGTTTCAAGGACAACAAGATATTCCTTCTTGCCTGGGAAGTTATGATGGCGGGATTTCTTGAGTTCCTCTGTCTCTATGAAAAAGGAGACAGATTTGTCCATTGCAATTTCGCATGGGGATATATCTACGGAATATTCTTCGTGTTCGTGGCAGGCCTTATGCTGCTTATCGAAAATACCGTAAAGAAAAAACAGCCCAAATGGATGCTTGCATTCGAGTGGGCGGTTTATGTATGGCATCTCGGCTGCGGTATAGCATTCTTTGCGATGCTCTATATGGGAGGATACTTCTATGTCTGATAAGGCAAAGCGTCCTTCGGCCGCACATATAATATCGACGGTGCTGATCCCTGTCTATGTAGGTGCGTGCATCTATATGTACTTTATGTTCATGGGATGGACCGGCGGTTCGGTTTACGAATCCGATCTTCCCGCACATATAAGTCTTGCGGTTGATGACGGACTTATTTATTCACTCATCTCTTTCATACTGATCGCACTTGACCGCATTCATCTGATGGTGCTGCTTCCGCTGATCCTTGGCGGTTTCGCATATCTGTCGGTGTATTTTACCTCAAAGCTTATTGTCGAGGTTACGGATCACCGTTTCGATATCTACACCGCGGAGATCATGGCACTTTTCCTGAACCTCTTTATGCCCTGCTATATCAAGGGACTTTCGAGCGGACGCTATATGGGGATGCACACCGCGTCCATATGGCATAACTCAACATATCTTATGATGAAGTGGATGGCGCTGTGGACACTGCTCATCTACCTGAAGATTGAAAAGGATGTCAGAAACAATCTGACGGCAAAGTCATTTATTCTTTTCACAGCCGTTCTGACGCTTACGACTGCGGCAAAGCCTAATTTTTTCCTGACGGCCGCTCCGGTCATGCTGGTATTTCTCATCGCAGATCTTGTGAAAAAGAACGCACCTGCAAAGAAGCTTCTTCTGTTTGCGTCTTCAGTCATTCCGTCGTTTCTTATAATGCTTCTGCAGAACAAGGCCCTGTATGATGTGAATGCAGGAAACAATCACATTGTTATTGCGCCCGGAAGAGCGATGGGGGCACATGCTTCCAGTATCATCGCGGTAAGTGCGCTGTCTATCGCTTTTCCCCTTATGATATTGCTTTTTCACGTTAAGGACATTTTCAAAAACAGGATTCTTCTGTTTGCGTGGATGAGCGCGGGAGTCGGATTTATGCAGTATTTCATTCTCAGCGAAGAGGGTGCCCGCGATATGGATGCAAACTTCAGCTGGGGCTATGCTTTCACGATAATCCTTATCTTCGGAATATCCCTGATCATGTGGACAGAGGATATGAAGAAGCTTAAAACCGCGAGTGTACTCTCCAGGATATACCTGTCCCTTTGCGGGATCGTGCTTTTGTATCATACGTACTGCGGCATCCTTTTCTTCGAAAGGATAGTGCGCGGCGTTTCATATATGATGTGGGGATGATGCTCTGATGGATAATACTCCCGTAATCAGAAAAACAGAAAACCGTTTGCTTTTCGTCATATCCGCTCTTTTGGCAGGATTTGCGATAACATATAAAACAACCGAAGCCGCCCCTTTCTGGGCTTACGGAAAAGTTACGCAGGATTTTATTATCGCAAGGATATATTCGACACTGGGTGATTATCAGTTTGATATGATGATTGCCGCGCTTTTATGCGGATGCGCGATGAAGCTGATTGGAGAAAGATCCGGAAAGCAGCTTAAGGGATATGTTCTTCCGATGATACTCGGACTTATCGTTGTTCTGGGAAGAAGCGCGAACGCCTTAGGAAATCTGTCCGGAATATTTGAGACCGTTCCGTTCATTATAAGATCTGTTCTTGCGGCCGCAGGCTTCGGAATCATATTCAGGTATGTATTTGCCCTTGCGGAAGCGGGGCTTGAGCGGGTTTCCTTAAATCGCAGCGAGAAGAAGATATTTGCCGGATTATTCGGAAAGCATATATTCCGGAATGTATGCCTGCTTTTGATGATCCTGTGGCTTCCCGCGATGATCCTTAATTACCCGGGAAATCACAATGCGGATTTCATTGGACAGCTTATGCAGACCACGGGAGATATGCCCTGGTCCGGACATCATCCCATCGTACTTACCGCATTCATAGGAATCTTCTTTGGTGCCTTCAAAGCTGTATTCGGTTATTACGATCCCGCACTTTTTGTATGGATATTCCTGCAGGCACTGGGACTGTCCGCAGCTCTTTCTCTTACGATCACTTATCTTAAGAAGAAGGGGGCATCGCAATATCTTCTGGTCACGGTGCTCGCTGTATATGTTCTTTCGCCTGTATATTCCAATATAGCAACGACTGCGATCAAGGATGTTCCATTTGCCGCAGCCTGCATTTGGTACTGCGTCCTTACGGCAGAGTACTATGAGGATGTCAAGGCATTTGCCGGGAAGAGATCCTCTCTCATTAAGATCATCATTGCTTCCGTACTGATCTGCGTGTGCAGGAACAACGGCTCGATCATCGTTTTTGTAAACGGACTTGTGATGAGCGTTTACGGACTCGGCAAGACCCAAACGGAAGAAAAAGCCGATATTAAAATGCTAATCAAAAAGACTGCATTATTCCTGATACTTCCCATAGGCATTTACACCGCGTTTTCATCCGGCATCAAAGCATATGTGAATGCGGAAAGCGACGGACTTAAGGAGATGCTTTCGATCCCGATGCAGCAGACGGCTCTTTATATGACGAGATATGAGAGCGAGCTTACTGCCGAAGAGATATCATCCGTCAATGCACTTTTCGGAAATTACGAGGATATGATCGAAAGCTACGATCCGTTCATATCCGATCCCGTCAAACAGTATTACGATACGAAGGCATCGAATGAAACTGTATCGGGATATCTTAAGACCTGGTTTAGGATGTTCTTCAAACATCCCGGAACATATTTCGAATCATTTTTTATGAGTACTTACGGATGGTTCGATCCGGAAACCGACACATCCGTCAGATATGAACTGGACAGCGACTATTTTACCAGAACGGGATTGTTCGAAGGCGCGGACGAACTGCTTATTTATTTCTACCGCTATATAGACAGGATATCCTTCTTCGGAATGCTCCAGAGCCCCGGACTGTGGACCTTTATAATGCTAATCCTTATCAGGAGAAGGAAGGAGAACCTGCATCTTTATCCGATGCAGCTCATAACCCTGCTTGTGTGCATGGCGGGTCCATGCTTCATGAAGCATGCAAGATATGCGTTTCCCATAATGTTCACGATCCCGTTTATGATGGGATATGAAGGAACCGTAACCGCAGGAGAAAAGAATGAATCTGATATTTCTTGATATAGATATGACTATCTGGGATGAGATACTCCGCATCCCCGAAAGCACAAAGGACGCGATCAAGCTTGCCAAGGTCATGGGCAACAAGGTCTTCATAAACACCGGTCGTTCAAGATCCAATACAAGATACGAATCGCTCGAAGAACTCGGGATGGACGGAGTCGTAGCTGCGTGCGGATGCCACGTCGAGATAGAGGGCGAGATAAAATACCAGAAGCTCCTTACTCCCGACCAGATCAGAACTTCGCTTAAGGTGCTTTCGGATGAACATATGCCGGTCGTGCTTGAGGGAACGGAGAATTGTTTCTTTGATCCTAAGGATTTTCCCGACGATCCTTATGCAAAAACGCTCTGGGAATCGCTCGGCGACAGGGCCAGGAGGCTCGACACATTGACTGATGAAGATCCGATCAACAAATTCAGCGCGGACATCACCGCGGAAACGGACTATGATGCGGTATGCGACAGGCTCTGCGGATTTCTCGATATGATCGATCACAATAATATTGTTGTCGAATTTGTTCCTGCCGGACACTCGAAAGCGACAGGAATGGAGATCGTCAGGAATTATTACGGAGTGCCTGCAGAGAATATCTATGCGGTGGGCGACGGAATGAACGATATGGAGATGATCAGAGCCGCAGCCCATGGAATAGCGATGGGACAGGGCAATCCTGAGCTTCTTATGGCTTCCGATTATGTGACGGATTCGATATACGAGGATGGGATATATAAAGCCTTCAAGCATTTCAAACTCATTTGACGTCATCGGTTTACTTAACATCCTTAACTCCTTGAATCTGTTTTCGTAAAGATGTATATTCGACTTAAGCACTAAGTTTTGCGCTTTATTGAGGGAGGTCAGTATGGATTTTAAACTTCATGCATCGATGATGTGTGCGGATTTCGGAAATCTTTCCGCGGAAGTCCGTGCTCTCGAAGAGGCAGGAATAGATTATTTTCATATAGATATCATGGACGGACGATATGTTCCGAACTATGCGATGAGCCTTAATGATATGAGGTATATCGCCAAGGCTACGGACAAGAATCTTGATGTCCACCTGATGATAGAGCACCCTATCAACAATATAGGACTGTTTCTCGATTGCCTCAGACCCGGCGATATCGTCTATATCCATCCCGAAGCAGAGTACCATCCTTCGACCACACTTCAGAAGATAATCGATAAGGGGATCATTCCCGGAATAGCTATAAATCCCGGAACCAGCGTCGAATCGATACTTGAGCTTCTGAGGATAGTCGACAAGGTTCTCGTAATGAGTGTTAATCCGGGAAATGCCGGCCAGATGTTCCTTCCCTATGTCGGCACCAAGATCCACACGCTTCTCGAGCTTCAGAAGTCGATGCACTTTGATCTTATCTGGGACGGCTCCTGCACGATAGATAAGATACAGACTTACGGACCGATGGGAATGAGCGGATTCGTTCTCGGAACATCGCTTCTTTTCGGTAAATCCAGGAGCTACGCAGAGATAATCCAGGAACTCAGGAGTCTGAAAATATAATGAATGCGGCGATCATCCTTTCCGGCGGTTCCGGAAGCCGGATGGGGACTGAAATTCCAAAACAGTATTTAAACGCAGGCGGAAAGCCTGTGATCTCTTATTGCCTTGAAACCTTTGAAAGATCTCCCGAAACGGATGCGATAGTTGTTGTTGCTTCCGAAGAGTACAGGGATCTGATAAGGTCTCTTTTTTTGCAAAAAGAAAAATTCGCAGGATTTGCGGATCCCGGTGAGAACAGGCAGCTGTCCATACTCTCGGGACTCAATGCGCTTAAGGGCAAATTGAAAGATGACGACTGTGTCATAATTCACGATGCGGCCAGACCACTTGTGTCCGATGAGACGGTAAAGGAAATCTACGAGGCTCTAAAAAGCAGCGAGGCGGTTCTTCCGGTACTCCCGCTCAAGGACACGGTATATGAAACCGTGGGCGGAAGGGTCATCGCGAATCTTGACAGAAGCAGGATCTCCGCGGGGCAGGCTCCCGAGGGCTTCAGGTTCGGAAGGTATCTTAAGGCCAATGAAGATCTTCTTCCGGACAGGATCATGGAGATAAGCGGATCCATGCAGCCCGCCGTAATGGCCGGAATGGACATTGCCTGCATAGCGGGCGATGAGAATAATTTCAAGATAACTACACCCTCCGATATGGCAAGGTTTGAGGAGATGATCAGAAAATGAAAGCATACGTGCTTAAGGAAATCGGAAAACTGGAGCTTGATACGGTATCATCACCGGAAGATGACTGCAGTGGGATTGTCGGAACTGACTCAAGACCGTCGGTTGCGGAAGATGAGTGTGTTGTCGTAAGAGTACATGCCGCAGGAATATGCGGATCCGATATACCGAGAATCTATAAAACGGGTGCGTATCATCATCCTCTGATACCCGGTCATGAATTCAGCGGCGAGGTGGTTCATACAGGCAGTCGTGTGCCGGCGGGCATAGCCGGCAAAAGAGTCGGTATCTATCCGCTCATCCCCTGCATGCAGTGTGCTCCGTGCAAAAAGGGCATGTATGAGATGTGCAAGAACTATAACTATCTCGGATCAAGATGCGACGGCGGATTTGCGCAATATGTAAAGGTTCCATGTAAAAACGTCATAGAACTTCCGGACGAAGTTACCTATGAACAGGCAGCAATGCTTGAACCGTTATCGGTTGCACTTCACGCCATAAAGGAATGCGGCCTGGATCTGCAGCCCGGGGATGCCGGTAAGGATATCACGATAACCGTATGCGGGCTGGGAACAATAGGAATACTTACCGTGATGCTCCTTGGGTGTTTCGGTTACAGAAATATCCTGTGTATCGGAAATAAGCAATTCCAGAAAAGAAAGATCCTCGAGCTCGGCATAGCCGAAAATAATTACGCCGATTCCAAAAAGGAAGATGCCGCAGCTTTCATAATGGATAAAACTGAGGGCCTTGGCACCGATGTCTTCTTTGAATGTGTCGGAAGAAACGAGTGCGTCACACTCGGGCTGCGGACTCTTTCCGCGCGGGGCAGGCTTCAGCTTGTCGGAAATCCCGCTTCGGATATGCTTCTTTCAAAGGATGATTACTGGAAGATACTCAGAAATCAGTTAAGGATCACCGGAACATGGAATTCTGCTTTTACCGGAAAAACGGATGATGACTGGCATATTGTTCTTGATCTTATAGCAAAGAAGATCATAGATCCTTCAAAGCTTATAACCCACCGCTTCGATATGGACAGCCTGGGTAAGGGTTTTGAGATGATGAGAGACAGATCGGAGGAATTCATCAAGGTTATGTGCCTGATGTAAAGTAAGATGCTGACAGGTTCGGAAACTTCCAAGGGAATAGGGATAGGAGTTGCAAGAGTCCTGGGGCTTACGGAAATTACAGAGATGGTTTCCGCGGGCTCCGTCGATTCATTTTTTACTGCGCTCAAATCCGGAACGGTTCTTGTCGCAAATCATCTGACTCCGTATATGGTTGCCAGACTGAAGGATTGCGGTGTGGTGGGTTTCGTGTGTGAGACCGGAGGAATGACTTCACACTCCGCACTTGTGGCCCGCAGCATAGGGCTTCCTTCAGTATTCGGTGTGGCAGGTGCGACGATTGCGATAACGGACGGTGACACCGTCATAGTCGACGGCATAAACGGCTATGTTTATGAAAAACCCGCATCGGATCTTATAGAGGAATTTGCGTCAAGAAAAGAAAAATATCTTGAGTCGAGAAAGGAACTGGAAAGATTCTGCTCGATGAAAACCCTTATGGCCGATTCCGAAAGTGCCGAGGTTTTCTGTAATGTGAACGATATCGTCGATGTCATGCATTCACTCGACAGCGGCGGTGAAGGCATAGGACTTTACAGGACCGAGAATTTTTTTGCGGAGCTCGGGCACGCACCGAGTGAGGAAGAACAGGTCAGGGCATATTCACGTATCGCCCAGGCCATGGATGGGCGTGAGGTTGTGATCCGCACACTTGATATCGGGGGAGACAAGAGCCTTCCCTACATTGATATGGAGATTGAGAGCAATCCTTTTCTCGGATACCGTGCGGTAAGATACAGTCTCGGAAACAGGAAGTTTTTTGCGACTCAGCTAAGGGCAATCCTCAGGGCCAGTGCCGTTGGAAAGATTTCGGTCATGATACCAATGATCACCTGCGTGGATGAGATGAGGGAAGTCAAGGCCCTTATCTATGAGCTCAAGAGTGATCTCAGGGATGAAGGATATGAATACGACGATAATATAAAGGTCGGTGCTATGATAGAAACACCCTCCGCGGCGATCATATCCGATATGCTATCCCTCGAATGCGATTTCTTTTCGATAGGGACCAACGATCTCGTGCAATACACCATGAGCGCCGACAGGGGAAACAGGAATGTTGCATACCTGCAGTCGGTAACCCAGCCTGCCGTGCTGAGGCTGATTAAGACTACGATAGAGAATGCCGGTAACGCAGGCATACCGATATCCGTCTGCGGTGAAGCGGCGGCGAATCCGTTACTCGTTCCGATACTTGCCGGAATGGGATGCAGGAGGTTCAGCGTTAATCCGGGATCGGTTCCCGAAGTCAGGAGAACTCTTTCCCTGTGGTCCGTAAGCGATGCGGAAAAGTATGTGTCCGACATACTTAAGATTCCTTCGGATAATGAGATAAAGGAATATATGCGCAATAATATGCGCATCTGATCAGTATGAAGACCGGAAGAACTGCATTTTTTATCCTGCTCCAGCTTTTCGGGGCACTTATCTGGGGACTGGCCTTTGCATTCCAGAGCATCGGAATGGAAAACACCGGCCCCTTCACCTTCAACTCAGTCAGATTCATGCTTGCCACGGCGGTGGTGTTCGTGTTCTCGATATTTACGGATGCCGGACGCAGAAGAAGATCTTCACGCACAGGTGAATCCGGGATTTCCGCGGACGGGATGGAGCATTCATGGAAATCGGCGGGACTCTGGAGGACCGGTATAGTCATAGGCATACTTTTGTCCCTTGCAGGAAATCTTCAGCAGCTGGGGATCTTGTACACGGACTCGGTGGGAAAAGCCGGATTCATTACCGCCATGTACATTGTCCTTGTTCCGGTATGCGGGATCTTCATGAAAAAGAAGATAAGGCCCGTGGTGTGGGCAGGTGTTCTGATCTCGGTATTCGGTCTGTATTTTCTCACCATGAGCGGTTCGTTTTCTTTTTCAAAGGGGGATATCCTGCTGATGGCCTGCGCGGTGATGTTCACTCTGCAGATACTGGTCATCGATTCGGGAGCGTCCAGATACGATAATGTCAAGCTTGCGTGTGTGGAGTTTCTTACCGTTTCCGTAACTTCGGGTATTGTCATGCTCGCTGTGGAAAGCCCGGATATGAAGTCGGTCATTGCGGCCGCGGTCCCGATCCTGTACACGGGTATTTTCTCCGGGGGAGTGGCTTATACGATCCAGATAGTATGCCAGTCCAGGCTCGAACCTTCCACCGCATCCATACTTATGAGCTGTGAAGCACTTTTCTGTGTTCTTGGAGGTTACGTGATACTTCATCAGAGACTCACATTCAGGGAGATCATCGGAAGTATACTCATGTTCGCGGCAATCCTTCTGGTACAGGCATTTCCGGCAAAAGAAAAATAAAACGGAAACCTTAAGGTTTCCGTTTTTTGGTCCGATATAAAGTTCAAAGATAGATCCTGTAACCGTGCTACGTCCCGGCCACCGACGGTTTCGGTGAAGAGGGCGGATAGGAGAGGGATTTATTTCGTGGAAGAGCTTCCGGTGAGGGGATCGTCCGTGTAGGAATCCGCAGAAAAGCTTATGCCTCCCGACATAAGGTCATCACCGGCTACGGCTGCTTCTTCATCGGCTTTACCGTTAAGTATATTCTCAAATTCTTTGGCAGAAAGATTTTCGAAATGTCCGGCATCTTCAGGATGTCCGGGCATTTCTTCTTTTGCTCCGTTGCTTATGGACATAAGGATCTTGTCGATCTCGGACATCTCACTGCTTTCGGCCATTTCTTCTTCATCCGAGGTAGTGCTGACGACCAGGTTTCTTCCGATGTTCTTGGCGATATAGAGCTTGTCGTCGGCGCTCTTTATGAGGGTGTCCACATTCTGCTGTCTGTCCCATTCGCTCACGCCGAAGCTCATTGTGACCTGAATGATGTAATTGTCGTATCTGATCTTCATGGCGCGAATTTTCTCGAGCAGGCTCCAGAGGGAATTTTCCGCCATGATAAGGCTAGTCCTGTCGAAGACCAACAGAAATTCCTCTCCGCCCCATCTTGCGACGAAGCCGCAATTCTTCATATGCTCCCTGATCGTGTCCGCAACCTTTATGAGAACCTCGTCACCGGCATCGTGTCCGTATGCGTCGTTGACGGATTTGAAGAAGTCGATATCACCTATGCAGATACAGAAGCTCTCGGAGCCGTTTTTGGCTTTGCTTATGATGGGGCCCAGCTTTCTGTGTGCGGATCTTCTGTTAAAAAGACCGGTGAGCGGATCGGATTCCATCATGTTTCTCATGGACCTCTGCATGGAAAGAACACTTTCGCCGATCTCCCCGAGCTCGTCGCGGCGGGTCAGTACGTGTTCGTCCAGGACGGCCGTCTCATTACCGGAAGAAGCATCCTTGACGAATTTGAAGATGCTCTCTATTGAGACGGTCATGGGCTTGGTTATCCTTATGACGATGAATATCATAAGTGCCGTGAGAACTGCGGCGATGGCTATGAGCATCAGTATGTATGTGTGTATTGTCTTGTTAACGTCCGATGCGGGACGCGCCGCTGCGATCATGCCCTGGATATTGCCGTGGCTTGAAACAAGTGGCATATAGTAAGTGAAATAGGGCTTTCCGAAGATCATCGTATTGTGATAGAAGGCCTCTTTTCCCTCCACATAGACAGCGGTCTGGATCTGGGAAGCAATGCCCGTGCCGACCATCCTGATACCGTTTTCATCCGTAAGTGTGGTGAGGATGCGGGTATCCTTGTAGAATAGCGTAATATCCAGCCCGGTGGATTCCTTGATGGTGTCAACAACCGAGTAATCGCTGGTTATGTCCGTATCGCCTTTGTAGAGATAGAGGGAATCGCTGCCTGTCAGCCTGTAATCGCCGTAGTATCTGGCGTCCATGAGGAGCTGTGTGCTCATGCAGGCGTCTTTCAGCTCTTTTTCCGCGGAATTGTAAAGAATGCCGGTAAGGAACGGAATGCCGGCAATGATGATGAAAAGGGCAAAAAGAACGACGGGAAGTATCGCTACTCCGTACATATGTCCCGAAATAGTGCCTTTTCTTGACCTTTTATGCTTTTCCGTCCTGGGTTTAGAATCTGATTTTGCCACTTTTGGTACCCCCTCCAAAAATTCCCCATATATTATATATTTTCGCACTTCAAAAAACAATGCAAAAGCCCCGATAATATTGACAATACCGCCATTTTACACTAAAATCGCATATGTGCATTTATATCTTAATGAAGCGGGACCTCGCTCCTTTTTTTCCGGGGGGAGGTTTGTTTTTTTACAGGAGGAAATATGTATAAGCAGGTTAATTCAGACCTTTCACATGTTCAGAGGGAAGCTGAAGTCGAAAAATTCTGGAATGAGAACGATATTTTCAGAAAGAGTATTGATTCCCGCAAGGAAGGACCGGTCTATACATTCTATGACGGACCTCCGACCGCAAACGGAAAGCCCCATATCGGACATGTAGAGACCAGGACCATCAAGGACATGATTCCCAGATACCGCACAATGAAGGGATATCAGGTCCCCAGAAAAGCGGGATGGGACACCCACGGTCTCCCTGTTGAGCTCGAGGTAGAGAAGCTCCTCGGCATCAACGGCAAGGAGCAGATCGAAGACTACGGACTTGAGCCCTTCATCGGAAAGTGTAAGGAGTCCGTATGGAAATATAAGGGAATGTGGGAGGAATTCTCCTCCAAGATCGGTTTCTGGGCCGATATGGACAATCCCTACATCACCTATGACGACAACTATATCGAGTCCGAATGGTGGGCTCTCAAGACCATCTGGGACAAGGGCCTGCTCTACAAGGGCTTCAAGATCGTGCCTTACTGCCCCAGATGCGGAACCCCTCTTTCATCACACGAGGTAGCTCAGGGCTACAAGACCGTAAAGGAGCGCTCCGCAGTCGTACGTTTCAAGGCCAAGGACGGAGATTTCTACTTCCTTGCATGGACCACCACACCCTGGACACTTCCTTCCAACGTCGCACTCTGCGTCAACCCTTCCGAGAGCTATGTAAAGGTCAAGGCAGCTGACGGATATACCTATATCCTTGCCGAGGCACTTGCTGATACCCTTCTCGGAAAGTTTGCAAAAGAGGACGCTCCCGCTTACGAGGTTCTTGAAAGGTACGTCGGTAAAGACCTCGAGAGAATGGAGTACGAGCCCCTTTTCGAAGGAGCCGCCAAGGCTGCCGACAAGCAGCACAAGAAAGCTCATTACATCGTAGTCGATGATTACGTAACAATGACCGACGGTACCGGTATCGTTCATATCGCTCCCGCATTCGGAGAAGACGACTCCCGCGTGGGACGTGAATACGACCTTCCCTTCGTTCAGTTCGTAGACGGCAAGGGTAACATGACCGCCGATACTCCTTACGAAGGAAAGTTCGTCAAGGATGCCGATCCCCTCGTTCTTAAGGATCTGGATGCCGCAGGACAGCTCTTCGATGCTCCCAAGTTCGAGCACGATTACCCCTTCTGCTGGAGATGCGACACTCCCCTTCTTTACTATGCACGTGAATCCTGGTACATCAAGGTCACTGCCGTAAAAGAAGACCTTGTAAGAAACAACAACACCGTACACTGGATGCCCGAATCCATCGGAACAGGAAGATTCGGAAACTGGCTTGAGAACATCCAGGACTGGGCTCTTTCCAGAAACCGTTACTGGGGCACCCCTCTCAATATCTGGGAGTGCGAGTGCGGAAAGAGGATCTGCATCGGTTCCAGGGAAGAACTGCTTAATGCGAGCGGTGATGAGAGAGCCAGGACCATCGAGCTCCACAGACCGTTCATAGATGATATAACCTGCAAGTGTCCCGACTGCGGAGGCTCCATGAAGAGAGTTCCCGAAGTTATCGACTGCTGGTTTGATTCCGGTGCAATGCCCTTTGCCCAGCACCATTATCCCTTTGAAAACAAAGACCTGTTCGAGCAGCAGTTCCCCGCTGCATTCATTTCCGAGGCAGTCGATCAGACGAGAGGCTGGTTCTATTCGCTGATGGCTGAAGGAACCCTTCTTTTCAACAAGTCCCCTTACGAGAATGTCATTGTTCTCGGACTTGTACAGGATGAGGAAGGCCGCAAGATGAGCAAGCACCTCGGCAATGTCGTAGATCCCATGGAGGCTCTCGGCAAGTTCGGTGCGGATGCGATCAGATGGTACTTCTACACCAGCGCAGCTCCCTGGCTTCCCAAGAGATTCTCCGAGAACGCCGTTATCGAAGGTCAGAGAAAGTTCCTCGGAACCCTTTGGAACACCTATGCATTCTTCGTACTCTATGCAAATATCGATAACTTCGATGCATCTAAATATACTCTCGAATATGACAAGCTTTCCGTTATGGACAAGTGGCTTCTTTCAAGGCTTAACAGCTGTGTCAAGGAAGTCGACGCAGACCTTGAGAATTACAAGATCCCCGAGGCAGGGGCCGCATTCGAGAAGTTCGTCGATGAGATGAGTAACTGGTATGTGCGCAGAAGCCGTGAGAGGTTCTGGGCAAAGGGAATGGAGCAGGACAAGATCAATGCTTACATGACTCTTTACACCGCACTTGTTACCATAGCCAAGGCAGCTGCTCCCATGATCCCCTTCATGACGGAGAGCATCTACCAGAACATCGTAAGGAATTCCTTTGCTGATGCGCCTGAGAGCATTCACCTCTGCGATTATCCGAAGGCCGATGAGAAGCTCATTGATAAGGAACTCGAAGAGAAGATGGAGACCGTACTCGATGCCGTTGTTCTCGGAAGAGCATGCAGAAACGAAGGCTCCGTCAAGAACCGCCAGCCCATCTCCAGGATGTATATCAAGAGCGAAGAAAAGCTGTATGAGTTCTATATCGACATCATCAGGGAAGAGCTCAATGTCAAGGAAGTTGTATTCGCGGATGATGTAAGAGAGTTCACGACTTATATCTTCAAGCCCCAGCTCAAGACCGTAGGCCCCAAGTACGGAAAGCAGCTCGGCGGAATCCAAAAGTTCCTCAAAGAGATCGATGGAAATGCCGCAATGGATGAGCTTGAAGCTAACGGTACCATCAAGTTCGACGTAGACGGAAATGCGATCGAGCTTGCCAAGGAAGACCTCCTCATCGAGATGACCAAAAAGGAAGGCTATGAAGCATCAGAAGATCACGGCATAACCGTAGTCCTCGATCTTAACCTTACAGAGGAGCTCATTGAGGAAGGCTTTGCGGCAGAGCTTGTTTCCAAGGTCCAGACCATGCGTAAGGATTCCGGCTTCGAGGTAATGGATCACATCCGCATCTCACTTAACGGAAATGACAAGCTTCTCGGAATAATCAAGAAGAACGAGGCACAGATCTCAACCAAGCTCCTTGCCGATGAGATCGGATCCGGCAAGGATTACAAGTTCTCCAAGGAATGGGATATCAACGGAGAGAAGGTAACGATCAGTCTTGAAAAGATCGGCTAAAGAATTTTTTCATAAGGAGGGAGACTGAAATTGAAGAATTCAGCAGTCACAAAAAGAGAAAAATTCGATAAAGAGCTTTTCAAAAGAAGTGTCAATTACAATGTAAAAACTCTTTTCAGAAAGACCATGGAGGAGGCATCTCCCCAACAGATCTTCCAGGCTGTATCCTATGCTATCAAGGATCAGATCATGGATATGTGGATCGAAACTCAGGAAGCATATGAGAAAGAAGATCCCAAGATGGTCTACTATATGTCCATGGAGTTTCTCATGGGAAGAGCTCTCGGAAACAGCCTCATCAATATGCAGGCATACAAGACCGTTAAGGAAGCCTGCGAGGAGATGGGACTCGATCTGAATGTCGTAGAGGACCAGGAGCCCGATGCGGCTCTCGGAAACGGCGGTCTCGGAAGACTTGCGGCATGTTTCCTCGATTCGCTCGCAACCCTCGGATATCCCGCATACGGCTGCGGCATCCGTTACCGTTACGGAATGTTCAAGCAGAAGATCAAGGACGGATATCAGGTAGAGGTTCCCGATAACTGGCTTGCAAACGGCAATCCCTTCGAGCTTCGCCGTCCCGAATATGCCAAGACCATCAAGTTCGGCGGATATGTCGATGTACAGACCGATGAGAACGGAAGAGGAATCTTCACACAGAAGGATTATCAGTGCGTAAGAGCGGTACCCTTCGATATTCCCATCGTAGGATACGGAAACGGGATCGTTAACACCCTCAGGATATGGGATGCCGAGCCCGTTGAGTGTTTCCAGCTCGATGCTTTCGACAAGGGTGATTACCAGAGATCCGTTGAACAGGAAAACCTTGCAAGAAATATCGTCGAGGTTCTCTATCCCAACGACAACCACTATGCCGGCAAGGAACTCAGGCTCAAGCAGCAGTACTTCTTCATTTCCGCATCCGTTCAGGAAGCGGTCGAGAAGTACATGCGCTCACATAAGGATATTAAGAAGTTCCATGAGAAGGTCACCTTCCAGCTCAACGATACACATCCCACCGTTGCGATCGCAGAGCTTATGAGAGTCCTTATGGATGATCACGGTCTTACATGGGACGAGGCCTGGGAAGTAACGACGCATACATGCGCATACACCAACCACACCATCATGAGCGAGGCTCTCGAGAAGTGGCCCATCGAACTCTTCAGCAGACTTCTTCCCAGGATCTATCAGATCGTCGAAGAGATCAACAGAAGATTCATCGAGCAGATCAAGGAAAAGTATGCAAACACCGGCGTTAACGTCGATGAGAAGATCCGCAAGATGGCGATCATCTATGACGGACAGGTCAAGATGGCACATATGGCTATCGTTGCGGGATATTCCGTAAACGGTGTTGCGGAGCTTCACACGGAGATACTCAAGAAGCAGGAGCTCAGGGACTTCTACGAGATGTTCCCCGAGAGATTCAACAACAAGACCAACGGTATCACACAGAGAAGATTCCTTCTTCACGGAAATCCTCTCCTTGCGGACTGGATCACCGATCATATCGGAGACGAGTGGATCACGGATCTTCCCCACATTCACGAGCTTGCCATCTATGCCGACGACAAGAAGGCACAGAAGGAGTTCATGAACATCAAGTACCGTAACAAGGTCCGCCTTGCTCAGTACATCTCCGAGCATAACGGAATTGATGTTGATCCCAGATCAATCTTCGACGTACAGGTAAAGCGTCTCCACGAATACAAGAGACAGCTCATGAACATTCTTCACATCATGTATCTGTACAACGAGCTCAAGGATCATCCCGATATGGAATTCACTCCGAGAACGTTCATCTTCGGAGCAAAGGCAGCTGCAGGCTACAGGAATGCAAAGCTTACCATCAAGCTCATCAATTCCGTTGCCGATGTTGTCAATAACGATCCCGATGTAAAGGGACTCATGAAGATCGTCTTCATCGAGAACTACAATGTATCGAATGCGGAGCTCATCTTCGCGGCATCCGATGTATCCGAGCAGATCTCTACCGCATCCAAGGAAGCATCCGGAACCGGCAACATGAAGTTCATGCTTAACGGAGCCGTAACCCTCGGAACCGCTGACGGAGCCAATGTAGAGATCGCAGATCTTGTCGGAAAAGAAAACATCTTCGAGTTTGGACTTAAGTCCGACCAGGTCATCGCTCATTACGAGAAGGCTGATTACGTATCCAAGGATTACTACAAGAAGAGTAAGACCATTAAGGCAGCGGTTGACTTCATAACAGGCCCCAAGCTCCTTAAGATCGGTGACAAGGAGAGACTTGAGAGACTTTCCAAGGAACTTCTTAATAAGGACTGGTTCATGACTTTGATCGACCTTGAAGACTATATCAAGGTTAAGGACGAAGCATTTGCGGCTTACGAAGACAGGGAAAGATGGACAAAAATGTGCCTTGTTAACATTGCAAAGTCCGGATTCTTCTCTTCAGACAGAACTATCAGGCAGTATAATGATGAGATTTGGCACCTGACCTGATTTTAAAAAACCGCGTAGAAACGGGCGTTATAAAGGTCAAATGTGTTATTTAAATCTATGAACCACAATATATAGAGGTTTACATAATCATAAAAGACACGGCTCAGACCGTGTCTTTTATTGCATTCTTGGCAAAGAATCCAGTGTTTTCAAGGGTTTGCGGGCATTATTGAACAATTTTCACAAAAATTATGTTAATCATTCTTAAATTATTATTGTCCACAATATCTTGACGAAATATAAAAAACGGGAATACAATATGTAGTGCACGGCAACGGGAATTTATACCATATATATAGTAAATTCAGGCCGAAAATATATAAAAAAACGTTCAAATCAGGGGAGTTTAAATGAAAATCATTAAGAGAAGCGGAACAGAGGTGCCTTTCGACATAGAGAAGATCGCCGCAGCAGTCAGAAAGGCTAACGAAAGTGTTATCGAGTCCGAGAGAATGACCGACAAGCAGATGGAGGTCATTTCAGACAATATGCTTACTCAGTGTTCCAGGATTCCCAGATCTCTTTCCGTCGAGGAAATCCAGGATATGGTAGAGAACGAGATCATGAATCAGAGGGCTTTTGCGGTAGCCCGCTCTTATATTACCTATAGATACAAGAGACAGCTCGTTCGTAAGTCCAATTCCACCGACGAGCAGATCCTGTCCCTCATCGAGTGCAATAACGAGGAGGTCAAGCAGGAGAATTCCAATAAGAATCCTACCGTTAACAGCGTTCAGCGTGACTATATGGCAGGTGAGGTAAGTAAGGATATTACCAAGAGATTCCTTCTTGATGAAGATATTGTTGCTGCTCACGAGGCAGGTCTCATTCATTTCCACGATGCGGATTATTTTGCGCAGCATATGCACAACTGCTGCCTTGTTAACCTCAAGGATATGCTCGATAACGGAACCGTTATCAGCGAGACCATGATCGAGAAGCCT
>JAILOC010000048.1 GCA_024691045.1 Lachnospiraceae bacterium | reverse complement strand
GATAAAAAGATTATTTTATTCTGCAAGAGGCAATGGCGTCTCTGGTGTCGATATGGCACCAGAGGCGCCTTTTTCTTTTTATTTCAGATCTGAAGGGGCAATGATATGGACAATAATCTTTCATACGACAGAGAACATGATGCGTGCGGTATAGGTGCGGTCGTCAAGATCGACGGCGTTCCCGAATATTCCGTAATGGATGATGCACTTACCATAGTTGAAAAGCTCGAGCACAGAGCAGGTAAGGATGCGAGCGGTAAGGTCGGAGACGGCGTTGGAATACTGCTCCAGATCTCACATCCTTTCTTTTCCGCTGTCGCGAAAAAGATAAACATAAAACTCGGCACAGCCGGCGAGTACGGTATCGGTATGTTCTTCCTTCCCCAGGATGAACTTAAGAGAACCTTCGCAAAGAGACTTTTCGAAGTGATCGCAGGAAAAGAAGGAATCGATACTCTCGGCTGGAGAGAGGTTCCCATTCATCCCGAGATCCTCGGCAAGCGTGCACTGGACTGTCAGCCGTCCATCTGGCAGTGCTTTCTTAAAAAGCCCGCTAAGATCGCAAAGGGAATAGAATTCGACAGAAGACTCTATGTTGTCAGAAGAGAATTCGAACAGAGCTCCGACGACACATATATTGTTTCGCTTTCATCAAGAACGATCGTATATAAGGGAATGTTCCTTGTAGGCCAGCTCAGAAGATTCTACGACGACCTTCAGAGCAAGGATTACCTGTCAGCGATCGCACTGGTACATTCCAGATTCTCGACCAATACTCTTCCCAGCTGGGAGAGAGCACATCCCTACAGATTCATCGCTCATAACGGTGAGATCAATACCATCCGCGGCAACTCCGACAGAATGCTTGCACGTGAGGAGACGATGCATTCCAAACTTCTCGAGGAAGATGCGAGCAAGATCTATCCCGTTATCTCCGCAAGCGGATCTGATTCCGCAATGCTCGACAACACTCTCGAATTCCTGTACATGAACGGAATGGATCTTCCTCTCGCAATGATGGCACTCATTCCCGAGCCCTGGAAGCACAATCGTTTCATGAGCGAATCCAAGAAGGATTTCTACCATTATTATGCAACCATGATGGAGCCCTGGGACGGTCCCGCTGCAATCCTTTTCACCGACGGTGAACTCTTCGGTGCAACTCTCGACCGTAACGGACTCAGACCTTCCAGATATTACATAACCGACGATAACCGCCTCATCCTTTCATCGGAAGTAGGCGTACTTGATATTGCTCCGGAGCATATCATCAGGAAATCAAGACTCACACCCGGAAGAATGCTCCTTGTAGATACCAAGAAAAAGAGGATCATCTCCGATGATGAGTGCAAGGAGTTCTATGCATCATCGAATCCTTACGGTGAGTGGCTCGATGCACATCTGATCCATCTCAAGGATCTGAACATCCCCAACCATCAGGTTCCGACTCACACCCAGCCTGAGCGTGACAGACTCTACAAAGTATTCGGTTACAGTTACGAGGAGGTTAAGTCATATATTCTCGAAGCTGCAACAAACGGTGCAGAGCCTACCGTATCAATGGGTCATGATGTTCCGCTTGCATCTCTTTCGGAAAATCATCCCCTGCTCTACGGTTTCTTCAAGCAGCAGTTTGCACAGGTCACGAACCCTCCCATCGACTCACTGCGTGAGAAGATCGTAACCGATACTACCGTTTATATCGGATCCGACGGTGATCTCCTCAGTGAAAAGAGTGATAACTGCACGGTGCTGGAGGTTAACAACCCGATCCTTACAGGCGTGGATCTGATGAAGATCCGTTCAATGAAGCACAAGGGCTTCAAGACCGAAACAGTATCTCTTCTTTATTATAAGCACACCTCACTTTCACGTGCGGTTGAGCAGCTTTATCTTTCCGTTGACCGTGCCGTATCGGGTGGTGCCAATATCATCATCCTTTCGGACAGGGGTGTTGACGAAAACCATGTACCTATCCCCGCACTCCTTGCCGTATCAGCAGTTGAGCAGCATCTTGTCCACACCAAAAAGAGAACCGCGGTATCACTCATCCTCGAGACCGCTGAAGTAAGGGATGTACACCAGACCGCATGTATTCTCGGTTTCGGCGCACGTGCGGTAAATCCTTATCTTGCACATGAATGTATCGAAGAGCTCATCACACTCGGACTTCTCGATAAGGATCTTCATACCGCAATAGATGATTTCGATCATGCACTTCTTTCCGGCGTTGTAAAGATCGCTGCAAAGATGGGTATTTCCACGATCCAGTCCTATCAGTCCGCAAGGATCTTCGAAGCCATCGGTCTTTCAGATGAAGTCATCGATAAGTACTTTACCGGAGTATCCAGCAGAGTCGGCGGTATAGGAGTCAAGGAACTCGAAGAGGGTATCGCATACAGACATGACAGGGCATTCGATCCCATGGGTCTTCCCATCGATCCTGTTCTCGACAGCACCGGCTTCCATAATTTAAGAAGCGGTGAAGGCAAGGAAGACCACCTCTACAGTCCCAAGACCATCGTGCTTCTCCAGCAGGCGGTCAGGACCGGAGATTTTGAAAAGTTCAAAGAGTACAGCGCGCTTGTCGATGATGCGGCTCATCCTCATACACTCAGGGGACTTCTTGAATTTGTTCCCGCAGGAAAGCCCATACCTATAGACAAGGTTGAACCCGTATCCGAGATAGTAAAGAGATTCCAGGTTGGCGCAATGAGCTACGGTTCTCTTTCGAGAGAGGCTCATGAGACGATCGCCATCGCAATGAACAGACTCGGCGGACGTTCCAATACCGGTGAAGGCGGTGAGGCATCCGACAGATTCGGAACGGAGAAAAACAGTGCGGTCAAGCAGGTAGCATCCGGACGTTTCGGAGTTACCGAGGAATACCTTCTTTCCGCTAAGGAGATCCAGATCAAGATGGCACAGGGTGCCAAGCCCGGTGAAGGCGGAAACCTTCCCGCGAAGAAGGTATATCCCTGGGTTGCAAAGACCAGATGTTCAACACCCGGCGTACAGCTTATTTCCCCGCCTCCTCATCACGATATCTATTCGATCGAGGATCTGGCGCAGCTCATATACGATCTCAAGAATGCAAACAGGGATGCAAGAATATCCGTTAAGCTTGTATCGGAAGCAGGCGTAGGAACCATCGCCAGCGGCGTTGCCAAGGCCGGAGCACAGGTTGTGCTCATCTCCGGATATGACGGAGGAACAGGTGCTGCACCTTACAGTTCGGTACACTCCGCAGGTCTTCCCTGGGAACTCGGTGTTGCCGAGACACATCAGGCACTGATCGAAAGCGGCCTGAGATCCAGAGTAAGGATCGAGACGGACGGAAAGCTTATGACAGGACGTGATGTTGCCATCGCAGCATTTCTCGGAGCGGAGGAATTCGGTTTCGCCACAGCTCCTCTCGTATCCCTCGGATGCATGATGATGAGAGTATGCTCCAAGGATACCTGCCCCGTAGGTATCGCGACACAGAACGAACTCCTCAGAAAGAGATTCGCAGGAAAGCCCGAGCACCTTATGAACTTCATGACCTTCGTTGCAATGCAGCTTCGTGAGATCATGGCACAGCTCGGATTTGCAAGCGTCGATGAGATGATCGGACGTACCGACTGCCTGAGAAAGCGCGATAAATTCGGTCAGCCCCATGCCGGTACGATCAGCTTCGACAGGATCCTTACCGAAGGCTTTGCAGGTGAAAAAGAAAACAGATTCGATCCTAAGGCAAGCTTTGATTTCGAACTTGAGAAGACTCTCGATGAAAAGAAGCTCCTTCCCTGGTTTGAAAAATCGGCTAAGTCCAAAGAGAAGACTTCAACCATATCTCTTAAGGTAAGCTCTACGGACAGAACATTCGGAACGATACTCGGATCAGAGATAGTAAGAAAGTACGGCGAGGATTGCGGAAAGCTTTCCGAAGACAGATTCCATGTAAACTGCGAGGGCGGCGGAGGTCAGTCGTTCGGTGCATTCATTCCCCACGGACTTACGATCTCGCTCAAGGGTGATGCGAACGACGGATTCGGAAAAGGCTTGTCGGGCGGAAAGCTCGTTCTTACACCTCCCGAAAAGAGCCCGTTCAAAGCATCCGAGAATATCATCGTAGGTAACGTAGCACTTTACGGTGCAACATCGGGCAAGGCATATATCTGCGGCGTAGCGGGCGAAAGATTCTGCGTAAGAAATTCCGGCGCGACCGCTGTAGCCGAAGGATGCGGAGATCACGGTCTCGAATATATGACCGGAGGAAGAGCCGTCATACTCGGAACTACAGGTAAGAACTTTGCGGCCGGCATGAGCGGCGGTATCGCATATGTACTCGACAGGGATCACAGCCTGTACCGTAAGATCAACAAGGATATGGTCGAACTCGAAGAAGTCACCGAAAAGTATGACATCGAGGAACTTAAAAGTATCCTTGAAGATTACGTT
>JAILOC010000040.1 GCA_024691045.1 Lachnospiraceae bacterium | reverse complement strand
GAGACGGATCGCGTATTTTTTTACGTTCTTTGTGTGGATATAGCCTTCATAGAGCATATAGGCCATGGTGGGTCCGGTCAGTCTTCCGAAGAAGTGCATTACCTGTCCGAGTACGCTTCCCGTGGGAACGAATGCCCAGGCTATGTGGTCGATCAGCATTGCGACTATCGCAATGTACTTAAGTGCGTTTCTGTTAATGACTTTCATTTTGTTCTTTTTTCCTTATCCGTTTAATACTTTTCTGAGGAGCTTTCCTATCTCTTCATAATCGGCAATGAATTCTCCGTGCTTTGCCCTGATGAAATCGATATCGTCCTCCCTGGCTGCCTGTTCGAGACGTGCTGCCTTGTCCCCGAGTGCCAGAGCGCCGATGGTCTTGGATGAACTCTTTACCGAGTGGATCCTGATCATATAGTTCTTGAGATCCTCTCTTTCGAGGAAGTCCGCAAGCTTCTTTTTGGATTCCCTGATCGATTCGAAATAGGAACCGAGAACATCAAGATAAAGGTCATCGTATCCGCAGTGCTTGATCCCGACACTTACATCGATAAGCGTCTGTCCTTCGAGAAGCTCGAGATTGCCGGGCGCCTTGAAATCGGGAAGATCGTCCGCATACTTTCCGGAAAACTCCATGACCATGGGTTCCGATGTATCAGATGACATCTCGGGTCTGTCGATCTTGTCCTTAGGCAGGTATTCTGTCATCTTTTCTTCGAGCTTTATGGGATCGATGGGCTTGGTCATATAATCGTTGAAGCCCTCGCGGATATATTCCTCGCGTGCACCCGATATCGCGTTCGCGGTAAGGCAGATGAACGGGGTATCGTGGTTGAGAGAGTTCTTCATGTTCTGCAGATCGTGCAGCGTTTCGATACCGTCCTTTCCCGGCATCATATGATCGAGGAAGATGATATCATATTTGGTCTCGCAGCACATATTGATACATTCGTCGCCGCTTATCGCGGTGTCGATCCTGACCTTGGTCTGCTTGAGCAGATTCTTGAATACCATAAGGTTCGTGGTATTGTCATCGACCATGAGGATATGTGCATTCCTTGCAGAGAAGGTGCATCTGTAACGGTCCCTCGTTCCGATATTGGCATTGTAGGTGTCCTTGTAATTTCCGAGAGGCTCCCACTTAATTACCTTCTGCCTGAGCTTAAATGAGAATGTCGATCCTTCTCCGTATACGCTCTCGACCTTGAGCTCGGAATCCATCATATCGAGAAGGCTCCGGGTTATGTTCATTCCAAGGCCGGTACCTTCAATATTGCGGTTTCTCTTTTCCTCGATGCGTTCGAATTTGGAGAAGAGCTTCTCCATATCCTCCTGTTTGATGCCGATACCTGTATCTTTGACGGAAACCTTGAGGAAGACGGAATTTTCATCCTCCGGATCCTTCTCGAATCCCATCGTAAACGTGACGCTTCCGCGCTCGGTGTACTTGACCGCGTTGGTGAGGATGTTGGTGATGATCTGCTTTATGCGGACCTCATCGCCGTTAAGAATTCTCGGAAGGTTCTTGTCGAAATCGAATTTGAGATCGAGATTCTTGCCCTCGGCCCTTACTCTTGCCATGGTCACGAGATTGTTGAGAACGGATGACATATCGTAATCAACGGGGATGATCTCAACCTTGCCGGCTTCGATCTTGGAAAAATCGAGAATGTCATTTATCAGACTGAGCAGTGTGTTGCCCGCAGTTTTGATATTTTCGGCATAGAGAAGTATCTCGCGGTCATCCGATTCCCTCAGGATCATCTCATTGAAACCGAGGACTGCCGTAATGGGTGTCCTGATCTCGTGGGACATATTGGAAAGGAAATTGGATTTTGCCTTGTTGGCTTCGTCAGCAATGCGGATCTGGTCGGTGAGCGCATTCGACATTGTCTGGAGGCTCTTGGAAAGTCTTCCGACTTCATCCGTGGAGTCGACCTCCATCATCTGGGAGTAGTCGCCGTTTGCGTATCTGAATGCTACCTCTGTCATTTTGGTAAGAGGTTTGATTATGGATTTCACCCAGAATATTCCGATGATGAGAGCGATCGCAACGATGATGACCGATGTGATGAAGAGCTGGAAAACAAGTCTCGCCTGAGGGATTCCTATTTCATTTCTCGGAATGGACATGTAGAAGATGAGTCCGTTTGAAAGCTCCTCCGTGACTATCTTGGAGCGGCGTCCGTCATAGCCCCAGTGCCAGCCGGGTTCATCCTTGGGAAGTCCGAGAATGAAGCTGAAGTGCTTTTTGACCTTCTCGGCCATATCCGCGAATCCGATCCCTCCGGTGTGCCTGTAATGGTATATGACATCCCCGTCACGGTTGAGTATTCCCGCGGTTCCGCTTCCGTAAACGGTAAATTCCGCGGCCTTTTCCCTGAGGGCCGCATACATGGCTTCGGTATCGCCTTCGTTTTCGGCTATGATATCATTGAGTATTTCGGAATAATATTCGGTGGTGGAAAGGATCACCCTGTCTGAATATGAATCGAGAAGAGTGCGGTTTCTGAGCATGGCGGTGATCATAAGGGTTCCGGTTGCGAGAACCATCATGACAGTGATCGCTATACTGATTTTAGTCTGAATAGACTTCATGAATCCTATATCCCCATAAGAAGTGAAAACATATCACATAGACGATTATACCACAAAAAAACGTTTTTCCTGTATAATAAGAATATCCGGGCGAAGGATTGCTCTGTGCCCGGAAATCCGATCGGAGACGGATGCGGATGAAGGATAAGGATTTCGAAAGATTTGACATGCAGGCTCCCCCTGTGAGGACCAGGTGGTACCTGAGGCCCCTCACGTATATCCTGAGTGTGCCGGATGTCAGAAAGCACGGATGCAGGATCTCAAAGAACATACCCGCAGATCTTAAGCCTCCTTTTGTCATGCTCTGCAATCACAATGCATTCATGGATTTTAAGGTGGCCACCGGGACGATCTATCCCTGGAGAGCCAATTATGTGGTTGCCATAGACGGCTTTATCGGAAGGGAAAAGCTTCTGAGAAATGTCGGCTGTATCTGCAAGCGCAAATTCACAAATGATATCTCACTGGTAAAGCAGCTCACCCGCACGGTGGAAAACGGGGATGTTGCGATAATCTATCCCGAAGCAAGGTATTCTTTGTGCGGAACCACTGCGATTCTTCCCGAATCCCTGGGAAAGCTCTGCAAACTTCTCGGTGTGCCCGTAGTGACTCTCATTTGTCACGGACATCACGTCAATTCTCCCTTCTGGAATCTTCATGACAGGGGGGTTAAGCCCACGGAGGCAGAGTTTACTCAGATCTTTTCGGCCGAAGAGCTTAAGAATGCATCTCCGGATGAGATAAATGCGAAGATCCGCGAAAGCTTTGTTTACGATGATTTTGCATGGCAGAAGCAGCGCGGGATCCGTATAACCTACAAGGGACGTGCCGAGGGCCTTCACAAGGTTTTATATCAGTGTCCGGCATGCCGGAAAGAATACAGAATGTCCTCCGGGGGAACGATCCTCAAATGCGATGCATGCGGAAAGACCTGGAATATGACCGAGCTCGGGGAACTCGAAGCTGTAAACGGAGAAACCGAGTTTTCACACATCCCGGACTGGTATGAGTGGGAGAGGGAAAATGTACGCCTCGAGGTTGAAGCGGGAACATATTCGACAGGAGAGCTTCCCGTACACGTTGATTCGCTGCCGAATGCAAGAAAGTATATTCCGATCGGAACAGGTACGATGGTCCACGATATGAACGGATTTAAGGTAAGGGTAACAGACAAAGACGGCGATGTGCACGAAATGGTCAAGACCGTTCCTTCACTTTATTCCTGCCACATCGAATACGAATATCTGGGGAAATACGGTGACTGCGTAGATTTAAACACTCTGACCGATACCTGGTATATCTATCCGGAGCCCGGAAAATGCGAATTTTCGGTCACTAAGATGGCTCTTGCTACCGAAGAGCTCTTTTTTGCCTGCAAAATGGACCGGGAATCGCAAAAAAAGCGATAATTTCCTATATTTAGTATGTTTTTAATGGTATAATACTTATTCGAGCATACACGATAACTCGAGGGGGAGACATCGTATGGGCAACAGAAATAAAAGCTCCGAAAGAAAAACCATCCAGGGAACCCTGGACAGGTTGTATTCTCTGAAAAAATCGGCACCCCGGTTTCTTTTCTGGGTGCTTTTGGTGATGTATTTCCTTTGTAATTTAGTTATAAGCGTTGCTTCAAGCTCGGGTGCCGTGATAATGATCGGCGAACGCCCCCTTCCCCTGTATACATTTGCCGGAGTCTTTTCCTCAATCTCGAACGTATGCATAATCATCGTCGCGGTCTATTACGGAAAGCAGGGCTTTGTGGCCGCACTTACCGTTTTGTTCGTTCAGCTTCCCATAGTCATAATGAGTGTTGTTATGGGACATAATCTTACCAGCCTTCCCGGTGTGTTCATAAATGTCATGACCGTGGGCGTGGTCATTCTGATCTACAGAAACAACAAGAAGATAGATGACTATCAGGAAAGCCTGAGAATGCAGGCTGTTACCGATATGCTCACAGGTCTTCCCAACTGGTTTGCGACTACAGAGCTTATCGAGGAACTCATCAGGAAGAAGATTCCCTTTGCGGATGTCACGATAGACATGAACGGCTTCAAGGTCATAAATGACACCATGGGATTTGATGTCGGAAACGAAGTACTGATCGAAGCCGCTAAGAGATGGAAGGCTGTAGCTGACGGCGGAGCATCCGGAACAATAGATTTCATTTCGAGACTCAGCGGAGACGAATTCTGTCTTATCATCAGGGAATTTGAATCCGATGAAGACATACTTAACAGCATCAGGATGTACGAAGCTGCGCTCAAGGATCAGATGGACAATATCGGATATGATTTCTTCCTGACCGCAAGCTTCGGTTATGCCGTATTCCCTTATGACTGCGGAACCATGGATGAGCTGATCTCTTATTCCATTCTTGCGATGCAGGAGATCAAGAGAGAGAGAAGCAGCGAGCATATCAGGAAATTTTCCAAGGATCTTCTCAAGAAGGAAAACACCCTTGAGATGGAGAGCAAGATCATGAATGCTCTCGAGAATGATACCGTCTTCTATATGCTTCAGCCCCAGTACGATATGGACCATAAGCTCCGCGGATTTGAGGCTCTCGCACGTATGAAGGACGAAGACGGTTCTGTCATATCCCCCGCCTATTTTATTCCCGTGGCTGAAAAGGCCGGGCTTATTGACAGAGTGGATTCGGCTGTATTCAGAAAAGCGGCAGGCTTTGTCGGAGAACTCATCAGGGAGACGGGCTCCGACGTGATGCTCAGCCTCAATGTTTCTGTCAAGCATCTGATGAAGAAGGATTTCCTTGTTGAGATCAGCAATCTCCTTACATCGAGCGGAATACCCGCGGAACAGCTTGAGCTTGAGATCACCGAATCGATCATGATCGAGTCGGTTGAAAAGGCAATGCACTGCATCGATGAGATACGCAAGATGGGCATCAAGATAGCGATCGATGATTTCGGAACAGGTTATTCTTCGCTCAGCTATCTGAACAATTTCCCCGCACATCTTCTGAAGGTTGACAAGACTTTCATCGACAAGATGAATACAAGCGACAGCTCCAAGCAGTATGTTGCCGCCATCATCACTCTTGGACATGTCATGGGATTCAACGTAATATCCGAAGGTGTTGAGGATTCTTCGCAGATAGAGACTCTCAGGAATATAGGATGCGATTACATCCAGGGTTATGTCTGGGGACGCCCTATGCCGCATGACGAGGCAGGAAAGCTTGTAAGGGAGTCTGTGAACAAAGACTGAGTATGGGCAATCTTTTCTTTTTCTATTGGATATATGTGGCTGTCATCAATTTTGTTTCATTCGCGCTCTACGGCATAGACAAGCGGAAGGCTGTGGGAGGCAAGTGGCGCATCCCGGAATTTACGCTTCTTTTCACGGGCTTTATCGGAGGTGCTGTCGGAAGCTTCATCGGAATGAAGCTTTTCAGGCACAAGACCAGAAAGCTTAAGTTCAGGATCCTGGTGCCCGTGTTTATCGTATTTAATCTTGCGGTCATGGTTTTTGTTTTGTGGCGCCGCTCGGAGCTTTTGATCTGACGGTTTTATTCTTTATTATCGGGAGTGGTTTTAATGCTTTTTAACTCCTTATCATTCTTAATATTTTTCCCGGTGTGTCTGGCACTGTACATGGTCCTTCCTGCAAAGGCAAGGACTTTTATACTGCTTGCGGCAAGTATCTTTTTTTACATGTGCTGGAATCCGGTCTACGTTCTTTTGCTTGCTTCATCAATCATAGTCACTTATCTGTGTGCCCTTGCGCTTCCGAAATGCGCAGGCAGGACCGGCAGCAGGCGTGCGGTCCTTATAAGCGGTCTTGTCATCAATTTCGGTATTCTTTTTATCTTCAAATATTTCAATTTCTTCGCAGATACCGTTGCGAAGTTTTTACCGGGAAGTATACGTCCTCTGGATATTCTTCTTCCCGTAGGTATTTCCTTCTACACCTTCCAGGCGGTCGGATATCTGATCGATGTTTACCGCGGTGATGAACCGGAAAAGAACATATTCAGGTATGCTCTGTTCGTATCCTTCTTCCCCCAGCTTGTTGCGGGGCCCATCGAAAGAAGCGGAAATCTCCTGAAGCAGATACGTGAGCTTGATAAGCGTCCCCTTATGAATCCGGATGATTTCAGGAAGGGTGCTTTCATTATGCTCTACGGTTATTTCATGAAGATGGTCATCGCAGACCGTGCAGCCATTCTGGTCGATACCGTGTACAGTGCGGAGCATTACACCGATTATGCGGGGTTCGAGGTTTTGCTTGCGGCGGTTTTATTTTCCGTTCAGATCTATTGCGACTTCGCCGGTTACACATATATTGCTATCGGCGCGGCAAGGATGATGGGTTTTTCGCTTCGCGAGAATTTCAATACTCCCTACCTTGCGACGGGCATAAGGGATTTCTGGGACAGATGGCATATGTCGCTTACCGGATGGTTCAGGGATTATCTGTATTTTCCTCTCGGAGGATCACGCAAAGGAAGGATAAGAAAGTATATCAACATACTTCTGGTTTTTCTTTTGAGCGGACTCTGGCACGGTGCGGGCTGGCACTTTGTTTTCTGGGGAATGCTGCACGGCGTACTGAGGGTTTTGGAAGAGATCGTATCGCCTGCATGGAATAAATTCCGCGATGCCGCATCACGCATCTTCTCGGACGGAAAGAAGGACGAAAAATCATACAGACTGCTGAGGCAGGCTCTTACCTTCCTTGCTGTGACGGTATGCTGGATGTTCTTCCGCGCGGGCAGCATAAGGCAGGCTTTTGACCTGATCGGCAATATGCTTGGCGGAATGGGACTGTGGCAGCTTACGGACGGCTCCCTCCTTATGCTCGGACTTGATGCGAAGGAAATGAACGTGCTGATCTTCGGGATCTTCATCATGATCACGATCGACAGACTTAAGTATAAAAAGACTGATGTACCTGCTCTGTTTGCGGAAAGAAGCGAATTCGTCCAGGCGCTCCTGCTTCTTGCAGGGATCATCTTCATCGTTATCTTCGGCATCTACGGAAAGCAGTACGATGCCACGGCATTTATTTATTTCCGGTTCTGATAAACATTATGCGTAAAAAGACAGGATTACTGATCAAGTTCATAATCTTCAACGCTGTCCTCATCGTATGCCTTCTCGGGATTAATACGACCCTTCGTAACAAGGAGTATGAGGGCTGTCAGGATATGTTCGTAAAGTGGAAGCCCGAACATGCGGATATTGTTTTCATAGGCAATTCGCATCAGTTCTGTACGATCGATACCGATCTTCTTTATTCGGAATACGGGATCGAATCATACATGCTCGCTTCAAGCGCACAGACCGTACCGATGTCATATTATGCGGCGAAGGAAGCGATAGAGT
Source organism: Lachnospiraceae bacterium (assembly GCA_024691045.1). Next base: position 7,523 of record JAILOC010000040.1, on the reverse strand, counting down.
TAAGGCACCCTGACGTGATCTGCTTTGAGGTTTCGTACTGTGCGAATGATTTCAGGACAGTCGAGGGAATGGATCATTGTTTCTTTGACGGTTTCCCGCGCTGCGAAGCAAGAAAGGAAGCGCTCGAAGATCTCATAGACCCTGATGAAAGGATCTATTACCTTCTTCCCCTCGGACTTTTCCATTCGAGATGGAAGGAACTTACTGAGGCTGATTATTCGGGCTTTCCAGTTTCGGAAAGAGGCGCATACCACATGTATAATGTGTATGCGAACCGGGATATCCCCGTTGTTGAAAGTGATGATATTTATCCCATGCCTGGGGAGATGGAAAAGTATCTCAGGATGATGATCGATCTTTGCAGGGAGGAGAACGTAAAGCTTATTCTGTATGCCGCACCCTTTAACGGACTGTATCCTGATGATGAAGAATGCATGCAGGATCTTGCCATGAGACAGAGGATGTTCAACCATGTCGGAGCGGTGGCTGCGGAAAAAGGTGTGGAGTATCATGATCTTTTCTATGAGATCGATAAGCTCGGAATAGACAATGCGGCGGACTGGGCCGACTCACAGCATTTCAATGCCATGGGCCAGGCTAAGATGACAAGGTACATGATGGAGTCCGGATACCTCGGATATTGACTTTTGTAGTATAATTTCGGGGAAATGGTTTTTGAAAGCGGTTTTTGATGCGTTCTGTTGTAAACAACGAAAAAAATGATAATCTCGTCATGCAGGCATCGTTTCTTGCGATAGCCGGCATAGTGAGCAGGGTTATAGGACTTTTGTACAGAGGTCCTCTTTCCTCGATCATAGGCGATCTCGGACTCGGCTATTACCAGTCCGCTTATAATTTCTATACGATAATACTTCTGGTTTCTTCGTACAGCATACCGTCCGCTGTCTCCAAGATCATCGCACAGAAGCTTGCGTTAAAAGAATACAGGAATGCTCACAGGATCTTCCTCGGAGCATTCATATATGTGCTGATCGCCGGACTTACGGCATCGATGATCCTTTATTTCGGAGCTTCGCTTTTTGTTCAGGATGCAGCCGTTCCTGTCCTTCGCGTATTTGCACCGACTGTTTTCATATACGGAATACTGGGCGTATTGAGGGGATATTTCCAGGCGCACAGGTCGATGTCACAGACCTCGCTGTCGCAGATTCTCGAGCAGATAATAAATGCGATCGTAAGTGTCGGAGCTGCGGCTCTGTTCATAAAGCTTACAATGGGGTCGATGGAAGAGCCTGCGGATAAATCGGGACAGATCCTCAGGGGCGTAAGAGGCGCTCAGGGTTCCGCACTCGGAACCGGCATGGGTGTTGTGACCGCTCTTGTCTTTATGGCGATCATGTATTTTGTGAACCGTAAGGCAATCCTTAAAAGAACTGCGGAAGACCCCACCGAAAAGTTTGATTCGTTCCCGGAAGTGTTCAAGACCATCCTGAAGGTCGTTACTCCTTTTATCCTGAGTACGGCTGTCTATAATGTTTTTGCTCCGGTCAACAACAAGATCTTCACCGAATACTATCCCGTCTGGAGAAGCTTAAGTGATGAGGAACTCATACTCCGTCAGGTCGAAGCGACCGCTCACTGGGGTATCTTTTCCGGAAAGGCACAGGTCCTTTCGAATATCCCGATAGCATTTTCATCAGCGATGGCGGCGGCGATAATCCCTTCGGTATCCGCATTCATCGTTAAGATGGACAGTAAGTCCGCTTGTGCCAAGATCGCACTGGGAGTAAAGAGCACCATGCTCATATCGATCCCCTGTGCAGCCGGTCTCTTTACTTTCGCGGCACCCGTGATGCTCCTTCTTTTCCCAAATACGAGACCAAATATCGCACTCGGTTCGCACAGCCTCATGGCACTGTCCGTATCTGTTGTGCTGATCGCACTTTCAACACTGAATTCGTCGATCCTGCAGTCGATCGGAAAGCTTAATACCCCGATAATAAATGCGGTGATCGCACTTGTTCTCCAGACGATCCTGCTTGTTGTGCTTTTAAGATTCACGGACCTTGATGTTTTTGCGGTAGCGATCTCTTATACCTTCTACGCGGGAGTGATGGCGGTGCTCAACCAGATTGCCGTAAGGAGGGCTATAGGATATAAACAGGAGATGGAGACGACATTTGTTAAGCCTCTTGCTTCATCGGTTGCGATGAGCCTTATAGCGTACGGCGTTTACAGGCTGGTGCTCCTCAGCGGATGCGACGAAAGGATCGCGGTTCTGCCTGCGATAGCTGTGGCGGTTCCCGTGTATTTCGTATTCCTTCTGCTTCTCGATTCCGTGACCGAAGCGCAGCTGAGGACGCTGCCCGGCGGATCCAGGCTGGTCATCATCTTAAAGAAAGTACATTTACTTTAATGGCATTTGACGGTATCACAACGGCTGCGCTCTGCAGTGAACTCAATAGAAGATTATCCGGCGGACGTATCTCCAAGGTCGCTCAGCCGGAAAGCGACGAGCTTCAGATAACGGTCAATACACCGGAGGGAAATCTGAAGCTTCTTCTCAGTGCGGATGCCTCACTTCCGCTCGTTTACATAACGGAAAGCTCCAAGAAATCCCCGTTGAACGCTCCGAATTTCTGCATGGTACTCAGAAAGCGCCTGCAGGGCGGAAGAGTCATATCCGTATCCCAGCCCGGTCTGGAAAGGGCGATAAGGATCGATGCCGAGCACCTCGATGAAATGGGGGATGTTAAGCGTGTGAGCCTGGTCACCGAGATCATGGGCAAGCACAGCAATATCATTCTTACCGAGGATGATAACGGTACGGAACGGATCATTGATTCCATCAAGCATGTATCGCTTGCGGTAAGCTCCGTCCGAGAAGTTCTTCCGGGAAGGGAATATTTCATTCCGAACACTCTGGAGAAAGCCGACCTGCTTTCTTCGTCTCCGGAGGATATAAAAAGGATGCTCTCTTCATATCCCGGACCTGTTTTCAAGGGGATCTATACTTCCTTTACGGGACTTTCCCCCCTTGCGGCCCACGAGACCGCGTTCGAATCCGGGCTGGACGGTGATGCTCCTGTGGCTTCGCTTTCGGATGAGGAGATGGGCAGGCTGGTCTCTGCCCTGGTTTCGATGAAGGAAAGGATACTTGCCGCAGATTTTGCTCCCTGCATCGCCTACACCGGCGGAAAACCCGCTGAATATGCGGCTTTTGCGCTCGATATGTACAGGGGTCCGGAGGACAGGGTAACGCCTATTGACTCGATGTCAACGGTCCTTGAGAAGTATTATTCCGAGAAGCAGTCCCTTGTCAGGATGAACCAGAAGTCCTCGGATCTTAAGCGTGTGGTCAAAAACCTCATCGAAAGGGATTCACATACTCTGGACGAACAGACCAGGCAGCTGCAGAAGACCGAAGACCGTGACAAGTACCGTATCTGGGGTGAGCTTCTGAATGCGTTCGGTTACTCCGCAGAGCCCGGCGCGAAGGAAATAACCGTAGACAATTATTATACGAATGAAAAAGAGACCATCCCGCTCGATCCCACACTTTCTGCTCAGGAGACGGCGGTAAAATATTTCGACAGATATACCAAGCTCAAGAGAACGGCCGAGGCACTTGCGGTCCAGACGGAAAATGTAAGGGAAAGGATAGAGCATCTCGAATCCATTCTTGCGAGCATCGGTATCGCGGAGAGCGAAGAGGATCTGGCCTGGATAAGGCGTGAGCTTTCCGAGGCGGGATATGTCAGGGAGCATGTGCAGAAGGGTAAGCCGGTGAAGCTCAAAGGGGAGCCCTATCACTACATTTCCTCCGACGGTTACGATATCTATGTCGGCAGGAACAATATCCAGAACGATCAGCTTACCTTCAAATTCGCGGTCGGTGCCGACTGGTGGTTCCACGCCAAGAAGATTCCCGGTTCGCACGTTGTCCTCAAGGTAAAGGAGCCCGGCGAGGAGCTTCCCGACAGGGCATTTGAGGAGGCTGCGGCACTTGCGGCATATTATTCCGCAGGCCGTGAGCAGTCCAAGGTGGATATAGACTATGTCCTGAAAAAGGAGGTCAAGAAGCCTTCCGGTGCCAAGCCGGGCTTTGTCGTCTACTACACCAACTACTCGATGACCATCAGCCCGGACATCTCCGCACTGAAGGAAATCTGAAACAGGCAAAACAGGGGGGACCGCGAATATATATTTCTTGAAGAAATGCGCCATTTTTGGTATTTTATATGTTGTATGCGTATGTAAAGGACCGGTGACTGATATGGTTAGATCAATGACCGGCTTCGGCAGGGCCGAGGTCGTGGAAAATAACAAAAGATACACGGTAGAGCTTAAATCCGTAAACCACAGATACTTAGACCTCTCGGTTAAGACACCGAGGGCTTTGTCATGCCTGGACGGAAATGTAAGAGCCGAGATCAAGAAGTACTTGAGCCGCGGTAAGGTGGATGTCTATATATCCTATGAGAATCTCTCCGAATCCGAGGCAGAGCTTAAGTACAACCACGATCTTGCTTCCAAGTACGCCGCATTCGTCAGGGAGATTTCCGAGGAATTCGGTCTTGAGAATGACCTTCGTGCGACCAGGCTCGCAAGCTTCCCCGACGTATTCGAAGTCATCGAGGAAAATGATGATGAGGATGAGCTCTGGGCCGGACTTAAGAAGGCCGTTGACGGTGCGTGCGAGAAGATGGTAGAGGCAAGAACCGCAGAGGGAGAGAATCTTGTTAAGGACCTCATCCCCAAGCTGGATAACCTGCTTTCCGTTGTCGATTTCATTCAGGAGCGGTCTCCCAGGATCGTTGATGAATACAGGGAGAAGATCTATACAAGGATAAAGGAGATACTCGGAGACAATACCCCCGATGAGGGAAGGCTTCTTACCGAGGTCACCGTATTTGCCGACAAGGTATGCGTTGATGAGGAGATCGTAAGACTCCGTTCACATATAGAGACAATGAAGAAGGAGCTTTCCGGAAATGCGGATGTCGGAAGAAAGCTCGACTTCATCGCACAGGAGATGAACAGAGAGGCCAACACCACTCTTTCCAAGACTACGGACCTTGAGATCTCTAACAAGGGCATCGAGCTCAAGACCGAGATCGAGAAGATACGTGAACAGATACAAAATATAGAGTGATAAAGGCGAGCGGATCATAGAGCGAATAACGCTTGCGTTAATGAGCGAATATGATTATGCGAGCCTAACAGGTATGAGCAAGTAGCGATTTTATGCAGTGCATAAAATCAGCGGATTGCGAATAGCTGTAGGATTGCGAGAGTTGCGTAGCAACGAAGCAATCCGTATCAGGAGGAAACCATGGATAAAGGAATTCTGGTCGTTATATCAGGTTTTTCCGGTGCCGGTAAGGGAACGGTGATCAGGAAGCTCCTTTCCGAAAGCAATGATTACTGGCTTTCCGTTTCGATGACTACGAGAGCACCGAGACCCGGCGAAGAGGACGGTAAGGATTACTTCTTCGTAACTCATGAAAAGTTCGAGCAGACCATTGCTGAGAACGGACTCATCGAGTACGCGCAGTTTGCGGGCAACTTCTACGGAACACCCAAGGCTGCGGTTGAGCAGAAGATAAATGAAGGTAAGAACGTCATCCTTGAGATCGAGATCCAGGGTGCGAGGAACATAAGAAAGCTCTATCCCGAAAGCGTTCTCGTATTCATAACTCCCCCCACCGCTGATGAGCTTGAAAGAAGGCTCAAGGGCAGGGGAACCGAAACCGAGGAGAAGATCGCCGCAAGGCTTTCGAGAGCATTCGAAGAGTCCGAGGGCATTGATGAATATGATTACATCGTTGTGAACGACGATCTCGATAAATGTGTTGCCGACGTGCTCGACACGATCGCTACCGCCAGGAGACAGCCCTTCAGAAACGAAGGCTTTATCGATTCCCTGATAAAGGGATTAGAGAAATATCACAGATAAGCAAGTTTTATGCCGCAAAGGCGAAAAGGAGATAAATATTATGATGCTTCATCCCTCTTATGTTGACATGATGGAGGCCGTTAACTCGGACGCTCCCGAAGGCGAGGAGATCGTACAGAGCCGTTACTCCATCGTAATGGCATCCGCAAAGCGTGCACGCCAGATCGTTGCAGGCGATGATCCTCTTACCGGAACTCCCGATGAGAAGCCTCTTTCAATCGCTGTTGACGAGCTTTATGAAGGACAGGTACACATCCTTCCGGGTGTTCCCGAGCAGCAGTAATGAAGATACTTTTTGTATCCCTGGGATGTGATAAGAATCTGGTGGATTCCGAGAAAATGCTCGGTATCCTTTCAAAACGCGGGTATGAGTTCACAGATGACGAAGCGCAGGCCGAAGTCATAGTGGTCAATACCTGCTGTTTTATCGGAGACGCCAAGGAAGAGAGCATAAATGAACTGATCCGTCTCGGCAGGTTAAAAGAAGACGGAAAGCTTAAGGTTCTCATCGCCACAGGCTGTCTTGCTCAGAGATACAGCAGCGAGATATTCGACGACCTTCCCGAGGTTGATGCCGTGATGGGAACAATGTCCATCGAATCGATAGGAGATATCGTCGAAGAAGCTCTCAGTAAAAAGGAAGAAAAGATCTCTAAGATCGATCCGCTTGATGCAAAGCCTTATTCGGATTCCCACAGAAGCCTGACAACGGGCGGTCACTACGCATATATCAAGATCGCGGAGGGCTGTAACAAGAGATGCACATACTGCATCATCCCTTATGTCAGAGGTTCGTACCGTTCGATCCCCATGGAGGATATCGTTAAGGAGGCTGAAGAGCTTTCGGCAGCGGGCGTTAAGGAACTGATCCTTGTCGCACAGGAGACTACTCTTTACGGAACCGACCTGTACGGCAAAAAGTCCCTTCCCGAGCTTTTAAAGAAACTCTGTGCGATAGGCGGGATAAGATGGATCAGACTGTTATATGCATATCCCGAAGAGATCACGGACGAGATGATCGATGTGATCGCATCCGAGGACAAGATATGCAAGTATCTCGATCTTCCCATCCAGCACAGTGAGAACGACATACTTCGCAGGATGGGCAGGAAGACTTCGAAGGAAAGCATCGAAGCACTTATAGAAAAGCTTAGGCAGCGCATACCCGGTATGTGCCTGCGCACCACCCTTATCTCCGGATTTCCCGGGGAGACCGAAGATGAATTCAAAGAGCTCTACAGATTCGTCAATGAGACCGAATTCGACAGGCTCGGAGTATTTACATATTCGGCGGAAGAAGGAACTCCTGCGGCAGAGATGCCGGGTCAGGTTCCTTCGGAAACTGCGATACGCAGACGTGATGAGATCATGGAGCTGCAGCAGGCGGTTTCCTTTGATCTGAACGAATCCCATGTCGGAGAAATTCTCGAAGTCCTCATAGAAGGATATCTTCCCGAGGACGGGATATATGTGGGACGTACCTACAGAGATGCTCCCGGCGTGGACGGCCTGTTTTTCCTTGAAGCAGATAAAGAGCTGATGACCGGCGATATCGTTAAGGCCAAGGTCACTCAGGCTCTGGGATATGATCTTTCCGGAGTGA
>JAILOC010000162.1 GCA_024691045.1 Lachnospiraceae bacterium | reverse complement strand
GAGCCCACAAGCGGCCTCGATCCCCGTTCATCGAAGGCGATACACAATCTGATCCGTGACAGGAAAAAGGAAGGACGCACGATCTTCCTTACCACCCACAACATGGAAGAGGCATACGAACTCTGTGATACGGTCGCACTATTAAATGAAGGCCGCATCGTCGATGTGGGAGCGCCGGATGTGCTCTGCAGGAAATACGACAGCAGGAAGACGATAAAGGTGCACTTAATAACCGGTGAAGATATCGAACTTCCCTGCGGTGAAGACAGCGGAAAGAAGATCGGTGAGATGATAAGTGCGGGGAAGGTCATGACGATACATTCGTCGGAGCCCGACCTTGAAACGGTCTTTCTTGAACTTACCGGTAAGAAGCTGGAGGAGGATTAAATGAAGAATATACTTACGATCATCAAAAAGCAGATAAGGGATACCGTGAAGAATAAGCCCGTGCTGATCCAGTTTCTGATGTTTCCCATGATGACTCTTATATTTGAAAATGCGATCGATGTGGATATGCCCGAACTCTTTTTTGTGAAGATGTTCTCGTCAATGTTTGTCGGCATGGCTCCCCTTGTTGCGACGGCATCGATAATTTCCGAGGAAAAGGAAAAAAACACGTTAAGGGTTCTTCTGATGGCGGGTGTAAGACCCTTTGAATACCTGACCGGTGTCTCGGTATATATATGGATCCTCTGTATGGCGGGATCGGCGGTGATGGGGACGGCTCTTCCTTCGGCGGATATTCCGTTCTTTATGTCGGTGATGGGCGCAGGCTGCATCATCTCGATATTCATCGGAGCATGCATCGGGATCTTTGCGAGGAATCAGATGGTCACGACTTCGCTGATGATGCCGGTCATGATGGTTCTTTCTTTTTCTCCCATGCTTGCGATGTTTAATGATAAAATAGAAAAGGCAGCGAGATTCGTATTTACGCAGCAGATCAGGGTTGCCGTGGACGGAATGAGCTTTGAAAGTGCCGGAAGGTTTGGCATGTGCGTGCTGTTTGCAAATGCATCACTTGCCCTTGTACTCTTTTTCGCGGCATTCAGAAAAAAAGGACTTGAGTAGATGAAGATCGAGATCGACATTAATGAGAAATATGTGGATACGGGCGTGAAGATATGCGCTCCTTCCCTGACGCGGGATGTGGAGAAGGTCATCGCAATGATGAGGATGATCAATATGCAGATCGGCGTTAAGAAGGGGGACGAGACCTATCTGCTTGACACCGACAAGATACTCTATATAGACGCCGTGGACCGCAGGACATTTGTTTACACGGAGGACGAGACCTACGAATCGGAGCTTAAGCTCTACGAGATGGAGCAGGAGCTTTTAAAACAGGATTTCCTCAGAGTGAGCAAGCAGAGCATCGTGAACCTGCGGAAGATTAAAAGCCTCAAGGCCGATATTAACAGGAAGGTCAGGCTCACGCTGGTAAACGGCGAACAGATCGTTGTGTCGAGAATGTACTCCGAAGAACTCAGAAGAAAGTTAGGGCTTAAGTGATGGACAGAGATCATATTGAAGAAAAAAAGGAGAATACTTTTGAAGATAAGAAATCCGTATTCGGTTATATCGCGCAACTCCTCGCGACATACGGTGCGATGGTCGTTATCTTCATTGTGTTTGATAAATGCATCGGAAATTCGACTGAAGGATATTCAACCCTCTTTGAGCTTGGAAGCAAGGGACTTACGACGGGTACGCTTCTGCAGCTTTTGTTTCTCGCGGTGCTGGTAACGATAGCGCAGGTGATATTCCTTACCGATGTGCTTATCAAGAACATGAACATGATCGCAAGAAACCTTCTTTTCATTATCGCGATATTCGTATCCATTGTTGTGTTTGCGGTTTCGTTCGGATGGTTCCCTGTTAATGACCTGGCGGCATGGGCCGGATTCCTCGTTTCATTTTCGCTCAGCATGGCGGCGAGCCTTCTCATAACGAGGTTCATAGAGAAGTCGGAAAATAAGAAGATGCAGGAAGCGCTTGACAGATATATTGAAAAAAGAAACGAAAAGTGATCAGGATGCATCGAGAACTTATGCGGACAAAAAAGCGGGACATCTGATGATGTCCCGCTTTCGTTATATGTGATCTTAGCACATTTTGTCGAGTGCGGTGGGATCGTTACTAACCCACATAGCATCTTCCTTGGTGATCCTTCCGCGTCCGACGAGGGAAGCGAGATCGTCGTTGAGAAGATGCATTCCCGAATTGCGTCCTGCCTGGATAAGTGAAGGGATCTGAATGGTCTTCTTATCACGGATGAGGTTTCCGATAGCGGGAGTACCGAGCATGATCTCGGTTGCAACCACACGGCCGTCCATATCTGCGGTAGGAACGAGTGTCTGGGTGATAACGCCTCTGATAACGTTGGAGAACTGGGTTCTGATCTGATCCTGTCCGTCAAGAGGAGTTGCGTCGATGATTCTTTCTACTGTCTGTGCGGCACTTGTTGTATGGAGTGTTGAAAGAACGAGATGTCCGGTCTCAGCTGCGGTGATAGCTGCGGAGATGGTCTCATAGTCACGCATTTCTCCTACGAGGATGATATCGGGATCTTCACGGAGTGCGGAACGGAGTGCCGTTGCGAAAGAGGGAACGTCCTTTCCGACTTCTCTCTGGTGGATCATTGCTTTGTCGTGGGGATAAACATACTCGATGGGGTCTTCTATGGTGAGTACGTGTCTTGAAGTGGTTCTGTTGATGTAATCGACCATTGATGCGAGGGTGGTGGATTTACCTGAACCGGTAGGGCCGGTTACGAGAACGAGTCCTCTGGGCATTTCTGCAAGGTCCTTACATACAGTAGGGAGAAGGAGCTCTTCAAAAGAAGGAACTGTCTGATTGAGAATACGGATACTTGCCGCAAGGTTATTTCTCTGATGATAGATGTTGGCTCTGATTCTGGTTCCGTCCCAGAGCATAACGCCGGCATCGAGGTCCATTCCGCCGGATACTCTTTCAACCTGATCCTGCTCAAGGAACGAATAGATCATGTTCCTGGATTCTTCTGCGGTAGGTGCGGGCTCAAGAATCTTGAGTTCGCCATATCTGCGGATTGCAATGTTTGTACCGACGGTGATGTGGATATCGGAGCAGTTGTTTGCCTTAGCATATTCCATCAACTCCCTGAAATCTTTGTAAACCATTCGTGTAATCCTCCCCTGACACGACTTCAAACCCACGTTGGACGATGCACCTTACTTGATGTATCATATTTGAAGTATAATTGTTGTTAAGTGACGTTAAGCCTTCGCTTAATGCACATTTTGTATTATAACAGAACAAATCTGCGGTGACTATCAAAAAATGAAAGAAATATATCTCGATAATTCGGCAACAACAAAGGCTTTTCCCGAGGTCATAGATCTGATATCCCGGGTTATGGAGGAAGATTACGGCAACCCCTCCAGCATGCACCATATGGGAGTGGTGGCGGAAGGCCGTCTGAAGGAGAGCACGAATATACTCTCGGGTATCCTTGGATGCACGGAAAAGAACATATTTTACACATCCGGCGGCACCGAGTCCGATAATATTGCCATTTTGGGAGCGGCGAAGGCTCTCGAAAGAAGGGGAAAGCATATCATTACGACGAAGATCGAGCACCCCGCCGTCATGAACACGGTAAAGCACCTTGAGGATGAAGGTTTCGAGGTTTCATACCTGGGAACCGGTGCAAACGGAAGGATATCCCTTGATGAACTTTCGGAGTCTCTTACTGAGGGTACCGTTCTTGTCTCGATCATGCATACCAACAACGAGATAGGATCCCTGCAGCCGATTGAGGAAGCCGGTAAGCTGATCAAGGAAAAATGTCCCGAGTGTCTTTTCCATGTTGATGCGGTTCAGGGCTTCGGAAAGGCGCGTATCACCCCGTCCCGAATGAAGATAGACCTGCTCAGTGCAAGCTCGCACAAGATTCACGGACCCAAGGGCTGCGGGCTTTTGTACATAGGGGACGGTGTGCGTATCGTTTCTCCCGTATACGGGGGCGGACAGCAGAGAGGTATCCGCTCGGGTACCGAAAATGTTCCGGGAATATCGGGAATGGCACTTGCCGCGAAGATGCTTTACGAAAAGCTGGACGTAGATACCGCAAAGCTTTATGAGCTGAAGAAGTACTTTATTGAAAATGCCCTGAAGACAGACGGCATAAGCATAAACGGACTTACGGCGGAGGGACCTGCCGGAGCGGAAGGTACGGCCCCCCACATCATCTCGGTATCCGTAAAGGATGTAAGGGCGGAGGTCCTGCTTCACTCCCTCGAGGACAAAGGCATATATGTATCGGCGGGAAGTGCCTGTTCGACACATAAGAGGACCCCTTCGGCAACCCTCACTTCGATAGGACTTGATAAGGGACTTCTCGAATCGACGGTAAGGATATCGATGTCCGTGCTCACTACGCGTGAAGAGATCGATGAGACGCTGAAGGCTCTGAGTGAGATCGTACCCATGCTCAGAAGATTTACCAGGAAGTAGCCTGCGCCGTTTTGACCGGATGTTTGTCACGCACTATGACAAAAATCGGTGGAAAACTCAGCAAATAATCGCATAGTTTGAGAATAATACTGTGATATCATCATTTCAAGATCGCTGCCCTGGGAGTGGATCCCTTCCAGTCCTTCATGGGACCTTTGATAGAATTATTTAACGTGCGGGTTGCAAGGCCCATCCTTGCGGAAAAGAAAGACGGCTCCGGATCCGGAGGAATATCATCTGATAAATAAGGAGAAATATCATGGCAGAAAAGTATGCACACAGAAAAGCTACCGCGAGGATCAGATTTACCGATAATAACGGAGCACCCCTTAAGGATGCTGATGTAAACGTAAAGCTTAAGAACCACAAATTCCTCTTCGGTATCGGAGCTTACGATTTCCTTCCTCCCGATGAGGTATTAAACGGCGGACAGGCTCCCGATGAGCAGACTGCCGTCCAGATGACAAAAATCCGCGAATGGCTGGATCTTGTCAATTACGGAACCATGCACTTTTACTGGGGCGGCTACGAGCACGAAGAGGGCAAGACCAATTTTGAGCCCATGATGAGAAGTGCGAGGTACTATACAGGCAAGGGCGTAAAGCTTAAAGGCCATCCCCTTTGCTGGCACACCGTATGCGCCGACTGGCTCATGAAGTATGACAATGCCACGATCCTCAGCAAGCAGCTTGATCGTATCAACCGTGACGTCACCGCCTTCAAGGGCGTCGTCGACGTGTGGGATGTCATCAACGAGGTTGTCATCATGCAGGTTTACGACAGATATGACAATGCTGTCACAAGAATCTGCAAGGATCTCGGTAGAATAAAGCTGGTAAAGGAAGTCTTCGATGCGGCCAAATCAGCAAATCCCGATGCAACACTCCTCATCAACGATTTCAACCTTTCCGAAAGCTACAGGATCCTTATCGACGGACTTCTCAATGCTGGGGTTCCCATCTCCGCGATCGGTATTCAGACGCACCAGCATCAGGGCTATATGGGAAAAGAAAAGCTTGAGGACATTCTGGACAGATTCTCATTCTTCGGACTTCCTCTCCACTTTACCGAAAATACCCTGATCTCCGGAGAACTCATGCCTCCCGAGATCGTGGATCTCAATGATTACCAGCCTGAGGTCTGGCCCACCACACCTGAGGGTGAGGAGAGGCAGAGGAAGGAATGGAGGGAGATGATGGAGATCCTCTTCGACCATCCTCTTGTAGAGGCTGTTACCGGATGGGATTTTGCGGACGGAGCATGGCTCGGTGCTCCCAGCGGCCTTGTAAGGAAGGACGGAAGCATCAAGCCCGCATACACGGAGCTTAAGAAGATGATAAAGGAAGAGTGGACCACGGATTACACGGTCCATACCGATGCAGAGGGCTTCGCGGAGGTCACCGGCTTCAAGGGCGAGTACGAAGCTACCGCCGGCGGAAACACTCAGAAGTTCACACTCGGATAAGAGATATCACGATAAAAGAAAACGTAAGCGGCAAAAGCTGCTTACGTTTTTTATGTTCTATCGGAAAACAGCGGGACGGTTCTGCTGTTTTCTCTACTTTTCAGCCGACATTATCTCCTCGGTAAGTATTCCGGTGAGTTTGAGGTCAACCGTATCTCCGGGCGACAGAGAAGTGTCTGACACTGCTGTCATAATATAGTCGGGCGTATGACCGGTCATGTATTTCTTTCCGAAGATGATCTGCTGTTCTTCGATCAGCACTGTCTCGGTCCTGCCGATATGGCGCTTCATGTATTCGCGGGTCATTTCGATCTGCGTATCTATGAGCCTCTGGCTTCTTTCGGTCTTGACCTCTTCCGGAACCCTGCCGGACATTGATGCGGCTTTGGTATTCTTTCTCGGTGAAAACTTGAATATATGCATATCCGCAAAGCCGACCTTCTTAACAAAGGCGAGGGTCTCTTCGAATTCCTCATCGGTCTCTCCGGGGAAGCCTGCGATGACATCCGTGGTTATCGCGGGATCGTCGAAGTATTTCCTGAGGCTGAGAACGCTTTGGCAGTATTCATCTGTGCTGTAGTGCCTGTTCATTCTTTTAAGAGTTGCGTCGCAGCCGCTCTGGAGTGAGAGGTGGAAGTGCGGACATAAGGTTTTGATCTTCGAAAGCCGCTCCGCGTTTTCTTCCGTGATGATCCTGGGTTCGACCGAGCTGAGACGGATCCGCTCAAGTCCGGGGATCTTCGCAATCTCTTCGACCAGATCTATGAGCCTGCTCTTTCCGCCGTAATCTCCCGAAATGCTTCCGTTTTCATCCAGGTCGATGCCGTATGATCCGACATGGATTCCCGTAAGTACTATCTCGGAGCATCCCTTTTCAATCAGGCCGCGGATCTCTTCGCAAATGTCATCTTCCTTCCTTGACCGGACCCTGCCCCTTGCAAGTGGTATGGCACAGTAGGTGCAGAACTGGTTACAGCCGTCCTGGATCTTGACAAAGGTGCGGACTCGGTCGGTCATGGTCTCCAGAGTCATATACTCGTAGGAGGCGGGGATTCCGAGATCATCCATTACGATCTTCTTTTCGATGCGGTTCCCGGCGTAGTCCTCAATGATGGGTATCAGCTCCGCCTTGTGGTTGTTGCCGATACAGATGTCGACAAGGGGATCCTTCAAAAGGGCGTCGCTTCCGGTCTGGACATAGCATCCGACCGCAACGACGATCGCATCCGGGTTAAGCTTCTTCGCACGGTGGAGCATCTGCCTGCTTTTTCTGTCGGCGATATTTGTGACCGTGCAAGTATTGATAACATATATGTCCGAAATCTGTGAAAACTGCACAATTTTATATCCTGCCAATTGTGCAGTTTGAAGCATTATTTCGGTTTCATAAGCATTCACCTTACAGCCGAGGTTGTGGAATGCTATAGTTTTGGGCATTTTTCTCATAAAAGTTTGGTTCTCTTTAAGGGGCCGTCAGGCTTGACAATCCATTAACAGTCAATTACTATTACACCGTAGCAACGAGGAAAAAAGAAAAATTTCAGAGAAATAAGGAGGTAACTCAAATGAAAACAGTAAAGATTTCTCTTAATTCTATTGACAAGGTAAAGAGTTTTGTAAACGATATCACCAAGTTCGAATATGATTTCGATCTTGTATCCGGAAGATACGTAATCGACGCTAAGTCCATCATGGGTATCTTCAGCCTCGATCTTTCCAAGCCCATCGACCTCAATATCCACACCGAGGGCGGAGCTGATGATGTTCTCGAGGTTCTTAAGCAGTATCAGGTATAATCAGCCTCGTTGCTTCAAAGACCGAAGGTTAAACCCTTCGGTCTTTTTATTTTCCTATTTCGATGATCTCGTCTGTTTCGTATGCCCTGGCAAGAAGCCCTTCAATGATGTCGTCGAGCTTATGTTCGTGCTTCTGGATCACGGTCCTGCTCGGGTTGGTCACGGGGTGCTTAGCCACGAAGATCGTGCAGCAGTCTTCATAAGGAAGGATCGAGGTCTCGTAGGTCCCGATCTTCTCGGAGATCTCGACGATCTCCTGCTTATCGAATGCGATGAGGGGTCTGAGCACCGGAAGGGTGCAGACCTCATTGGTTGAAACGAGCGAGGCGAAGGTCTGTGATGCGACCTGGCCCACGCTCTCACCGGTAACGAGTCCGTGGCATCCGTTCTCGTATGCCAGATATTCCGCGATCCTCATCATATATCTGCGCATTATTATGGTCAGCTCGTCATGGGGGCAGTTCTCATAGATGGCAAGCTGTATATCGGTAAAGTTGATGACGTGGAGATTGATCGGACCGGTATATGCGGAGATGATCTTCGCAAGATCCACTACCTTCTGCTTTGCTCTTTCCGAAGTGTAGGGCGGAGCGTTGAAATATACCGCATCGAGGGATACACCGCGCTTTGAGATCATATATCCCGCAACGGGTGAATCGATTCCGCCTGAAAGAAGGAGCATTCCTTTTCCGTTGGTCCCGACCGGCATTCCGCCGGGGCCGGGAATGGACTCCGAGTAGATATAGGTCTTGTCCCTGAGCTCAACGTTAAGGAAGATGCCGGGCTTTCTGACATCGACCTTGAGGGAGGGAAACGCACCGAGGATCGCTTCGCCGAGATCGGCTGCGACCTCCATCGAATCGAGGGGATATCCCTTGTTTCCTCTCCTGCAGACGACCTTGAATGTTTTGTCGGTCTCGCCGTACATGTCGCTCCAGTATCTTACGGACTGTTCACGGAGCTGCTCCTGCCCCTCGGTCTTGTATACGATGACCGGGCAGATGTAGACGATCCCGAAGATATGCTTAAGCTTTTCGACCACTTCATCGAAATCGAAGGAGGCTCCGTTTTTGTCCTCGGAGCATTCAAGATAGATCCTTCCGGGAGTTTTCCTTGTGAGGAATCTTCCGGGAAGGGTCTTCATGGCGGCATTGATATGAGCCACAAGGGCATCCTCGAAAAGATACCTGTTGTTGCCCTTGATGCCTATTTCCGCATATTTGATCAAAAATGTGTTGAATATCTGTTTGTTCATGTCCGTCATTATAACATAGTTTTGCCGATTCATATTATGAAAAAAGCGTATCGCATGCGGGCGACATAACTTGAAAATAACACATGGATGCGGTAAAATCTGAAGAGGTATATATTTGAGGGGTTATGGGAGGTGATCTGATGGCTAGAGAAATATCCGAGACACAGTTTTTCGAGGTGCCCACCGACGATTCGGGGGCGGCTTCCGTTCTCGAGGAAGTATATGAGGCTCTCCAGGAAAAGGGCTATAATCCGGTCAACCAGATCGTCGGATATATCATGAGCGGAGACCCCACCTATATCACCAGCCACAAGGGCGCAAGATCCCTGATCATGAAGGCAGAGCGTGATGAGCTTGTCGAAGAACTGCTTCTTGAATACATTGCCAGCAAGGGCTGGAACTGATATTTAGTTAATGGAAAATGAAAGAAAAAGATTAATGGGTCTTGATTTCGGGTCGAAGACGGTAGGTGTTGCGGTCAGCGACCCGCTTTTTCTTGCAGCGCAGCCTGTGGAGATAATCCGCAGGGAGCATCCGAATAAGCTGCGTAAGACCTATGCCCGCATCGAGGAGCTCGTCGTGCGCTACGATGTCGGGACAATAGTGATCGGAAAACCCCTTATGCTTTCCGGGGATGAGGGCGAAAGGGTGAGGCTTACGGAGGAATTTGCCGACTCCGTAAAAAGAAGGACGGGACTTCCCGTCATCATGGAGGACGAAAGGCTTACCACGGTCGAAGCCGATGAGATCATGGATGAAGCAGGCGTTCCCAAGGCAGACCACAAAAAGTATGTTGATATGATAGCTGCACAACTCATTCTGCAGAGCTATATGAACAGGGAAACATATGAACACTGAAGAAAACGAAAAGAAACTTGAAAAGATAATCTTCAAACCTGAAGGAGCAGATCCCGTTGAATTCTTCGTTCTCGAACAGACAAGGCTGGGCGGACACGACTATATCCTTGTCACCGATTTCGAGGAAGGCGACGGAGAGGCTCTTATCCTCAAGGACATGTCCGAAGAGGGCGAAGAGGAGAGCAGATATGTGATCGTATCTGATGACGACGAGCTCGACGCCCTGGCACCGGTCTTCGAGGACCTTCTCGATGATGTCTCACTTGAGCGTGAGGATTGAGAAAGCGCCGGGTACGGTTTTCTTTTCAATTGAAAAGAAAGGACAATATATTTGAGTAACAATAATAAAGAGATTCCGACTTCCAAGCTTAAGATAATCCCCCTGGGAGGACTTGAGCAGATCGGAATGAACATCACTGCCTTCGAATACGAAGACAGTATTATCGTTGTGGATTGCGGACTTGCATTTCCGCAGGACGACATGCTGGGTATCGACCTCGTAATACCCGACGTAACTTATCTTAAGGAAAATTACGACAAGCTCAAGGGCTTTGTCATAACCCACGGACACGAGGATCATATAGGCTCGATCGCATATGTTCTCTCGCAGGTTCCCGCTCCCGTTTATGCGACCAGGCTGACCATGGGGCTTATCGAGCATAAGTTTGAGGAATATGACAAGGAGCATGCGGCCCAGGGAACGAAGCTCATGGAGAGCATCAGACGGAAAGTGGTGACATTCGGCCAGTCCATTAACCTCGGAGCTTTCAGGGTTGAGTTCATCTGTACCAATCACAGTATCGTTGATGCCGCAGCCCTTGCAATCTATTCACCCGTTGGCTGCGTTGTGCATACCGGAGACTTTAAGGTTGATTATACCCCCGTATACGGAGACTCGATCGATCTTCAGAGATTCGCTGAGATCGGCAAAAAGGGTGTGCTCGCACTCCTTTGCGATTCGACCAATGCGGAAAGACCCGGATTTACCCCATCGGAGAAGACTCTGGCCCCCATCTTCGATGATATTTTCGAGGAAAATAAGAACACCAGGATATTCGTTGCGACATTCGCTTCGAACGTCGACAGGGTGCGCCAGATTATCAATACCGCTTACAAATTCGGCAGACGCGTTGCGGTCGAGGGCCGCAGCATGGTCAATATCATTGATACCGCGCAGCGCCTTGAACGCATCGATATTCCTGAGAACACTCTGGCTACGCTTGATGAGATGAAGGACCTGCCCGCTGACAGACAGGTCATCATCACGACCGGAAGCCAGGGCGAGAGTATGGCGGCTCTGTCCAGGATGGCGGACGGAACACACAGGAAGATCACGATCGGCGCGGGAGATACGGTAATCTTTTCGTCTCATCCAATCCCGGGAAATGAAAAGCCGGTCACGAGAGTCATCAATTCCCTTCTTCAAAAGGGTGTAAATGTCGTATTCCAGGATGTTCACGTATCGGGACACGCGTGCCGGGAAGAGATCAAGCTGATCTACTCCCTTGTACAGCCCAAATTCAGCGTTCCCGTACACGGAGAATACAAGCATCTGATGGCCCAGGCGAATATTGCGAAAGAACTCGGCTTTACCAAGGACAGGATCAAGATAATGTCGAGCGGCGATATTCTTGAGCTTGACTCGGAAAGCGCTGAGATAACAGGCAAGGTTCCCGTTGGCGATATCCTGGTTGACGGATCCGGTGTCGGTGATGTCGGCAACGTCGTTCTTCGCGATAGGCAGAGACTTGCCGCAGATGGTATAATTATCGTATGCATGTGCATTTCTGCGGAGGGAGAGCTGATAGCGGGACCCGATGTCGTAT
This sequence comes from Lachnospiraceae bacterium, assembly GCA_024691045.1. The sequence continues at coordinate 21,385 of JAILOC010000162.1, read as the reverse complement.
CGAGAGGCTTCGTATATATCAAGGAATCCGAAGATCTTCTTACCGAAGCGGCCGCCGTGGCACAGTCCGCGGTTGAAAAATGCCTTGATGAGGACGCCGACTGGAACACCATCAAGACTGCCGTAAGGGATGCAATGGGAGATTTTGTCTGGAAGAACCTCAAGAGAAAGCCGATGATACTTCCCATTATCGAGGAAGCATAAGGAGAAGGCATTGGATACTTACGAAGAAGCCATGCAAAATTTCATCGCTTCCATAAGGGAAACGGATGTATATGCGGAGTACAGGGAAGCACTTGAGGAACTCAGGAAGGACCCGGAGCTTAAGCGCAGGGTTGATGATTTCCGCAAGAGGAATTATAATTTTCAGCAGTCCGAAGATATGGATCTGGCGGAATATGACAGATTCAGAACGGAGATTGTCGGATTCAGGTCGACCGAGCCGAGAGCGGATGCATTTTTTGATGCGGAGCTCGCTTTCTGCAGGATGATGCAGGATATGACATACAAGATCACGGAAGCGCTGGATTTCGAATAAGGTAGATCATGAGCAGGAAAAAGACGTTGTTTTTGTCCCTTTCGGTTCTGGATATGGTATTCAGGATCGCAATGTGGGTGATAATCATATATTTTGTCATCAAGGGTGCGACAAGATGCTATAACCTCGGTTACAGGGTCTTCACCGAAGAACCCATCGCATCTGAGGGTTACGGCAAGGAAATCACTGTTGAGATCCCCATGGATTTCAGTGCCAAAGAGCTTGGTGAACTATTCGAATCCAAGGGACTTTCAAGGGATTCCATTCTCTTTGCGCTCCAGTATTACGCATCCGAATACCGTGAGGGGGTAAAGGGCGGTACCTATACATTCAGTACCGAACAGACCGCGGAGGAGATGTTCCAGCAGATAGCTTCCATAACCGAGGCCAAGGAACTTGAGCAGGCTGAGAAAGAAGAAACGATCCTTCAGGATGCCCAGGCTGTTGAAGATGACAGTGTGGTGACCGAGCCTTTGGAAGAAGCGGAAGGCGCGGGGGAAACAGAAGCCGTAAATCCATAATTAAAAAACGGGGGCGTCCGGTAAGGGCGCCCTTTACAGCATTTATGAACAGAGAACGCACGGAAAAATACATAGAGCTTACACAGCTCCCTTTGCCGGATCACCTTGATAAGATCAGGGTGAAGGCTCTGGAGGACGGGATCCCGATAATCAGAAGTTCCGTTCAGGGACTGCTGCGTTTTCTGATGGGATATGTGCGTCCGAAAAACATCCTGGAGATCGGCACTGCTGTCGGCTTTTCGGCACTGCTTATGCATGAATATGCACCTGACGCACGTGTCACAACCATAGAAAACTATGAACCCAGGCTCGCCGAGGCGAGGAAGAATTTTGCAGAGCACGGTCCTGAGATAGAGCTTTTAGAGGGCGATGCCGCACAGATACTTCCTGCACTTAAGGACGGAGAGTATGATTTCATCTTTCTTGATTCGGCGAAGGGACAGTATATCGCATTTCTCGATGATATTGTAAGGCTGCTTACTCCGGGCGGAATGCTTGTCTCCGACAATGTGATGCAGGACGGGGATGTCATAGAATCAAGATATGCCGTAAGGCGAAGAGACAGGACCATACATGAGAGAATGAGGGAGTATCTCAGAAAGATCAGCGATTCGCCTTATCTGGAATCGGCCATTCTGCCCATGGCCGACGGAGTGACGGTAAGCTACAGGAAGAAGAATTAGAGGTGTCAGGCATGGAAAAGAGAAATAAGCCCGAGCTTCTCGTTCCCGCGGGAGGACCGGATACATTTGAAGCGGCTCTTCATTACGGCGCCGATGCGGTATATATGGGAGGGGAATTCTTTTCCCTCAGGGCCAAGGCACGCAATTTTTCCGTAGAAGAGATGTCCCGCTGCATAGAAAAAGCCCATGCAGCAGGCGTCAGGGTATATGTCACGGCCAACATCATTGCACATAATCACGACCTGGATGAGGCTGCACAGTATTTTACGGAGCTCCGCAATATGAAGGAATCCCCTGATGCGATCCTGATCGCGGATCCCGGGATGTATGACATTTGTGTCAGAAACTTCCCCGAGGCTGTGATCCATATCTCGACACAGGCCAACAACGCAAACTATGCGACCTGTAATTTCTGGTACAGACAGGGCGCCCGCAGAATAGTGGTCGGAAGAGAGCTTTCTCTCAAAGAGATCCGCAAGATCCGTGAGAATATCCCGGATGACATGGAGATAGAGGCGTTCGTTCACGGGGCAATGTGTATCTCATATTCCGGAAGATGTCTTCTGTCCGCTTATATGACCGGCAGGGATTCCAACAGGGGAGCGTGCACACATCCCTGCAGATGGAAGTACTATGTCACCGAAGAGACAAGGCCGGGAGAGTATATGCCCGTTGAGGAGACTGAGAGAGGGACATTTGTGTTCAGCTCGAGGGATCTGTGCATGATAGACCATCTTCCGGATATGATAAATGCAGGCATAGATTCCCTTAAGATAGAGGGACGTATGAAGAATCCTCTCTATGTGGCGTCGGTTACAAGGACATACAGAAAAGCTATAGACGATTATTTCAAAGATCCCGCCGTGTATGAGCGGAATATCGAAGTGTACAAAGAACAGATCTCGATGACCACGTTCAGGCCCTACGGAACAGGATTTTTCTACGGAAATCCCGGAGAAGGCGGTCAGATCTATGACGGCAGGACCTATGAGAGTAATGCTGTCTATCTCGGAAGCATAGAGACTGCGGAGAGGTCCGGCAGTGACACTATTGTCACTTTTGTGCAGAAGAATAAATTCTCCGTCGGTGAAGAAATAGAGATCATGAAACCGGACGGAAGCAATCTGCAGGCTAAGGCTGTTAAGATGTATGACCCCGAGGGAAATGAGATGAGCAGCTGTCCCCATGCGAGCATGATGATAAAAGCGGTCATCTCTTGTGAGGCGGATCAGGCACCTGAGCCGGGGGATGTCATGAGAATGTTAGGATCGAGGAATTAAAGGTTTTGAGTAACGGATTTATTAATGACAGAGATGTCGTAAACAGAAGAAGCAGGACTGAGGAGCGTCCTGTAAGATACAGAGAAGAAGATTATATAAACTATGATGAAAGGCCGAGGCAGCGTGCGGCCGCTCCGGGAGGAAGGCCCGCAGGCAGGCCCCTGCAGAACGGAAGTCCCGCAGGCAGGCCCCCGCAGAACGAAAGGCCCGCAGGCGCGGCCACTCAGAACAGAAGACCCGCCCGTCAGGGATATGCCCGGATGCCTTCGCAGCCCGTTTATTACAGCATTCCGGAAGGCTGGGAGAAACCTCGTAAAAAAGCGCCTGCACCCCATGAGAAAGCACAGGCGCCCCGCGGAAATGCACCCGCGGGCCGCAGAAAAGCAACGGCGCCACGCAGGAAGAATCCCTTCAAATCGTTTATCAGGACCGTATTTGTAACGCTTCTTGTACTGCTTGCCGTTGTGCTCGGCATTTCATTTTTTATGACAAAGAAGGCTTACTCTCTCATGACCTACGAAGAGGCGGGTGATCTTAATGACAGGCCTCTTTCGCAGGACGGTGTCACGAATATCCTTCTGATCGGAAATGATTCGAGGCTCGGTGGCGAGGACGGACGAAGCGACGCTATGATTCTTGTTTCGATCTCGACCAAGACAGGAAAGGTACTCATGACCTCGATACTGAGGGATATCTATGTCGAGATACCGGGTTACGGCTCCAACAGACTAAATGCGGCATATGCTTACGGCGGTCCGGAGCTCCTTATGAAGACGGTCGAGCAGAATTTTGACATTCCCGTAAACAGATATATCCTGGTCAACTTCGAAGCATTCGCAGGGGTAGTGGATGCGGTCGGGGGAGTGGATCTTGAGCTTACGCCCGATGAGGTCATCTGGCTGAATGCATATCTTAACGAATACAATGAGCTCCGCGGCAAGGAGTTCGGATATGATTATATCTACCAGCTTGAAGGCGGAATGATGCATCTGAACGGTGCCCAGGCTCTCGCATATTCCAGGAACAGATATATCGGAACGGATTTCGGCCGTACCGAGCGCCAGAGGAAGGTTATGGAGGAGATCATAGGAAAGCTCCCCGGAACCGTTTTTAAGGACTTTAACGGATTGATCGAAGCGCTCTGCCCCAATCTCACCACCAATCTTTCATTTACGGAGTGCTACACGCTCCTTCTCAGGGCTCCTTTTGCGCTGAGATATGAAAGAATGAGCGGAAGCATTCCCCTTGAAAATACATGGTGGAACGAAAACATTGATTCCATGGCGGTTCTGGGAGTCGATTTCGAGGCAAACAAAGAGTATCTGAAAGAGAATCTCTACTATGCTCCGGAGAAGGAAAGCGAAGATGCGAAAGCCGAAGAGTAACGGCAGAATAGGGCACCTTCCGCAGGCAAAAGAATAATTGAAAAATCGGGCATAAATGTATAAACTGTTACTGATATGCACGTATAGAAAATCATATTTTCAAAGGAGTTATCCTGATGTCGGAAAATGCATGCTGTGAAAATGTAAATATCGAGGAGATCTTCGGATCGAAAGTCTTCACCCTCGGCAAAATGAAGGAAAGACTTCCCGAAGGAGTATATAAAGAGGTCGTCGGCGTAATGCAAAAAGGCGGCGAGCTTTCGAGAAAGTCCGCAGATATCGTTGCCGGAGCAATGAAGGACTGGGCAGTCGAAAACGGTGCGACCCACTATACCCACTGGTTTCATCCCCTCACCGGTATTACCGCAGAGAAGCACGATTCATTTGTCACCCATCCCGACAATATGGGAAGGATGATCATGGAATTTTCCGGAAAAGAGCTCATCAAGGGCGAACCCGATGCTTCATCATTCCCTTCGGGCGGACTCAGGGCAACCTTTGAGGCAAGAGGATATACGGTATGGGATATCACCTCCCCCGCATTCCTTAAGGAAGACGCAACCGGCGTCATCCTCTGCATCCCCACCGCATTCTGCTCCTACACGGGTGAGGCTCTTGATAAAAAGACACCTCTCCTTCGTTCGATGGAGGCAGTTTCTGAACAGGCTCTCCGTATCGTTAGACTTTTCGGTGATAAAAAAGCGACCAAGGTAACTCCTTCGGTAGGACCCGAGCAGGAGTATTTTCTTGTCGACAGAGCTAAGTACTTAAAGCGTCCCGATATGGTATTTGCCGGAAGGACTCTCTTCGGTGCACCGGCACCCAAGGGTCAGGAGATGGACGATCACTATTTCGGCGCTATCAGGGAGAGGATCGGAGCATTCATGAAGGACCTCAATCTCGAACTCTGGAAGCTCGGCGTCACCGCCAAGACCCAGCATAACGAGGTTGCTCCCGCACAGCACGAGCTTGCTCCCATATATGAGACCGCAAATATCGCGGTGGATCACAACCAGATAATAATGGAAACCATGAAGAAGGTTGCGGAGCGCAGAGGCCTTCACTGTCTCCTTAACGAAAAGCCCTACAGCTGTGTAAACGGAAGCGGCAAGCATAATAACTGGTCACTTACAACCGACACGGGTGTCAACCTGCTCGATCCCGGTTATACGCCCGAGGCGAATGTCCAGTTCCTTCTTGTTCTTGCCTGCATCCTCAAGGCTGTGGACGAGCATGCGGATCTGCTCAGACAGAGCGCCGCAAATGTGGGAAACGAGCACAGACTCGGTGCGGATGAGGCGCCGCCCGCCATCATCAGCGTATTCCTCGGGGAACAGCTTGAGGATGTCGTAAAGCAGCTGATAGAGACCGGTGCAGCCGACCACTCCATCCATGGCGGAAAGCTCATAACCGGCGTATCCACCCTTTCCGATATCGAGAAGGATGCCACCGACAGAAACCGTACTTCACCCTTTGCATTTACCGGCAACAAATTCGAGTTCCGTATGGTGGGAAGCTCGGATTCCATTGCCGATGCCAACACCGCGATCAACACCATTGTTGCGGAAAGCTTCTGTGATGCTGCGGATGAGCTTGAGAAGGCCGATAATTTCGAACTCGCATGCCATGACCTCATCAAGAAATATCTTGCCGAGCATGTAAGGATCATCTTCTCCGGAAACGGATATTCCGAGAACTGGGTAAAAGAGGCGGAAAAGCGCGGACTTCCCAATATTAAGACAATGGTTGATGCCGCAAGCGCACTTACCACCGATAAGAGCGTTGCCCTTTTTGAAAGATTCGGAATCTATACGAAGGTTGAGCTTGAGTCCCGTGAGGAGATCGTTTACGAGACTTATTCAAAGAGCATAAATATTGAAGCAAATACCATGACCGGAATGGCAAGAAAGCTCTACATCCCTGCAGTGGTCAAGTATGAGCGCACGCTGGCCGAGACGATCAACAATGTAAAGGCGGCAGGCTCCGATCCCGCAGCGGTATCCAGAATACTTTCCGAGGTATCCGCACTTCTTGCCGAGACACTCGATTCCGTTGAGAATCTTGAGAGGATCGCCGGAGAAGCCAAGGCTATGAACTTCGGCAAGGATCAGGCCGTCTTCTACAGGGATCAGGTTGTTCCGGCAATGGCACTTCTCAGAACTCCCGTTGATAAACTCGAGATGATCGTTGATAAGAGAATGTGGCCCGTTCCCACTTATGAAGATCTGATGTTTGAGGTATAAAAGTTTATGGATAGGATCACGTCCAGATTCCTTATATATGGGGGACTTCCCGAAGATTCCGTTCTGATGCAGCTTGCCGAAGTCTGCAGGACTCTTCGTGCGGGCGAATATGATCTCGGCGAGGTTACCTCGCATGTGTATGCCCAGATCAAGAAGATCCTGGTCATATCCACAGATTATAATTTTGACGGAAACCTCTGGCAGAACTATCTGACATATCTTCTTGTCAACGCCGAGAATCCCTTTACCCTCACAGCGGAAAAGACCGGAGGAAGCGAAGGAACGGTCAATCATTTCGCAAAGAGTGATTTCACTGCTTTCATCGAACTGTTTCATTATGATTTTTCCTGGATCGAGGAGCTCCTTCAGACGGATGTATTCAGCTGCATAACGGATTACAAGGCGATAGAAAAGCCTTCCCTTATGTATAACGGAAGCGTCAGCGAGAAGGTGAGGGCTCTTTCCGATAAGCTTTCGAAGGCGGGGAATTCCGATGAATTCTTCCGCATCATGACAAACTTTTACATGGATTACGGAGTCGGAATGTTCGGACTCAACAAGGCATTCCGTATCGCAGATGCTCCTGACGGCAGTGTCATTTTCAAGCCGGTAGCGAATATGGAGCATGTTGTCCTTAATGACCTTCACGGGTATGAGATCCAGAAGGCCAAGCTTATTGAGAATACCGAGGCGTTTGTTGAGGGAAGGAAGGCCAATAATGTTCTTCTTTTCGGTGACAGCGGAACCGGTAAATCGACCAGCATTAAGGCTATAGTCAATGAATACTATGACAGAGGCCTCCGTATGATCGAGATCTACAAGTATCAGTTCAGGTTCTTGAGCCAGCTGATCTCGCAGATCAAGAACAGAAATTACAAGTTCATTATTTATATGGATGATCTTTCCTTCGAGGAGGATGAGTCTGAATATAAGTTCCTGAAGGCTGTCATAGAGGGCGGGCTTGAGACGAGACCCGACAATATCCTTATATATGCGACCTCAAACAGGCGCCATCTTGTGCGTGAGATGTGGACGGACAGGGATGATGTGGAACAGAACGCCGATATCCACAGGTCCGATACGATGGAAGAGAAGCTTTCGCTTGCAAACCGTTTCGGTGTTACCATAGGCTATTACAAGCCCGACAGGCAGCTTTTCCACGACATAGTCAAGGCACTCGCGGACAAAAACGGCATCGTGATGGATGAGAAGGAGCTCTATCTTCTGAGCGACAGATGGGAGATGAGCCACGGCGGTCTTTCAGGCAGATGTGCGGGGCAGTTTATCAATCATCTTCTTTCGGAAAAATAGTGCTTGCAATTTGCGGACACTTTCATTATAATGTGTTTTCGTAACGCACATAGGGCTATAGCCAAATGGTAAGGCAGCGGATTCTGATTCCGTCATTTTCAAGGTTCGAGTCCTTGTAGCCCTGCTCGAGGCCGAGGACACAGTCCTCGGTCTTATTTTATATATTTAGGAGAGTTAATGGACGGCAACGATCAGCGTTTTTATCAGCAGGTTCCGCCACAGGGTCAGCCCCAGATGCCCCCTCCGGGAGGGTATTATCAGCCGGGCTTCGATCCCTTTATGATGCAGAATTTCCCGCAGGGATATAATTACGGGCAGCCCCGCTTCGGTTTTGACCAAAAGGGAGCCAAAAGGCATTTCAGCGGCATAGGAATGAGCTATTTCGTCTTTTCGATAGCGGCGGCTGCCGTTCAGGTGATCGTCTCGATAGCCGTTAACCTGATCGACAGGAGTCTCTGGGACAATTATCTGTTCATGCTGCTGGCCAGCATTCTTCCGATGTATCTTGTGGGAGCTCCCATATGCATTATGATGATGAAGAAGCTTACCGCGGAAAAGCCCGAAAAAGCCCCGTGTGGATTCGGACATTTTCTCGTCGGTCTCATCATAGCCCTGGGACTCATGTATACCGGAAACTTTATAGGGACGTACATCGGTCTTATGATAGAAGCTTTTGCTCCGCAGGCGCAGGCATCCACCAATGACGTTCAGGAGCTTGTTTTTTCCGGGGATCTGATCATCAATATCGTGATCATGGTCGTCATCGGCCCCATTGTGGAGGAGCTTCTTTTCAGAAAACTTCTCTGTGACAGACTAAGGCCTTACGGTGAGGGCGTTACCGTCGTGGTGACCGGACTTCTTTTCGGCCTGTTCCACGGAAACCTTACACAGGGTGTTTATGCATTCCTTCTCGGATGCTTCATGGCGTATGTGTATCTGAGGACCGGCAGGGTCACGATTACGATCGTGTACCATATTGTCCTTAATTTCATAGGAAGCATAGTCCCGCTGCTAGCACTTAATGCAACTGATCTCGACGGGATCCGGGAAGTCATTTCGACCGGAGATGACGAACTTTTGGCCGAGTATGTTGAGAAGAATATCGATTCATTCATGATCTACGGCCTGTACGCCATGAGTGTGATTGGAGTTATGGTGATCGGAATGATCCTGCTTATAGTCCTGCTTGCAACGGGCAAGATCAATTTCAGGCCCGGACGGTTTACGATACCGAAGGGCAGGAGATTCGGTACCGTTATCATCAATGTCGGAATGATCCTGTTCATTCTTTCCGGAATAGCAGAGATCCTTTTAAATATGTTTGCTTGAGGAATAAATAATGTACGAATATGACATCCGTATCGGATACAGCCAGGTGGATGAACAGGAGAATCTCAGCATCCCCGCACTTATAGATATTTTGCAGGACAGCTCGACCTTTCAGTCGGAAGATCTCGGACTGGGACTGGATTATTGCAGGGAAAAGAAGGTTTTCTGGGTTCTCAACAGCTGGCAGGTCGAAATAGACCGTCTTCCCAGACTCTGCGAGAAGGTCAAGGTATTTACGTTCCCTGTTGATTTCAACAGCTTTGTCGGAAAGAGATGCTTCGGCATCCGCTCCGGGGAAGACATCATAGTAAGGGCATATACCGTCTGGGCACTTCTTGATACGGAAAAGTTTAAGCCCGTCCCCCTGACTCAGGATATGCTGGACAGGTATGAGATCGAAGAAGCGCTTCCTATGGGAAGGATCGTCCGCAAGATCCACGTTCCCGAGGGAGGAGTCCAGGAAAGACCCATGACGATCGAGGCGATACACCTTGATGCAAACCACCATGTGAACAACGGCAAGTTCGTCCAGATAGCAGCTTCGTATGTTCCTGGAGGAAGGGCAAGGACAGGCTTCAGGGCACAGTATCTTGCACAGGCGTTTCTGGGTGATACGATATACCCGAGAGTATTCGATCTAGGAGAAGACGGTTACATAGTTTCTCTTGAAAACGGAGACGGCGCACCCTATGCCGTAATGGAATTCAAATGATAAAAACCGGTTACAGACAGAAATTAAAAGTGGTAAAGAAGGTTGAGTTCGGCATCTACCTGGCGGAAGAGGGTCAGGGAGACAAGGCCGAGGAGAGGGTTCTTTTGCCCGCATCGAGAGTTCCCGAGGGCGTTAACATCGGAAGCGAGCTCGATGTATTTGTGTACCGCGATTCCGAGGACAGGCAGATCGCAACTCTTGAAACACCCCGGCTCACCATCGGCTCGCTTGCAAGGCTCAGGGTGCTTCAGGTGACCAAGATAGGCGCGTTCCTTGACTGGGGGCTCGAAAAGGACCTGTTTCTTCCTTATGCACAGCAGACATACAGGGTGCAGGAGGGTGATGAGATCCTTGTCACAATGTATGCGGATAAATCCGACAGACTCTGTGCAAAGATGGATGTCTATAAAAGCCTTGAGGACAGATCCGGGTACAAGAAAGATGACACGGTTGTCGGAACGGTCTATCTTATAAGTGAGAATTTCGGAGCATTTGTTGCCGTTGATGATAAGTATTCGGCTCTTATCCCCAAAAAGGAGATGTTCGGAGCGGCTGAGAAGATAGTCGCAGGAAGCAGGATCACCGCGAGGGTAGCAAGAGTCCTTGAAGACGGCAGGCTGGAACTTGCGGTCCGTGACAAGGGCTATGTCCAGAGAAATGAAGACGCTGAGAAGATCTTTGAGATGATAAAGAGCTCCGGCGGCAGGATCGGCTTTTACGATAAGAGCGATCCCGAGCTTATCCGTGAGAAGACCGGCATGAGCAAGAATGAATTCAAACGCGCCGTGGGAAAGCTTCTCAAAGAGGATAAGATCACCATAGGTGACGGGACCATAAGCCTGAGATAAAACTGAAACAGCAGAACTGTCCCCCTGTTTCATCACCGTACCCGCCCTTCTGTCTGCTTGATATCTGTTTACATAAGCTGTATAATATATGCACTTAGAGGGAATGAGTTCTTACTCCCGGGGGAGCAGCATATGGATATGGGCCTTGTTAATATGGCCGTCAATTTCAAACAGGCCACCACAATGACCGACATAAGCACCGCAATTCTTGCCAAGGCCATCGATACCGGCAGGGATATGGGGCAGGGAATGGTCGAGCTTCTTGATTCCGCGGCAATGGAGAGGAGCGTAAATCCTTCCGTAGGCGGAAATATCGATATTTCCGTGTGATCTTAAGAAAATATGATAACCACCCCGGTGAATCCGGGGTGGTATTTTTTGCTAATTTTTGCTATATAATTCTTGTTTTTTTGTACATTTTTGTGTATATTATTTATTGGAGTTTTATAGACCTCAACGCAGGTTTTGTAACAGTTTCATAGTTTTTGACGGAGTAATTTATGATATCTAATCAAATACTTCAGGCTACATTAGACGGATTAAAGCAGATCGCAAGGGTCGATCTTGCCATCACGGATCCCGAGGGCAGATGTGTGGTATCCACCGGGGATATTGCGGGTCTTTCCAAGGATGCCGTTGAATTTGCATCTTCGGGAGCGGATTCCCAGGAGATCAAGGGCAACCAGTATTTCAAGATCTATGACGATCAGACCCTGGAATATGTACTGGCTGTTGCCGGTGCCGGAGAGGATGTATATACCCTCGGCAAGATGGCGGCTTTCCAGGTGCAGAGCTTATCCGTTGCATACAGGGAGAGATTCGACAAGGACAATTTCTTCAAGAATCTTCTTCTTGATAACCTTCTGCTCGTAGATATCTACAGCAGATCCAAGAAGCTCCATATCGCAAATGATGTTCCCAGGGTTGTCATCCTTACCGAGGCTTCCAATACCAAGGACATCAATATACTTGAGACTGTCAGAACCTTCTGTTTATCCAGACCCAGGGATTTCGTCACCGCTGTCGATGAGACGGATGTTGTTGTCGTGATGGAATTCGAACAGCCCATGTCCAGACCCGATATGCAGGAAGCGGAGATCGAAGAGACCACCGCAGGTCTCAGGAATGCTCTTGCCGAAGCCGGAGCGGTCGGCATCAAGATCGCATACGGAAGCGTAGCTTCCGAGATAAAGGAAGTAAGCCGTTCCTACAAGGAAGCCAGAATGGCAGCCGATGTAGGCAGGATCTTCTTTGAGGAAAGAGAGATCATCTCTTACAGCGGACTCGGGATCGGAAGACTTATCTATCAGCTTCCCATCCCCTTATGCAGACTGTTCATCAAGGAGATCTTCGACGGCAAGGATATTGACGAGTTCGATGATGAGATCCTTCCCACCATCGACAAGTTCTTCGAGAACTCGCTCAATGTATCCGAGACTTCGAGACAGCTGTTCATCCACAGGAACACTCTCGTCTACAGACTCGACAAGATCCAGAAGACCACGGGCCTTGATCTGAGGGTATTCGACGATGCCATCACATTCAAGATCGCGCTCATGGTAGTAAAGTACATGAAGTACATGAAGAAGAACGAATATTGACAGGTAGATTTAAATGACCAGAAGAGAAAGAATAAAAGCTGAACGTGACAAGTTCATAGAAGAAAACGGAGTCATCTTTCTTGACGATGTCAGCATGAATTATCCCGAGAAAGGAAATCCGGCAGTCAAGAACGTTACGCTCAGAATAGACAAGGGTGAATTCGTATTCATCGTAGGAGACAGCGGATCGGGCAAATCAACCCTGATCAAGCTTCTCTTAAGGGAGATACTTCCCACAGGCGGAGATGTCCATGTAATGGGACAGAATACCAAGAAGCTACGTCATTCGCAGATACCGAAGTTCCGCAGGAATCTCGGCGTCGTATTCCAGGACTTCAGACTTCTGAAGGACAGAAATGTTTACGAGAATGTTGCATTTGCACAGCGTATAATCGAGGTTCCTTCAAGAGAGATGAGAAGGAACGTTCCCAGCATACTTGCAATGGTAGGACTTGCGGGAAAATACAAGGCAAACGTAAGAAAGCTTTCGGGAGGCGAACAGCAGAGAGTTGCTCTTGCAAGGGCGCTTGTCAACAAACCGTCGATACTTCTTGCGGACGAGCCCACAGGAAATCTCGATCCCAACAACGCATGGGACATCATGGATCTTCTTGCGGAGATCAATGAGCAGGGAACAACCGTCATAGTTGTTACCCACTCCCCCACGATAGTTAACTCCATGAAAAAGAGAGTTGTTGCAATGAAGCTCGGAGAGATCATAAGCGATGAGCAGGAAGGGGAGTACGTAAATGAAGATTAGAACCTTTCTGTACACTTTATGGCAGGGCATCCGTAATATGTTCAAGAACGGATGGTACTCGCTTGCGTCTGTAGCAACCATCGGAGCATGTCTTTTCCTGCTCGGCATGTTCTATTCGATCGTTTCGAATGCACAGCATATCCTCTATACGGTTGAAGAGGGTGTTTCGGTAACCGTATTTTTCAATGAAGATGTGCCGGATGCATCGGTCGATGCCTTCGGTCAGGAGCTTCTCCAGCGTCCCGAGGTAAGGGATGTCATCTTCCACAGCGACGAAGAGATCTGGGCTACATTCGGTCCCAGCTATTTCGGAGAGGATTACCAGCAGGGCTTCCCCGAGAATCCTCTCAAGGGTGAGCATAACTATGAGATCTTCCTTAAGAATGTCAGCATGCAGGATCAGCTCGTTGCATGGCTCCAGTCCAGACCCGAGGTAAGACTTGTAAGATATTCGGAAGTAACCGCATCCACACTTTCCGGATTCAATCTTATGCTCGTATATGTTTCCGCAGCGATCATACTGATACTCCTTGCGGTAAGCATATTCCTTATAAGCAATACGGTACGTGTCGGTATCTCCGTCAGATCGGAAGAGATCGGTATCATGAAGTATATCGGTGCCACGGACTTTTTCGTAAGGGCGCCCTTCGTGCTTGAAGGTATGATGATCGGACTTATCGGCGCGCTGATACCTCTGTATCTGATCTATTACCTCTATGACTATGTGCTTAATATGCTCACCACCAGATTCGAGATGCTTTCATCGATGCTGAGCTTCCTTTCGGTCGAAGAGATTTTCGGCGTTCTGCTGCCGGTTTCGTTACTGATCGGTGTGGGCATGGGATTATTGGGAAGCTATATCACTGTACGCAAGTACCTTAAAGTCTGATACGGAAACTATGTCAAAAAAGAAACTGATCGCCAAAAGCATAGGGATGCTTCTTACGGCCGCAATAATGTCGGTATCCGTTACAATGCATGATCCGACACCCGTATCCGCTGTTACCTATACCAATGCACTCATTGAGGAAAAACAGCGTGAGATAGAAGCTGCGACCGCGGAGAGGGAAGCTCTTTCCGGACGTGTTTCGGACCTTACCGCAAGCCAGAACAGGCTTGCTTCACTTAAGAGCGACCTGAATGCGTATGTCACTGAGCTCGATGCGGAGCTGGTCGTAATGCAGGACAATATCTCCGCACTCAATGAACAGATCATCGCCAAAGAAAACGAGATATCCCAGACCGAAGCCGAGCTTGCCCTCGCCGAGGAGACCGAAGCCATACAGCATGATGCCATGATAATCCGCATGAGGCTTATGTATGAGCAGGGTGACAAGAGCATGATCGATATGCTTCTTTCCGCAAAGAGTCTCAACGATCTTCTCAACAGCGCAGAATACATCGAAAGAGTTGTCCAGGCGGACAGAAGCCTCTGGGAAGAGTATAAGGCCAATGTCGAATACATATCACTCTGCAAGCAGCAGTTGGACCTTCAGAAGGAGATCCTTGATGAAGCAAAGGCCAATGCCGAGCTCGAGGAAGCGAACCAGGAAACCCTGATCGCAGAGAAGAACAATGAGATATACAATTACCAGCTCCAGATCAATGCGACACAGGCTGATATTGCCGCATACCAGGCGCAGATCGAACAGCGTGAAGCTGAGATAGAAGCGGCACTCAAAGCGATCGAGGACGAGAGAAGACGTCTTGCCAGCCAGAACGGTCTTCACTACGACGGCGGACAGTTCCTCTTCCCTCTTGCTTCATACAAATATGTATCATCCGATTTCGGATACAGAAATGCCCCCATTGCCGGAGCAAGCACCTTCCACAGGGGAATAGATTTCGCAGCCAATTTCGGAACCGACATCTATGCGGCTTATGACGGAGAGGTTGCCGCGGCTACTTATTCGGGAGCCATGGGCAATTATGTCATGGTCGATCACGGCGGCGGGCTCTATACCATCTACGAGCACTGTTCCTCACTCTACGTTCAAAAGGGCGACAGGGTCGTTATGGGCCAGACCATTGCGGCCGTAGGTTCGACGGGAATATCTACAGGTAACCACTTGCATTTCGGAGTAAGACTTAACGGAGAATACACTTCACCGTGGCCTTATCTCGGCAAATAAATCATATGGATAATCAGGAAATTCTAACCGCTCCCGCGGAAAATACGGTGCAGGAGCAGGAAGTACAGCCTGAGGAGGCTGTTCAAAAAGACACCCGTAAAAGAAAAAAGAAAAAGAACGGATTCGGCAAGGGCTTTGTATTGGGAATGATCCTTATGTTCCTGATATGGGGGCTTGCTATATTTCTCTTGTGTATCGGAAGAGTGATATACATATCCGGCGGCAGAAGCCTGGCGGATGCGGAGATCATCGCCAAGGCAAATACCATCGCATCATATCTTCAGGCATATTCGATATATGATTATGATGAAGAAGCCCTGAGAGAGGGAATTCTCGACGGCCTGCTGGATGCGACCGGGGATAAGTATGCCGAGTACTATAATGCCGATGAGCTTGCCGCGGTATTCAATGATTACGATGGAAACTTCTACGGAATCGGCGCGCTGATCATGCAGAGTAAGGACGGAGATGTTTATATTTCCGGGGTGTATGAAGACAGTCCGGCAGAAAGATCCGGACTTCAGGCAGGCGATATCATTGTTGAGGTAAACGGTGAAGATGTAACGGGCCTTGACAGGTATGAAGTGGCCGATAAGATGACCGGCGAAAAAGGAACCGAGGTTGTCCTTACGATTTACAGAACTTCTACGGACGAAACGCTTGAAATCAGAGCCGTAAGAGAGAAGCTCAAGAAGATCGACGTGGAATACAGGATGCTTACCGATGATATCGGTTATATCCGTATCAAGGATTTCGATGATGTTGCGATCGATCAATTCACCGATGCCCTTGCAACGCTCAAGGGCCAGGGAATGAAGGATATGGTCATCGACCTTAGGGGCAACACGGGAGGACTTCTGAGAGCTGCCATGGGAATAATCCGTCAGATCATGTGTAAGGGCGTGATCGTATCGATGGAGAACGCACAGGGTGAGCGTACGGAATTTGAGTGTGACGGCACCAGAGAGTTCAAGGGAAGGATAGTCATCCTTACCGACAACCATACAGCGAGTGCATCCGAGATCATGACCGGAGCCCTCAGGGACAACGGAATGGCAATATCGATAGGAACCACCACTTACGGAAAGGGACTAGTTCAGGATTTCTACTATCTGAGCGACGGATCCGGCATCAAGTTCACGACCGACCAGTATGTCACTCCGAACGGAACCGCGATAAATGGTGTGGGCATTGCTCCGGATATAGAAGTCGAGTTCGATTATGACGCATATATCGAGGACAAGATCGACAACCAGCTGGATGCCGCAATAGAATATCTCGAAAAATAAAGACATATGATAAAAGAGTCAGGAGATAACTTCTCCTGACTCTTTTTTTTATGATGAACTTCCGAGAATGTCTTCTTTTGTCAGGGAGAAGCCTCCGAAAAGGCTGCTGTCCCACTGATGGAGAAGATCAAGGGTCATTCCCTTGTCAGAACGGAAGTTGCATGCGTGGGTTGCTGCCATATCCGCCGTGAAGTCCTCGAGGGGATATACGCCCTGGATCACCAAGGGTCCCCAGGTCTGATATTCCACAAGGGGAAGGGCACCGGAAGTATCCAGATCCACATGGGCCCCGCTTTCATCCACATGTATGGTCACCCATGCAAGACCTTCGAAGCTGGTGTAATTTTGTACCTGACAGTGGATGAAGTTTCCTATGGAGTAGTAGCAGAGTCCGGAATTGCCGGCATCCGTGGTGATGTATTCCACGGGTTCCACTATGTGTGGGTGGGCTCCGATTATGACATCCGCACCTGCATCAATCATCTGGCGTGCGAAATCCTTCTGGTATGCGCAAGGCTCGAAGGAATACTCATAGCCCCAGTGAGGGCAGACGATAACGATATCGGTGAGCTCCCTTGCAAGCTTTATGTCTTCGAGAACCTCGGGATTGATGGTGTTGAAATCGATCTCCCTTGATCCCGGATCATAAGCGCAGAGCCTGTTCAGATAACCGTCGAGGCCGTTAGCCCAGGTGGCCCAGTTGTGGGAGTAGGTGTAGTTGAGGATCGAGATCTTAACTCCGTTTACTTCTTTTATTATGAAGTGGGAGGTATTGACCGTGTCCTCGGGCTCAAGCGTAAGATCATCGAATCTGGGCCTGTCGTTGGGGCTGACGCCGTATTTATCGATCCAGTATGAACCGTTATGGGAACTTCTTGAGTCTTCGTTCGGGTTGGAATGGGTTCCGACCACACTTATATCGGGATAGTTGGTCGTGAAATAATCATGGAAGTATATGAGTCCGTTCAGCCCCTGGTCATAGGTGTGGTTTGTTGCGGTCAGCACCACGTCGAAGCCGGCCTTTGCTATCGCATCCGCAGCCTCGGTGGGGGAATTGAATGCCGGATAACCGCTGAAGCCCCTGTCGTTACCGGCAATGGGCGACTCCTGGTTTATTATGGCTATGTCTGCCGCATCTATGAACTCAAGTATATCCTTGAAAAGGAAATCGTAATTCCTGCTTCCGTCCGCCTGTACTCCCTGGTTTACCAGTCCCATATGGAGAAGATCGTCACCGACCATCATAACGTGGATATCGAACTCTTCGAAGGGTTCGGGCTCGGGCTCCGGTTCGGTCATGTTCGCGGAGATGTCCGTTCCTATAAAACCGGGCTCTGTTTCGGTTTCCTGCGAAACATCCGCATCGGCTGTGAGGGGATTTTCCTCAAGAAAGACCGGTCTTATCAGGAATGCGTATCCGAGAGTCAGTCCGAGTGCCAGAACTGCCAGGAAAAGACTGACGAAAAGGGCTCTTTTACGCTTTTTCTTCTTTAAATATGCTTTCATCTCGGAAGATGTCATTTTATGCCTCCATAGGTGCATTGAAGCCTTTGCACGCTCAAGAAAATATAACATTTACGGGCTGTAAACGCAAATAATTGCAGGATTTTATTAAATATTTCGAAATTGTTACGAAAATGTTGCATTTGATAATAAAACGGGTATAATGAAAAAGTCTTCGAAAAAAGAAAGAGATCATGGTTTTAAAGAAATTACTCGTAAATGCATCAGTTTTATTGGCCGGCACAGCACTTGCTGTGCTTATTCCCGTTAATGCGCAGGCTGCGGGGATCATATCCGGCGGTGCTTCGAGAGAACTCAACACTTCAACCGCCACTCTTTCCGAGACTGTCGGCAGCACCGCTGCCAGACAGGTGACCGTACAGATCACCGAGCCTTCGGAGGTTATCGAAGAGGAATATCTCAATCTTTCGATCGCTCTTTTCTCAACCAATCCCAAGTATTGCAATGTACGTTCCGGTCCCGGAACCGAATATTCCATAGTAGGACGCATGTATGACGGAAGCGTCGGATCGATCATCGATGAAGCTGATGCTTCGATCGCGGACGATGCCGATCCCGATGATGACAATGACCAGTGGATCAGGATCCGCTCGGGTGCAGTTGAAGGATATGTTCTTAACAATTTCCTTGTCACCGGTGTAAATGCGTACAACAGACTTGAAGAGCAGACCCAATATTACGCAGAGATCCTCGTAAGCCAGCTCAATGTCAGGAAAGATGCTTCGATAGATTCTGCATGTCTTACATATGTAACAAGAGGCGAGAGATACCGTATAGTTATGGATAACGGTACCGATCCCAGAATATATCTTGCGGCAAGGGAAGTCGAAGCCGGGGATGAAGAGCTTGAAGACGACGGTATGGACTGGGTCAAGATAGTTTATGCCGAGGGCAAGACAGGATATGTTTCAGCTGATTACATAACCATCACCGAAGAGTACAAGACGGCCAAGACTATCGAAGAGATCCGTGAAGAGGAAGAGGCCCAAAGAGAGAGGAACTTAAGAGCCACCACTTCGAACGCAAACACCGCATCTGCTTCCGCACCCGTTGAGAATCTTACCGTAGTTCCCAACCTCAGCACCGATTATGCTACGATCTCCGAACTGAGAATGGCAATAGTAAATTACGGACTCCAGTTTGTCGGAAATCCTTATATTCTCGGAGGACAGAGTCTTGCGGGAACCGACTGCTCCGGATTTACCTGCTATGTATTCAGGGATTTCGGTATCAGCATTGCGAGAACTCCATCCGGACAATATTCATCCGCGGGACGTGCTATAACCCTTGCGGAGGCACAGCCCGGAGACATTATATGCTACGGATCGGGCGGATGCTCACACGTAGCGCTCTATATCGGAAACGGACAGATCGTACAGGAGTCCAACCCGAGAAGAGGACTTGAAGTTAATTCCGTATACTTCATGAGCAATATAATAGCAGTTAAGAATGTACTTGATTAAATAGGGGATGGCCCGTCCGCGAAAGCGGACGGGTCATTATTTTATTTGCAGACGATATGTGGTAGGATATTGCATTGTAAGGAGGCAGGTTATGGATATTGAAAAGATACTTTCGTCATGCGATCACACTCTTTTGCTTCAGGATGCCACATTCGATCAGATAAAGGCACTCTGTGATGATGCGATAAAATATCATACCGCTTCCGTATGCATCCCTCCCTGCTATGTGAAGGATGCCAAAGCATATGTCGGCGATAAGATGAAGATCTGCACCGTAATAGGATTCCCTAACGGCAATATGACCACCACGGTCAAGGTTCTCGAAACTTTTGACGCACTTGATAAGGGCGCCGATGAGATTGATATGGTCATCAATATCGGAAGACTAAGGAGCAGGGATTACGACTATATAAAGCAGGAGATCTCTCTCATTAAGCAGGCATGCGGTGACCATATCCTCAAGGTAATAATCGAGACCTGTATGCTCACCGACGAAGAGAAGATAAAGATGTGCGAGATCGTGACCGAGGCAGGGGCGGATTATATCAAGACTTCAACGGGCTTTTCAACCGCAGGCGCAACCTTTGATGATGTGAAGCTCTTTGCGGAGCATGTAGGACCCGGTGTGAAGATCAAGGCTGCGGGCGGTATCTCTTCACTCGAGGATGCCGAGAAGTTCCTTGAGCTCGGTGCATCCAGACTCGGAACAAGCAGAATTGTAAAGATAATCAAACAGGGATAAAGCAAAACCCGGATCTGAAAACAGGTCCGGGTTTTACAATGGATAAGGATAAGATAAGAAAATTATTTTCCGATAAGCTTAAGAAGATATGGGATCTCGAGCTCAAAGTTGACTGCATAGTTAACATGATCCGGATCGTTATAGGTATTCCTGATGCATGCCGTGGTGTAATCCGCTGCGATGACGAGTGAGTCATATATGCTCTTTCCGTTTACAAGGCTTCCCGTGAAAGCGCTGGCGTAGACGTCGCCGGTTCCGTGGGACTTGTAAGGAACCTTTTCGGTGCCGTAGCTTATAAATTCATCCTTGGAGGAATCGTATCCTATGAATCCGAATGATCCGTCCTTTAAGGTGACACCGGTAATGACAGGGAACTTTATGCCCTTGTCGGCAAGCCTTTTAAGGATGTCCCTTGTGACATCCTCGGATGCTTCCTCGCCGGGATAGTCGATTCCGAGCATGAATGCCGCTTCTGAGATGTTGGGAAGGGCAATGTCCGCTTCCTTGCAAAGGCTTCCCATTTCAAGCGCGAAGCTCCTGTCAAAGCCGACATAGAGATTTCCGTTGTCAGCCATTGCGGGATCGACGATCTTGCAGGTTCCTTCGGGGGCGAATGCCTTAAAGTATTCCTTTACGATCTCGATCTGCCTGAGGCTTCCGAGATATCCGGTATAGATCGCATCGAATTTAAATCCTTCTTTTACCCAGTGATCCCTGATGGGCTCCATATCGTCCGTCAGGTCGCGGAAGGTAAAATCCTTGAACATCGTATGGGTGGAAAGGACGGCGGTCGGAACTATCGCGGTTTCGATGCCCATGGCCGATATTATGGGAAGCGCTACGGTCAGGGAGCACTTTCCTATGCATGAGATATCCTGTATTGTTGCTACTCTTTTCATATATCCTCCGGGGGACGCTTTGTTTATGATCTGTTAAGTCCCCGTAAATATTTTATAAAATAAATTTTTTAAGTTGTTTTTAACTTTTTTACAAAGTATAATCGTGAACTGGCATTATTGATATAC
>JAILOC010000160.1 GCA_024691045.1 Lachnospiraceae bacterium | reverse complement strand
GACAGGTAATTATTCAGAAGAAACTTCCGTAATAACCGGAGGAATGGTTGTAAACGGTGATGTGGAATCCGTAGGATCTCTCGATCTTATCGGCAAGGTAAACGGAGATGTATCCGTAAAGGGCAAGCTCAATATCACCGGACATATCGTAGGAAATTCCGAGGCTAAGGAAGTGTTCGCGGAGAATGCCAAGATCACCGGTAATGTCACCAGCGAAAGCTCCGTTAAGATCGGTGCCGGAACCGTAGTTGTAGGTAACATCTCAGCCTTCAGCGCAGCTATCGCAGGCGCGGTAAAAGGAGACATCGATGTGCACGGCCCTGTCATTCTTGACTCAACCGCTATCGTAATGGGCAACATCCGCTCCAAGTCAGTACAGATCAACAACGGTGCTGCTCTTGAAGGTGTCTGCTCACAGGCTTATGCAGAGGTCAGCCCTACCGCATTCTTTGATGATTACAAGCCCGAGACCAGACCCGAGAAGAAGGCTAAGAAAGAAAACTGATAGAATAAACCGTAAAGGAGACCGGTATGAGGATACTTTTAAAACTCAGCGGCGAAGCACTTGCAGGACCCTCCGGTAAGGGATTTGACGAGCCCACCGTAAGGATGGTCGCTGATCAGATAAAGGAGATCGCAGGCAAGGGAACCCAGGTCGGTGTAGTCATCGGCGGCGGAAATTTCTGGAGAGGAAGAAGCTCAGAGAATATCGACCGTACCAAGGCAGACCAGATCGGAATGCTCGCAACGGTAATGAACGCACTTTATGTTTCGGAGATATGCAGATCCGTAGGACTTAAGACCGACATACTCACTCCTTTCACCATCGGTGCATTTACGGATCTTTTTTCCAAGGATAAGGCAAACAAGGCATTTGAAGAGGGACATATCGTGTTCTTCGCAGGAGGTACCGGACATCCTTACTTCTCGACAGATACAGGCGTAGTGCTCAGGGCTGTTGAGGTGGAAGCGGATCAGATACTTCTTGCAAAGTCGATCGACGGAGTTTACGATTCGGATCCTGCTAAGAATCCGGATGCCAGAAGATTTGACGAGATCACCATTGACGATGTCATCGCCAGAAATCTTCAGGTTGTGGATATGACCGCTTCGATCCTTGCACGTGATAACAAAATGCCCATGGCTGTCTTTTCGCTTAACGAAGAGGGCAGCATAGTAAATACTCTTTACGGAACATTCAACGGAACCAGGATAACGGTTTAGAAAGGCGGATGATTATGGATGCCAGATTACAGTCATATGAAGATAAGATGAAGAAGACCCTTGATTTCCTTTCCGAGGAATATGCTGCAGTTCGTGCGGGAAGAGCCAATCCCCACGTTCTCGACAAGATCAAGGTTGATTATTACGGAACTCCCACTCCTATCCAGCAGGTAGGAAATGTTTCCGTTCCCGAAGCACGCATCATTCAGATCGCGCCCTGGGACAAGACCATGCTCAAGGCTATCGAGAAGGCTATCCAGACTTCGGACATCGGGATCAATCCCCAGAATGACGGAAGTGTCATAAGACTCCAGTTCCCCGAGCTTACCGAGGAAAGACGTAAGGATCTTGTTAAGGATATCAAGAAGAAGGCTGAAGAGGGCAAGGTTGCACTCAGAAACGTAAGAAGAGACGGAAACGAAGAATTCAAGAAGCTCGGAAAGGGTGAGATCTCTGAGGACGAAGCGGCTGATCTGACCGATTCACTTCAGAAGCTTACCGACGATTATATTGCCAGGATCGATAAGGCTCTTGAAGAGAAGACCAAGGAGCTTATGACCGTATAATGACTAATGTTCCCGAACACCTTGCGATAATCTTAGACGGAAACGGCAGGTGGGCCAAGAAAAGAGGTCTGCCCAGAAATGCCGGACATGTTCAGGGTGCACATGTTCTTGAAGACATGTGTGAGATCGTATGGAATAAAGGGATCAGGTATCTGACGGTTTATGCGTTCTCCTCCGAGAACTGGAAGAGACCTTCGGATGAAGTTGCACTGCTTATGAAGCTTTTGAGGGATTATATGAAGAATTCCGTAAAGCGTGCAATGAAGAACAATATGCGTGTAAGAGTCATCGGTGACAGAACCGGACTTGATGAGGATCTGCGAGTATCTATCGCCGAACTTGAAGAAGCCACCAAAGGCAATACCGGTCTGAACTTTACCATTGCACTTAATTACGGCGGAAGGGATGAGATCGTCCGTGCCGTAAGAAAGCTTTCATCGGAGCACGATGCGGAGTTTCTGAAGAATCTTTCCGAAGAGGATTTTGAATCCGCACTTGATACTTCCGGAATGCCGGATCCGGATCTTCTTATCCGTACCTGCGGAGAAGAAAGGCTGTCGAATTTTCTGCTGTGGCAGATCTCATACAGTGAATTCTACTTTGCCGAATGTGCATGGCCTGATTTTAACGAAGCGGAACTTGATAAAGCTCTTGAGAGTTATTCATCAAGGACCAGACGCTTCGGCGGTCTTGTAAAAGGCGAAGAATAAAAAAACCGGGGGAACCTGATGTTCGTCAAAAGACTTTTAAGCGGAATAGTTCTTATATTCGGGCTTGGATTTTCCTTCGCAATCGGCGGATATCTTCTTTCCGCCGTATTAATGATCATATCCCTTATCGGTTACTGTGAACTGGTAAAGGCTCTCTGTTCCGAGACCGAACGCCGTGAACTGAACGGTCCGGATAACATCGCATTTATTTCGATCATTCTTTACTACCTGTCAGTTACCTTCACCGATGACAAGACATTTCTTATTCTCGTCATCGGAGGCTTTATGCTTGTCGAGCTTGTATGGTTTGTCTTAAGATTCCCCAAATATTCGACTGACCGTGTAGTAAGGACCGTCTTCAGTGTTATCTATTGCCCTGTCATGCTCAGCTTCATATATATGATCAGGGAACTTGAAGGAAGGGAATTCCTTATCTGGATCGTTCTTATCTCTTCATGGGGCTGTGATACGCTCGCATACTGTAGCGGCATGCTCTTCGGACGTCATCATCCGTTCGGTCAGCTTTCACCCAAAAAGTCCACTGAAGGCTGTATCGGCGGAATAATCGGAAGTGCGGTAATAGGATTTTTATTCGGTTTCTTCTACGTAAGGAGATTCCTGCCCGTGCCCTTTGTTGAGTGGAGACTTGCTCTTATCTGCGGAGTCGGTGCACTTATGGGAATGGTAGGGGACCTTGCCGCTTCCGGCATAAAGCGCAATAACAATATCAAGGATTTCGGAAACCTTATTCCCGGACACGGCGGAATAATGGACAGATTCGATTCCATGATATTGTGCGCACCTGCAGCATACATACTTACTTATCTTCTGATCGCCGCATCATGATCTGCAGATGCGGTAAGGAGTTTTGCCATGAATATGATTTCTTCCATTATCTGGTTCATCATAATCTTTTCGATCGTTGTCATTTCTCATGAATTCGGTCATTACCTGCTTGCCAGGGCAAACGGCATCAGGGTCAAAGAATTTCTCGTAGGCTTCGGTCCCGTTATCTTCAAATTCAAAAAAGGTGAAACCGTATTTAAGATATGCATCCTTCCTTTGGGAGGAGCATGTGTTTACGACGGAATGGATGAGATCGACAGGGATCCGGATGCGGAAGAAGATACGGACCGTATTCCCGACAGATCCAAATTTCCGAATGCAAAGCCCTGGGCCAAGATCGCAACTCTTGTCGCAGGACCTCTTTTCAATTTCATTCTCGGATTCATAGTTGCATTCATTATGGTCAATATGATCGTCATACGTGAACCCGTTATCACCGAGGTTATTGAAGACAGTGCTGCGGAGGCTGCCGGACTTCTTCCCGGCGACAGGATCATTTCGATCGACGGTGAGAAGATCTATCTCTATGACGAGCTGTCGGTTTATACCACTCTTTACCGCGGCGGTGATGCGAAACTTAAGGTTGAAAGAAACGGCGAGCTTCTCGATATCACACTTACTCCCTACTACAGCGAAGAGTACGGAAGATATATGTTCGGTATCGTAAATGACGAATTCATCGAGGAGCTTAAGGGATTTGATGCCTTCAGGTATACCTGGTATGAGATGAGATACAACGTGATCATGGTATGGAAGAGCCTCGGTGCACTCATTACCGGAAGACTATCACGTGAGAATGTTGCGGGTCCCGTCGGTGTCGTCAACATGGTCGGTGACATTATTGAGGAGACGAGTCCATACGGCTGGCAGACGGTTCTTGTAAACATGATGAACCTTATGCTCCTGCTTACGGTCAATCTCGGAATCTTCAATATGCTTCCCGTTCCCGCACTCGACGGAGGAAGACTTCTTTTCGCACTGATTGAGCTCGTACGCGGCAAGCCCGTACCGCCCAAGAAGGAAGCTTATGTACATCTTGCCGGAATGGTGCTGCTCCTGATCATCGTAGTAGCGGTATTCTTCAACGACATACACAATATTTTTAACTGATTCTTTTCCCGCAGCGGAGAAATGTAAATACTATGAAAAAAATATCTGTTCTGGGATCTACCGGTTCGATAGGTACTCAGACACTTGATGTAGTAAGACAAAACAGAGATGAGCTTGAAGTGTTCGCGCTCTCCGCGGGCACAAATGTAGATCTGATCGAAAAGCAGATCAGGGAGTTTGGCCCGAAGATCGCCGCAATGGGTGATGAGAAAGCTGCCGAAGAACTCAGAGGCAGAATTTCGGATCTGAGCGGTGTGAAGGTTCTTGCGGGAATGGACGGACTTCTTGAGATGGCATCCGACCCCGGATACGATATACTGGTTACCGCTATCGTCGGAATGATCGGAATACGTCCCACGATCGCAGCTATAGAAGCGGGCAAGGACATTGCGCTCGCAAATAAGGAGACTCTTGTCTGTGCAGGACATATCATAATGCCCCTTGCGGAAAAGAAGGGCATAAGGATCCTTCCCGTGGACAGTGAGCACTCCGCAATATTCCAGTCACTTCAGGGTTCACCGAGAAACAGGATCGAGAAGATAATCCTTACGTGCTCCGGCGGACCTTTCAGGGGAATGAAGAAGGAAGAGCTTGCTTCCAAAACTCCTGAGGATGCTCTTAAGCATCCCAACTGGAATATGGGAAAGAAGATAACCATAGATTCCGCCAGCCTTGTCAATAAAGGGCTTGAAGTCATGGAAGCATCCTGGCTGTTCGGAGTCGGACCCGACAGGGTGTGCGTCACCGTGCATCCGCAGAGCGTGCTGCATTCTGCGGTAGAGTTCGCGGACGGCGCCGTAGTCGGACAGATGGGAACTCCCGATATGAAGCTTCCCATCAATTATGCTCTCTTTTACCCGGACAGAATGCCCATGAACAGCACGAAGCTCGATCTGTTTAAAACCGCTTCACTGACATTCGAAAAGCCGGACACCGAAACCTTCAGAGGCCTGTCACTTGCACTTGATGCCGCCCGCATCGGCGGAACCATGCCCACGATCTTCAATGCGGCAAATGAAGAAGCCGTTGCAAGATTCCTTGATCACAAGACGGGCTTCCTCGGCATCTACGAGGATATCGAAAGGGCCATGAGTAACTGCAAGGTAAAAGAAGCTCCCACGGTAGATGAGATACTGGATGCCGAAAAGGCGGCAAGAGAAGCAGTTAAGTCTGTTTGATCGTAAAGCTTTATACCTGCGGATATATTCCGCAGACCGGTAAAATATGCTATATAAATATCTTGCGGGATATGTTAAAAACGGCGGTCACATTGTACTTGAAAAGGCAGCCGTAAAAGGGAATAATGTTTTCTATACGGCGGCCGGCGATCTGGAGGAAATGAATGATCCTGCCGGGATGCCGGTCATGAACGGACGGTCCAAGGGTGAACTTGCTTCGGGATTTCATCATGTGATCATGGATGAGATATCGAGGGCTGGTGCGGACTGTATTTTTTCACTGCCCGGAAAAACGTTTTACACCCCTGACGGCAGGGCGTTAACCGGTCCTGAGATGAGCTTCAGAAGCGGATGTGCAGGTATTCTGGCATGCGGTGAGAACTCATATGTCTGGACAAGCGAAGGCTCGGGTATGTGCATCATCAGGATATCCGAGATCCTCGGAAAGAGCAGGGTGATCAAATGCCTGTCCTCCGAGACAGGCGGGGATGCGGTGGTCTCTGTTTCGGACAACAGCTTTCTCATAGCCTGTCCCGAAAGCTGGGCAGATGTACAGCTCCTTCCGGAAAAGAAAAAGGATAATGCATTTACGTCCCTGATCTCCGTTCTGTCTTCCGGAGACATAAGGGATGATGCGTTTTTCGACAGAGTGCTCGGAGAAGTTGCGGACGGATCTTTTAAAGGCTGTATGGCTGCACTTGCCGTACAAAGCCTTAACGATAAAAGGTAGGATCATATGATCGAATTTGATGAAAGGACACTGGTTGGAAGCGGAGCTTTTGCCAGCGTATACCGCGTAAAAAAAGATGACGAGTATTTTGCTCTCAAGGAGATCGAGAACAAGTCATTAAGGGACAGGGAAGCCCAGTTCCTTAAGCTTGCGGATCATCCTCTTTTTCCCAAATATTACCAGTCATTTGATGAAGATACATATTATATCCTCAGGGAATATGTCTGGGGAGAGAATTTTGCCGACTGCATAGCCAGAAGGGGAGGCTTTACCCAGCCGGAGTGCATGAGATTTGCGATAGAGGTCGCGGACGGCATATCCTTCCTTCAGCAGTCCGACGGAAATATCCTTTTCAGGGACTTAAAGGCCGAGAATCTGATCCTGCAGCCTGACGGAAGCTTGAGGCTCTGCGATCTGGGAGCTGCATGTTTCCTGAGTGAAGCTCATCTTTCCATGGCCGGCACTAAGGGCGACAGTGCTCCGGAGCAGATTATGGACCCCGGCGGGCAGGGAATGTATTCCGATGTATACGCTTTCGGAAAGCTTTTCTTCCATATGCTGACCGGACAGAAAGCGGATCCTGATGATGACGTTGTGTCAATAAGAGCTGTGGACCCCGGTTTTTCGGCATGTCTGGAGCTTTTGATAAGGCAGTGCTGTGCCTATGACCCCGTGACGAGGATACCAGATATGTACAGCGTGCTTTCGCGCCTTACCGAGATAGCCACCCAGTCACCCCGCGGATACAGGAAGCTGGAGAGGAACGCAGAGAAGGAACTGAGGGAGATTTCGAACGGAAAACAGGTAACGTTTTCGCGAAACGTTCAAGCCTAAACCCTTGATATTTACGATGTTTTCGGATATACTGAAATTTGTCTGCGCGGTGGAAAACAAGGGTTAATGACCGCACGGAAACGGTAAATTTTTATTTTTAGAAAGTGAGATTTTTCAAATGAGCGTTAGTGTTGAAAAGCTTGAAGGAAGCAAGATCAAATTGACAATCGAGGTCGCTGCCGAGGAGTTCGACAAGGCCCTTGTCAAAGCATATAACAAGGAGAAGGGAAGGATC
>JAILOC010000091.1 GCA_024691045.1 Lachnospiraceae bacterium | reverse complement strand
TATTCCACCAAACGGTATCCTTGGACTTGTCATCCATAACGATGAACTTATCTTTGGGAGAACGTCCGGTATAAACACCTGTCATAACGTTAACGGCACCGAGCTCGGTAAGCTGGCCCTTGTCATAACCGGTGAGGTCAGGTTTTAACTCTTCGTTGTAGAGTGTGTCATTGTCGGGATTGTAGACGATCTCAGATACGCCGTTGATCCCATACTGGGAAAGATCGATGTTTGCCATGCTGTTTCCTCTTTTCTTGAAAATTTTTGACGGTTGATAAAGTGCTTTCCGAACGGAAAGCGGTAAAACCGAAATCGCTTTTAATTATCGCAAAAACAGGGTCAAAAGTCAATCAGAGGACGTGTTGTTTCGGCCAGCCATTTTCGCTCTTTTTCGTCCATAAAAATGCATAATTCTTCATATACGCATCTGTGATAATCGTCGATGATGCCAATCTCTTCCTCGGTCAGCATCTCGGTATCTATGAGATCCCTGTCAAACGGAACGAGCGTCAGGACTTCAAAGCCGTAGAAATCGCCAAAATCCGTGCTTTCCTTAGGAATGCAGACTATCATGTTCTCGGTCCTGATCCCGAATTCACCCTCAAGATAGACTCCGGGTTCATCGCTTGTGATCATTCCGGGAACAAAAGGGGTATCTCCCATCCCGGAAGGTCCTGAGGAAATATTCTGCGGTCCTTCATGTACATTCAAAAGAAAACCGACGCCGTGTCCGGTCCCGTGATTATAGTCAAGCCCAAGTTCCCAGAGGGGTTTTCTCGCAAGGATATCCAGTCTCCTTCCCGAAGTACCCTTCCTGAAGACAGCCGACGAAAGGGCGATATTTCCTTTTAAAACGGCAGTATAGAGCCGTTTCATCTTTTCGGTGGGTTCACCTATCACCACCGTCCTCGTTACGTCCGTAGTGCCCCTTAAATACTGTCCGCCCGTATCCATCAGTACCAGGTCATTGTCACGAAGTGCCGCATTCGTACTTTCATCCGGCTCATAATGGATTATCGCACCGTGGGGACCTGCGGCAATGATAGGTGCAAAGCTTTCCTCTATGAAATCCTCCGCTTCCTGCCTGTATCCGAGAAGCTTCGAGGCAATATCCAGCTCGGTCACTTTCCCCTCATTAAGTTCATCCGTTTCGTGAAGGCTCTTCAGATAGCAGATGATCTTAGTCAGAGCTGCTCCGTCCGTGATATGTGCGGATCTTTCATGCTCGACCTCAGTCTCCGTCTTAACGCCTTTAAGAGTAAAGGTCGGTGACCATCCGAGGATTCTTTTTGCTTCGGAAGGGATAGAATCAAGAACCTTAACGTTGATCCGCTCCCTGTCGGTCCAGACTCTGTGGCCTGCATCCATTGCCTTCAGATCGTCAAATATATCCTCGTAGCGCTTTATGACAACGCCGTCTTTTTCCAGCGCTGTCCTTATATCCTCCGCCTTGGAAGGCTCCATATAAAGCACGGCTTCTTTGCGTGTCACCACCGTATATGAGAGTGTAACGGGATTGTACTCGATATCGGAACCCCTGAAGCCGTAAAGCCATGCGATGTCATCAAGCGATGCGACCACGAGCACGTCACAACCTGCTTTATCCATTTCTGTTCTTACGAGTGAAAGCTTTTCGGCACGCGTAAGATTTGTATATCTGTTTTCGAGGATCCAGGCTTTTCCGTCCGGAAGCGCAGGCCTGTCATTCCAGATATTTCCGACAAGATCGTCTTCTGTCTTATAAACGATCTCTTTTCCCTCAAGCGCTTCTTTAAGCCTGTCGAATGCGCCGCCCGATACGCTCCTTCCGTCGAAGCCGAGTGTCTGACCGTTTTCCATGTGAGTTTTAAGGAAGTCCGAAATCTTCGGAACCCCGGGTTCTCCCATCTTCATGAGTTCGATTCCCGTTCCCTCAAGCTGCTCCGCCGCCTGGATGAAATACCTTCCGTCTGTCCAGAGGTATGCACCTTCTGAGCTTACGATCATCTCACCGTTCGATCCGTCGAAGCCGGAAAGGAATTCCCTGCACTTAAAATGGTCACATACATATTCGGACATATGAAAATCACCGCCCGGGACATAATAGTAATCTGTCCCTGCGGTGATCATTTCTTTTCTTAAAGCTTCGATCCTGTTTACATGTTCTTCAGCTGAAGTTCTTTTCATTTTAAGAATCCTGCGATAACCGACTTCATCTCGTTAACGTCACATTCCGTCTTGTGAAGAACAGGTGCGGACCTGATATCCTCAATGGCCTGAGGAACTGCAGTGTTGGAAAGCACGGCAAGATCATCGATGAGTTCGAAATCGGTCTTCTTGTCGTACTCGGGGTCGATCGCGTTCATTACGGACCTTGTGAACTTGTAAGGGCTTGCCGTCGATGCAATGACTACGGGAGTCTCATCTCCGGTCTTAGCCTTGTACTCATCGCAAACGAACGATGCAACCGCAGTGTGGGTATCGATGACATATCCGCTCTTTTCGTAGATCTTCCTGATCTGCTCTGCAGTCTGGGCTTCATCGGCGTATCCGCCGTAGAAGTCTGACAGACCTTTCTTTTCATCGGCGGTGATCGAGTAATTGCCGTTTCCGGAAAGCTCTACCATAAGCTGAGCACATCTGTCCGAGCTGTTTCCTGCGATGAAGTAGATGAGTCTTTCAAGATTACTGGAAATAAGAATGTCCATTGATGGTGAAGTGGTCACATGGAATTCCCTGTTCCTGTCATAGGTTCCTGACTCGAAGAAATCGAACAGAACCTTATTGGTATTGGAAGCACAGATGAGCTTGCCTACAGGAAGGCCCATGAGCTTGGCATAGAAGGCCGCAAGGATGTTACCGAAGTTTCCTGTGGGAACGCATACATTGATGAGATCTCCGTCCTTAATCCTGCCCTCTTTGAGAAGCCTGGTATATGCATAAACATAGTAGCATACCTGGGGAACAAGGCGTCCGATGTTGATGGAGTTAGCCGATGAGAATACGAAGCCCTTCTCATCAAGCTCCTTCGCAAAAACTGTATCTCCGAAGATCTTCTTAACACCGGTCTGTGCATCGTCGAAATTTCCGTGGATGCCTACAACGAGAGTGTTATCTCCGCGCTGTGTTACCATCTGCTTTTCCTGAATGGGTGAAACACCGCTCTTGGGATAAAAGACAACGATCCTGGTCCCGGGAACATCCGCAAAGCCGGCAAGCGCAGCCTTTCCGGTATCTCCACTGGTCGCGGTAAGGATAACGATCTCCTTTTGCAGACCGTTCTTCCTGGCAGCGGTGGTCATCAGATGGGGAAGAAGGCTGAGCGCCATATCCTTGAATGCGATGGTCGCCCCGTGCCAGAGCTCCAGATAATATGAACCGCAGCTTTCGGAAAGAGGTGCGATCTCCTCGGTATCAAACTTGGAATCATAAGCATTTGCGATACATCCCCTGAGTTCCTCCTCGGTATAGTCCGTAAGGAAGAGCTTCATAACCTCATATGCGAGATTCCGGTAATCCATCTCCGAAAGCTCTGCAAGGGATTTATCAAGTGAAGGGATATGGTCGGGAACGAAAAGTCCTCCGTCCGAGGCAAGGCCCTTGAGAACGGCCATTGATGCGGTGTACTTAACCCCTTCACCTCTTGTACTGGAGTATGTAACTTCTTTCATAAATATGATCCTTCCTGTGTTACAATATTTTCATGAACGGTAATTCTTCAAAGGGAGTCTATATATATGTGACTCCGTCGGGAAAAACTTTATACCGTGCTTCTGTTACCAAAAACGGCCGTCATATCTCCCTGGGTTCATATCCGTCGGAGGACAAAGCCCACAAGGCTTATATGACCGCACTTAAATTACTTGAAGATGTTAGCATTTCATTAAACGATTTTCAAGATTTTAAGGCTCTTAAATATGAAAAAGCCGTGATCCTGATCAATCTCAGGGATAACGGCATCTATTTCGGAACACCCATATACCTGAAAAAAGGCTATTTCAACTATCATCTTACGAAGGATATCGTCTTTACATTCGATCTGGAGGACCTCTTCTATTTCTCGTCACACAAGATATCGAAAAGAGGACGTCACTTCTTCGTTGCCGATTACGGTTCACAGCTTTCTGTGGGAGCACGCTTCGGACTCAAGGCTTACTCCGTCGAATGCCGCGACTGCAGGTTCATTAACGGCGACAGCCTGGACTTCAGAAGGTCAAACCTGGAGATACTAAACACATATCACGGCGTCCTTCCAGCAAAAGAAGGAAAGGGCTACATAGCCCGAATACACACCTCCGGTTATACGAAGATCGGGACCTATGACTCCGCACTCGAAGCTGCCATCGCTTACAACAAGGCAGTGGATATGATCAAAAAATCATCTTCAAAACAGTACCCCGAAAATTTCATTGATGAAGTTTCGGGCAAGGTCTACGCTGAGATCTATAACTCCCTCGAGATCAATCCGAATATCAAATGAAACAGGGGTGAACGAGGGGACGGTTCTGCCGTTCACCGTCATTTCTGGGTGTAGTCGATAAAAGAGATCGTGATATCGGTAAGTCCGCTCACTCCGTCTAAAGTCGAGCTGTCCGTATATTCCCACATGGTCATCGAATACGGATAATCGGGAAGGTCTCCCGGATTGTCCAGCCATATATCTATATCCGAAAACTTCGAAAGATCTATTTCTTTTATCAGGAATTCCTTATCCGCGTAAATCGCGCAATTATGCCCGGATGCCTTGACTGTATCCGCAAAGGCCCTGATGACAGCCGTCTTTTCCGTCTTGGAAAGCGTCTCGATCCTGGAAGTATCGTTAAGAACGAATCCGGCATCTATCGCAAGGGGATACTTTACGCTGTAGTCACCTATCGCAGCTATAAGTGCTGTTGCTTCCTCGGCAGCCTCCTCGGGAGTGATCGCCTGGGATCTGAAATACAGTCCGACTTCAAGTCCCGCCTGTGTTGCTCTTGAGATATTGTCCGCATAATATTCGTCGAATGTGATCGTTCCGCTTTCGTATCCGCGCACACCGACCCTGAGCATAACAAAGTCTATTCCGGCATCCCTAAGCTTGACGAAATCAATGTAATCATCATATTTATCAACTCTGATACCCAGATACGAGGTCTCTTTTCCGTCAACATAATACGACATCAGGTTCTGCTGAAGAACAAGCGATGAAGGATCAATGTCATTCTTGGGAAGATACGGAGAAATGAGAACCCATTCCTCTTTGCCGTCGCGGCCGATTACAAGTGTATGTCTTCCGTCGGCAGCTTCGGGAGGCTCGGTTCCGTCATCGGGCAAAACAGGCTTATCGTTCTCATCCGAAACAGTGTCCGGCTCATCGCCTTCTCCCTCACCGTCCTCCGGATACATATCCCAGAAATCGAGGTCACCGGGAGATATAACGTCTCCGCCGGGTGTTTCCTCAGGTTTTATAACGGGGCTAGTCTGCTGGACGGGTTCGGGGTTCTGTGATGCTGCGGGAACATGATGAGGTCTTCTGTTCGCCAAAAGAACAATGACAATGATAAGGAGAGTCACAAAAGCAGTGACAACCATTGCCGCAGTCATCTGAGGCGTAAACTGGTTCCTTTCATTGTCATCGGGAAGATTCATCTTGTTACTCATACTATAACCTTTTTGGGACACTTCTCCGCACATGCTCCGCAGGAGATACACTTATCCTGATCGATATGTGCGAGAAAATCGGTGACGGTAACAGCACCTGCGGGACAGTTCCTTGCACAGAGTCCGCATCCTATACAGCCCGCACTGCAGGCTTTCATCACATCGGGGCCTTTATCATTGGATGAACATGCAACGATATATTTGGCGTCATACGGGACAAGGCTGATAAGCTTTCTGGGACATATCTCGATGCACTTTCCGCAGGCCTTGCATTTATCCTTGTCCACAACGGCTATTCCGTTCACGATATGGATAGCATCAAAGGGACAGACCTTAACGCAGGTGCCTCCTCCGAGACATCCCTGTCTGCACGCCTTCGCACCTCCCGCGGGAGAAAAGTTTATCATTCTGCAATCGGACGATCCGTAATATTCATAATTGGAATTCGCCTTCTCGCAGTCACCCGCACATGCAACGAAAGCTACCTGCTTTACGGTTTCGGAAGCTTCCTGCCCCATTATCGCGGCGACCCTTGCACCAACTTCGTTTCCTCCGACCGGGCATGCATTAACGGGGGCTTCGCCCTTTACTATGGCAGCTGCAAGTCCCGAACATCCGGGATATCCGCAGCCTCCGCAGTTATTTCCGGGAAGAGCCGCAAGTACCTTCTCTTCTCTTTCATCCGTTTTTACTTTAAAGATTATTCCGGCTGCGCCGAGGAAGATTCCGACGAATATTCCCACACATGCGACGCATAACGCGGCAGCAAGCACTGTCATCATAATATTTCCCCTTTACAGAAGTCCCGAAAATCCCCAGAATGCGATAGCCATAAGTCCGGCTGTAAGAAGCACTATGGGCATTCCCTTGAAGGGCTTCGGAACTTCATTGTATTCGATCCTCTCCCTGATACCTGCAAGGATGATAATAGCAACGGCAAATCCAACGGCAGTACCGATGCCGTTAACAACACCTTCAAGCACACCGTAGTTTTTCTGTACATTGCTTACGGCAACGCCCAAAACGGCACAGTTTGTAGTGATCAGAGGAAGATAAACTCCCAGCGCCCGGTAGAGCGAAGGGACGATCTTCTTAAGGAACATCTCGACAAACTGAACAAGTGCCGCAATGACAAGTATGAATACTATGGTCTGAAGATATTTGAGATTAAGCGGTACAAGTATCAGCTTGTATAATGCACCCGCAACAAAGCTTGCGAGAGTTATGACAAATATTACGGCCCCGCCCATTCCCGCGGCAGTCTTGATCTTCCTGGATACTCCGAGGAAAGGACACAGTCCGAGGAACTGGCTGAGCACGACGTTGGAGACCAGCGAGGAGCCGACAAGAAGGAGGAGCATATCTTTAATGCTGTTCATATTTATTTCCTCCTCTTCCTGTTTTTCTTTTTACCGTTTCTGCCGGAAGGCTTATCGGTCTTTTTATCTTCGGTCTCTTCCTGAGATTCTTCTTCAGAATCATCTTCCGCTTTGCTTTCATCCCCGGGCCTTACATCTTCGCCGTTGCCTTCCGATACGTCATCTTCCTTTTCAGGTTCTGCCGTTTCAGGTTCTACGGTTCTGATGGACGAAAGCTTACTCTTAGCCGGAGCGATCTTTTTATTTTCCTTTACGGGAGCTTTGGTGTCTTCGAGGATCTCATCGATCTCTTCGTCTTCCTCGTCATATTCGTATTCATCTGCAGATCCCGACTCCGCTCTTCTTTCCTGAACCTTCCTGTACGCCCTGGCCCTGGGCTTTCCGCAGGCAGAAGCCTGTGCGCATCCTGCACAGCCCGAAGCACAGCCTGAGCCGATCTTGGAAACATCCCTGCCCTTAGCCGCCATCTTGTCCTTGATGAAATTCTGAACAGCGACCAAAACGGCAAGAACAAAGAAAGCACCGGGCGCAAGTACGAATATTGTCACACCGTATTCCTCGGGGAAGACTCTCATTCCGAAGAATGTTCCGCTTCCTATGAACTCCCTGAAGATTCCGAGAAGGGTAAGCGCAACGGTAAATCCGAGACCCATTCCTACACCATCGAAGAACGAAGGAATAACCGGATTATGGTATGCGTAGCTTTCCGCACGTCCCAGGATAATGCAGTTAACGACTATAAGAGGAATATATATTCCGAGGGCCGCATTCAGTGAAGGAATGAAAGCTTCCAGAAGCAGCT
The DNA here is from genome assembly GCA_024691045.1 of Lachnospiraceae bacterium. Next base: position 10,941 of record JAILOC010000091.1, on the reverse strand, counting down.
GCACCATCGTAACGAAGGATGCAACAATGACTATGAATGCAGGTATCCTTACCTTGTCGGGGATGACCTTCCTGAGAGCCGAAATGAAAAGGTTGCTCAGAGCCAGAACGGCCGCAGTGGTAAGACCCATGCCGAGTCCGTTCACTGCAGATGTTGTGACCGCAAGCGTGGGACACATACCGAGCGTAAGGACAAAGGTGGGATTCTCTTTGATTATTCCGTTATAAAGGCGCTCAAATGACTTGTTCATGCTGCGCCTCCTTCCGCGGGAACCATCTCTTCAAAAACATCGAGTGCCGCGTTGACACAGTTTACGAAAGCTGTCGTGGTTACCGTAGCACCGCTTATCGCATCGATCTCGTTGTCGGATGTCTTCCCTGTTTTGGTAAACACAATATGATCTACATTAAGGTTTCGCAGCTGGGGAACCAGCACATCGCCCGCTCTCATTCCGAGTCCCGCGGTTTCCGATATCTCAAGTATCGATACTCCCTTAATGGTACCGTAAGTATCAACTCCGCACATTAATCTGATATCTCCGCCATAACCTTCGGAGGAAGTAACTTCAATAGCAAAACCTTCCGTCATTCCGCCGGGTGAAACCGCTGCATAGATATTTCCGACCGTTACTCCGTTTTGCAGAAGTTCATTTTGAAGCATCTCGGAAGGCCTCAGATCCGTCAGCACAAAGGACAGCTCATAAGAAGGATAATCACCGGCAGGGAAAACAGCCTTGCAGCTGTCTACGACAGCCTGCTCCTTCTGCAGTCTTATCGGTTCCTCGGTGAGCATATTGACAAGGCCGAGAAGAAGGCCGGAAACAAGAGTGATCACAACAAGGATAAGCGCATCTTTAAGCGCAGAATTAAGATCTTTGTTCATTATCTGCCTCCTTTCTTAAACTCGGAGGCCGTAAGGCCGAAGGGGACGGGAACCGTGAACTTATCAATAAGGGGAACTATACAGTTGCCCAGAATGATCGCATATGAAACGCCTTCCGCGGAAGGTCCGAAGATCCTGAATATTCCGGTCATGACCCCGAGGAATATTCCGAATACCGCCTGACCCTTTTTCGATACGGGTCTCGTGACATAATCGGTCGCCATGAAAAATGCACCGAGCATAAGTCCGCCGCCCGCAAGATGCGCGGAAATAAATGCAGGATCCAAGCCGTGTCCGCCAAATATCACAAGGAATAGTACAAAAGAAAGAATGTAGCTTCCGGGAACCCAGAGATCAATGACTCCGAACAAAAGAAGGATGCACGCTCCGATAAGGATCATCACCATGCTGGTTTCGCCAATCGTTCCGGGAATATTTCCGAAGACCATAGCCCTGATATCTACGCTCTCTCCGCTCTTAAGAAGAGCAAGCGGTGTTGCACCGGTATAGGTATCGGTCGCAAAATCAGTCATCGCAACGGGGAAAGAAATGATAAGAAAACATCTTCCGGCAAGTGCGGGATTCATGAAGTTCTTACCGAGTCCGCCGAAAAGCTCCTTAACAACAATTATTGCAAAAGCAGATCCAAGCGCAGCCTGCCAGTAGGGGATCGACACGGGAAGATTAAGTGCAAGAAGAAGTCCTGTAACAACCGCGCTCAGGTCACTGACCCTGATCTTCTTTTTCGTGATGAGTGCAAAAACAAGCTCGGAAAGAACAGCCGATGATGTACAGACCAAAACCACAAAAAGCGCTCTTATGCCAAAGTTGTAAACACCGTAACCAAAAGCCGGCATAAGCGTCAGGATAACGGTGAACATTATAAGCTGTGTTGTAGCCCCGCTTCGTATATGCGGGTTCGATGATACTCTTGGAAGACTCATTTTACAGATTCCTTTTACTTTTTCCTTTTAGCCAGTTCCATCTTTCTCATTGATTTGATGTTCTGGGTAAGCGGTTTTTTCGCGGGACATACAAAGCTGCAGCATCCGCATTCACAGCATTCCATACCGCCGTTCGCAACAAATGCTTCGTTGTCAAAATGCTCTGCCATATCGGAAAGTCTTCCGGGAATAAGTCCTGCGGGGCATGCATATGTACATCTCGAGCAATTGATGCATGGCGTGGTCTCGACATTCTCGAGCGGATCCTTGACAAATGCAAGAAGTGCTGTTGAAGTCTTGGTTACGGGAACGTCGGTCGTGAACATCGCAAAGCCCATCATGGGTCCTCCGCAGATGATCTTGCCCGGCTCTTTCCTGAATCCGCCGTTCTGCTCTATGATCTCGGTATAGCTCATTCCGCAGGGAACCCTGAAATTCCTGGGCATCTTAACCGCATCACCGGATACGGTGACGATCCTTTCCATAAGGGGTTTCCCAAGAACAACGGCATTATAGACCGAGCAGATTGTGTCGACATTATTGACTATGCAGCCGACATCTGCCGGAAGCATCCTGGAATTAACCTTTCTTCCTGTTACCGCATAGATCAGGGATCTTTCCGAGCCCTGGGGATACTTGGTCCTGAGTTCCTTGATGCTGATAAGATTGTCATTTTTGGAAAGCCCGGACAGATGAGCTATCGCCTCGGGCTTATTGTCCTCTACGGCTATTATTCCGTGAGCATCGGAAAATAGACTGAGGATGATCTTAAGCCCCTCGACAACCTTCTCTCCCTCCTCGATTATCCTGCGGTAATCCGAGGTAAGATAAGGCTCACACTCAGCGGCATTACAGATACAGTAATCGATCGAATCCGGATCCTTCGGTGAAAGCTTTACGGCAGTGGGAAATCCTGCTCCGCCCATTCCGACGATACCCGCTTTTCTTATGCGCTCAAGTATCTCTTCACGGGAAAGCTTTTCCCAGTCACGGGCCTCCTCGTACATAACCTCTGTACCGAGACCGTCATTTTCTATAATGATGCTCTCGACCATATCGCCCGTGGCAACTCTTCTTTTTTCAATGCTTTTGACAATTCCTGAAACGGATGAATATATGGAGGCAGATACGAATCCGCCTGCTTCGGCAATCATCTGTCCTCTGAGGACAGTATCACCCTTCCCTACCAAGGGCTTAGCCGGTGCACCTATATGCTGGCTCAGGGGGTATACCATTATATCGCCCGGAATGGCGTCTATAATAGCTTTATCCTTGGAAAGATCCTTGCCGTCATATGGATGGATCCCGCCTTTAAAAGTAAATTTAGCCATTTAAACCACCTGTCGGATAAAAAATTTCATACAACGATAATATACTCCAAAATCATGCTTTTTTCCACAATGAAAACCCGCTCCCCGCAAACGGGAAGGCAGTATTTTTGTGTGCTATATAATTGATAAAGCAGGGCATTTTTGATATAGTAAATGAGTTAAAACAAACCGTTACAAAGAGGCGGAATCATGAAGGAAACTACCCAGACTTTCGAAGATTTCAAACTGGATTACGATATTTCCGTTGCTGCCGAACCCGAGTCGGTACTGTTCCTTGATATAGAAACAACGGGATTTACCGCGCGTTCCTCGGCGCTCTATCTGATAGGCTGTGCATATCTTTCCGAAGGCAAATGGTGCACCAGGCAGTGGTTTGCGGAAAAGTACGAGGAAGAAAAGGACATCATCGAGAGTTTCTTTACTTTTGCCAAAGAGGGCGGTTATAAGACGCTGATACATTTTAACGGCAATCAGTTCGATCTTCCCTTCCTTACCCAGAAGATCGAAGCACTTGAGCTTGGTCTGAGCATTGACAGTTTCAGCGGGATCGATCTGTATAAGAGGATCAGCCCCCTAAAGCATCTCCTTGGTATAACATCCCTCAAGCAGAAATCCATCGAGAAATATATGGGTATCGAAAGAGCCGACGTTTTCTCCGGCGGAGATCTCATTGGGATCTATCATGACTATGTGAACAACCCTTCCGAATTCGCACGTAATTCCCTGCTCCTTCACAATGAAGACGACCTCAAGGGAATGATCCGTATCCTTCCCATGCTCTCCTATTGTGATATGGTCGCAGGCAAGCTCAGGGTAGCCAAGGTTCACGCAGATACATTTACGGACTATAACGGAGAGGTTCAGAGCGAGATCATAATGAGCATTAAGCTCGAATCCCCCATCCCCCGCTCCATCACATCCTTTGCTCACGGATGCTACATCAAGGCAAACGGTTCGGATGCGCAGATCAAGGTTCCTCTCTATAACGAGGAAATGAAATACTTCTATGCGGGATACGAGGATTACTACTATCTTCCCGAAGAAGACACCGCACTTCACAAATCTGTCGCTTCATTCGTGGACAAGGATCACCGTACTCAGGCGACCGCGGCAACCTGCTACACAAGAAAGATTTCAAGTTATCTTCCCCAGTGGGATACGCTCTTCGAGCCCCTATTCAGAAGGGAATACAGAAGCTCCGATATGTTCTTCGAGCTTACGGACGATCTGAAGCGCGACAGAAACGCATTCAACAAATACGCAAGCCATATAATCTCAATGCTTGCATCCACATACTAAAACCAAAATTATCAGAGCCGGGAGAACTTATCTCCCGGCTCTTGGTTTTAAGGTTTTCCGTAGTAGAATGAGTTTTCCCTTACGTAGCCCATATCTTTATAATTTACAATCTGCTCGGTGGATCCGATGAAAAGGAATCCTCCCGGTTTGAGCGACGCGAAGAACTTTCTGAAGACTTCATCCTTAGCTTCGTCTGTGAAGTAGATGAGTACGTTCCTGCAGACGATCATATCGTAATTAGTGTCGTATCTGTCCTTAAGAAGATTGTGCTCGGTGAAGGTTACGCACTTTTTGATCTCGTCGGAGATCTTGTAGGAAGGTCCGACCTGCGTGAAATATTTCTTCTTAAAATCGTCCGGGACTCCGGCGATGGACTTGGCATCATACAGTCCGACCTTGGCCTTGGCGATAACGGTCTTATCAAGATCCGTAGCCGTGATCTTGATCTGACTAAGGGGAATGTGCCTGGAAAGGGCCATAACGAGCGAATAAGGCTCATCTCCGGTCGAACATGCTGCACTCCATATCTTGAGCCTGGTTCCGAATCTCTCAATAAGCTTGGGGATAACAGTCTTGTCCATATAATCCCACTGGTCGGGATTTCTGTAGAACTCGGAAACGTTTATTGTTATATAGTTAATGAACTCATCAAAAAGAGCCTTATCGGATTTAAGCGCATTAACGTAATTGTCATATCCGGTTATCTTGTTCTTGGAAATCAGATTGTCGATCCTTCTCTTCATCTGTTTTTCTTTGTAAGAGTTCAGATCGATCGACGTGAGCTTGAAGATCTCTTTTTTGAAATATTCGTAATCAGCCGCCATAAAACCTCCCTGTACAACGGAAAATTTTAATATTTTTATTATGATACCACATTCTCCAAAAAAAGACCGAAAAAAATGCTTTTTCCGACACTTAAGCCGAAAAAAGCATTTTAGTTAAACCAGTGTTTTAAATTACTGCTCTTCGTTAGCTACAGCCTCGATGTCAACGGGAACTTCGTCCTCGTTCTCAACGGAATCGGGAGCGGTAAGAGCCTTAACGGAAAGGGAGATCTTGTGATCTGCCTCGTTGAAATCAACGATCTTGGCGGTAACTTCATCACCTACCTTAAGAACGTCAGAAGGCTTCTCAACGCGGTCCTTGGAGATCTGTGATACGTGAAGAAGTGCATCAACTCCGTTCTCGATCTCAACGAATGCGCCGAAATCGGTCATACGGGCAACCTTACCGGTTACAACACGTCCGATGGCGAACTTGTCATTGGCATCCTTCCAGGGATTCTCATCATCAAACTTGAGTGAAAGAGCGATCTTGGTGCCGTTGATATCCTTAACGAGAACCTTGAGATTATCTCCGATGTGGAAGTTCTTCTTGGGATTCTCAACTCTTCCCCAGCTCATCTCTGAGATGTGAAGAAGGCCGTCAGCTCCGCCGAGATCAACAAATGCACCGAAATCGGTAACGTTCTTGACAACGCCGTCTACGATGTCGCCAACCTTGATCTTGTCAAGGAGTGCCTTCTGCATTTCTTCCTTCTTGGCTGCAAGAAGCTGTTTACGGTCACCGATGCATCTTCTCTTGTGAGGATTGTACTCAACAACGACGAAATCAATGTCCTGTCCGAGATACTTGGAAAGATCCTTCTCGTAGCTGTCGGAAACAAGGCTTGCAGGAATGAAGATCCTGGTTCCGTCAACCTCAACGGTAATTCCGCCCTTAAGGATCGCGGTAACCTTAGCGGTAAGTACTTCCTGATTATTGAAAGCTTCCTCAATACGCTGGTTAGCCTTTTCCTGCTGAACTCTCTTATAAGAAACGATAACCTGACCCTCGCGGTCATCAACCTTGAGAACCTTAACCTCGAGCTTATCGCCGGGCTTTACTGCCTGGGTAAGATCTACACTGTTATCGTTGGTGTACTCATACTTACTAAGAATACCGTCAGACTTGCATCCGAGATCAAGAATGATCTCTTCGGGCTTAACATCAAATACGGTGCCTTCGACTACCTCTCCTGTATGTAATATGATCTTTTTAGATTCCTGCTCTTCCAGTAATTGTTCAAAAGTCATTTCCTCTGACATATTTTTGAACCTCCTCAATAATATTTTGCGGAGTGGAAGCCCCCGCGGTGATGCCGATCAGCTTAACAGATTCAGGTAGTTTGTATTCTTTAAGGTCTTCCGGTTTCTGTATACAGACCGTATTCGGACAATTTGCCGAAGCAATCTCATAAAGCCTGCGCGTGTTTGAACTTGCGCTCCCCCCTATGACGATCATGGCATCTGCCGATCTTGAAAGGACTTCGGCTGCATCCTGCCTGTCCTTCGTTGCCGAACATATAGTGTTCACAACGTTAGCATTATAACCTTTTTTATTTATTATTTCAACAATTTGTGTAAATTTCTTATGCTGGAAGGTGGTCTGTGCCACGATAGTGATCTCGCCCGTTATATCAAGGCTTTCAGCCTCTTTAGCATCTCTGACTACCGTAAAGGGACCGTCACACCAGCCGCATATGCCGATTATCTCGGGGTGGGCGGGGTTTCCGACGATGACGATATTCCTTCCTTTCCCGCTCTCCTCAAGGACGATATCGTGTATCCTCTTGACGAAGGGACAGGTAAAATCATCCACTTCGCAGCCCTTTTCCTCCAGGATCGCATAAATATCCCTTCCGATACCGTGGGCCCTGATTATAATGCAGGCATCCTTCTCAAATTCGGTTCCGATAAGGCTCTCCTTATCTTCGATAACCCTGACGCCCTTATTTTCGAGATCGGAAACAACGGTCTCGTTATGAACGATGGGACCGTAGGTATATATAGGTCTTCCGCTGCTAAGTTTTTCGTACACACCATCGACTGCACGCTTCACACCGAAGCAAAAGCCGGACGGATCAGCAAGTCTTATTTCTGCCATACAGATTCACCTGATGACATACCATGTTTATAATTTCCGCTAATGGCATGTCATCTGTATATTTATTTGCACAAAGAACAGATTTTATCCGCCACCTCTTCGATGGTCATATCTGAAGTATCGACAAGAACCGCATCGTCTGCCTGCTTAAGAGGTGAGATCTCACGTGTCATATCGCGCATGTCACGGTCCTCAATATCTTTTTTGATCTCTTCAAAAACGGGATGCTCTCCCTTGGCTTCCAGTTCAAGCACGCGTCTTTTTGCCCTGACCTCGGAGCTTGCGGTAAGATAGATCTTAACATCCGCATCCGGCATTACAACGGTTCCGATATCACGGCCGTCCATGATGACCCCGCCGCGTTCTGCCAGGCCTCTCTGAAGCGAGAATATCTGTGCGCGGACCTCCGGAACGGCGCTGGTCACGGATGCAGTATTTCCGACAGCCTCTTCGCGCAGTCTTCCGGTCACGTTATTACCGTTCAGATATACGTTCTGCACACCGTCCTCATATTTAATATCGACGCATGCGCCTTTGCACTTATCCGCAACAAGGTTGCGGTCGCCAACATCGATCCCGCTCTCGAGAAGGTACAGAGCAACAGCCCTGTACATCGCACCGGTATCGACATATATAAGATCCATTTTCTTCGCACAAAGCTTAGCTATGGTACTCTTTCCCGCTCCGGCAGGTCCGTCTATTGCAACGTTCATTATATCTCTCCTTTTATCTCATCAAGATATTTACTGCAGCTGCTTCCCGCAAGGTAACCGGTCGACCATGCGATCTGAAGATTGAAGCCGCCTGTCAGTGCGTCAAGGTCAAGAATCTCCCCTGCGATGAACATTCCGGGTACGATCTTGCTCATCATGGTACCGGGCGAAACCTCTTTGACGCTTATCCCGCCCTTCGTGATTATGGCTTCGTCAAAGCCTCTCGTACTTTTTATGTCTATCTGCAGATTTTTGAGCAATCTGACAAGTTCTTTACGTTCTTCTTTTTTGATGTCACCGCACTTCTTATGCTCATCGATTCCCGAAAGTCCGGCTATCACGGGAACCATCTTGGCGGGAAGAAGAGACGGCAGCATATTGATGAAATGCTTTTCATGGTTTTCGGATATCTCACGAAGAAGTCTGTCATCAAGTTCATTTTCTGAAAGTGCGGGCTTAAGGTCAAGAAAAACCGTGCAGTCCGGTGCTTTTCTTTTATGGTAATAGCTGCTTGCGGACAGGACCATGGGGCCGCTTATTCCGAAGTGCGTAAACAGCATCTCTCCGAAATCCTCGTAAATGAGCTTGCCTCCGCTGTACATCTTAAGACCTGTATTCTTAAGTGAAAGCCCCTGAAGATCCCTGCACCAGAGCTGTGAAGTCTCAAGCGGAACAAGTGAAGGCACGCACTCTTTGATGCTGTGACCGAAGCCTTCCGCAAATCCGTATCCTTCTCCGGTAGAACCGGTTGCCGGATACGATACTCCGCCGGTTGCGATTATGAGAGCATCACATTCAAGGGACTTTTTATCCTTCAGTGTGATCTCAAATATGTCTCCCTTTTTGTTAACGCCGGTTACCTGCGCATTAAGTCTTACATCGACCTTTTTTGCATCCAGCATCTTCGTTAGTGCCCTGATGACATCCGAGGAATGATCGGATACGGGGAATATCCTTCCACCCCTTTCTTCCTTCACCCTGCAGCCGTATTCTTCGAGAAGTCTGCAGATATCGTTATTATCAAACACATCGAGCGCACTGAACATAAACTTCGGATTGGAGATGATATTTCTCATTATCACATCCTTATCCGCTGAATTCGTGATGTTGCATCTGCCCTTGCCCGTGATGAAAAGCTTCTTTCCGAGGCGGTCATTTTTTTCGAGCAGGATTACCTTCGTATTATCTTTTGATGCCGAAACGGCGGCCAACATTCCTGCAGGACCGCCGCCGATTACAATTATCTTATTCATCTTTCTTTTCGTCAGAAGCCTGCCTTCTGAGTGAATAGTTCAGTATGGGATCATCGTCTATGAAGTCGATCTCATCGTTTAAATATACCTGATAATCATTCCATACGGACTCGAGCATCTTGAGATTCTTCCTGATCTGCTCGGGAGCCTTGATGCAGAGCGCAACAACTATCGCGTTGATGACGGAAAGCGGTGCGACGAGCGAATCGACGATCGAGACCATATCGGATCTTGCATAGAGATTGCATGTCGAATACAGAGTCATGGGCGAGTGTGCGGAATCGGTGATCGCAATGACCGATGCTCTCCTGTCATTGGCAAATTCCATGGCCTTGAGCGTTCTCATGGAATACCTGGGAAAGCTTATTCCGACAAAAGCGTCTTCTTCGTTGATCCTTATCATCTGTTCGAATGTTTCGGTCACGGATGTGGAATTGACAAGCACGCAACCCGGACGGACCATGTTCAGATAAAAATGCAGGAATGCAGCGAGAGGCTCATTGGATCTGAGTCCCATGATATAAACATTTCTCGCACGGAGAAGTATATCAACGGTAAGATCGAATGCACTGGGATTGAGATTCTTGATGGTATCGCGGATCTTCTCCATGTCCGCATTCAGAACGGAAGTGAGTATCTCTGACTGTGAGCTTCTTCCGTATTTTTCATCTATCTTCTGAACCGATGAAAGCTTGTTCTTAACACATTCGACAAGGCTCTTCTGAAACTCCGGATAGCCTTCGTAGCCGAGAGCCGATGCGAATCTTACTATGGTTGATTCACTTACACCGGTCTCTTTACCTAATTCGGCCGCTGTCATAAAGACAGCGGTCTCATATTCGTTCTGTATGTAAAATGCGATTTTCTTCTGGCTCTTACTCATGCGGGGGATCATATCCCTTATCCTCATGAGCACATCACCTCTAAGATCCATATATTACTCCGTGTTTTTGGGAGGGTGAACCTGTGGTTTTAAAGACAACACAAGCCGTCTCCCTGTTTCACATCCATTTATGCTAAGAATGAATTGTATGCCTTCTCGAGAAGTGACATTGTCTCTTCATCGGTAAGATCGTAATCTCCGGAAAGAGTCATGCATGCCGCACCGTGAATGAAGATCCACATCTTCATGAACATTCCGCCGGGATCCTGACATCCGGTCTCTTTAGCCATATTGATCTCCGCAACGACATTACCTTCGGAGCCGTTAAGAAGCTCATACATGGAGATCCTTCCGGGAATAACATCAACGAACAGAAGTCTGAAAAGATTTTTTTCTTTCCGTGCGAAAGCAATATAAGCCATTCCCAGATTGGTAAAGGGAATCTTACCGATGCGGTCGAATGCTGCATAATAATCCCTGAAGAAAGCTACAGCCTTCTCATATACTGCGGACTGAAGCTCTGACATATTCTTGTAAACCCTGAAGATAGGCTGTGTGGAGCATCCTGCCTTTTCAGCAACGTGACGCGCAGTGATGGAATCAGCTCCCTCTGCTCTAGTCATTTCAAATGCGGTACTGAGTATGTGGTCGATGGTAATGCTTTCTTTACGTGCCATGCAGATTCTTTCCTAACTTTTTGATTGATAGATT
>JAILOC010000090.1 GCA_024691045.1 Lachnospiraceae bacterium | reverse complement strand
AAGATCCTTTCCGGAGAGCTTGACACTTCCAAGGGTGAGATAGTCATCACACCCGGACAGCGTCTTTCCGTCCTCGAACAGGATCACTTCAAATATGATGAGTATTCCGTAATGGATACCGTCATCATGGGAAACAAGCGTCTATATGACATAATGAAGGAGAAGGATGCCATCTATATGAAGGAAGACTTCACCGATGAAGACGGAATAAGAGCCGGAGAGCTTGAATCAGAATTTGCGGAGATGGACGGATACGAAGCAGAGTCCAATGCGGCAATGCTGCTCAACGGTCTCGGCATCGGCACCGAGGATCACTATGCGCAGATGTCTGACCTCGACGGTTCCAAGAAGGTCAAGGTTCTCCTTGCAAAGGCGCTTTTCGGAAACCCGGATATCCTTCTTCTCGACGAGCCTACCAACCACCTCGATCTCGAAGCTATCGGCTGGCTTGAGGAATTCCTTATTGATTTCAACAATACCGTCATAGTCGTATCCCACGACAGATATTTCCTCAATAAGGTATGTACCCAGATCGCGGATATCGACTATGGCAAGATCCAGCTTTATGCCGGAAACTATGATTTCTGGTATGAGTCATCACAGCTGATGATCCGTCAAATGAAGGAAGCCAATAAAAAGAAGGAAGAGAAGATCAAGGAACTCCAGGAATTCATTTCCAGATTCTCCGCAAACGCTTCCAAGTCCAAGCAGGCTACTTCCAGAAAAAGAGCACTTGAAAAGATCGAGCTTGATACGATCAAGCCCTCTTCAAGAAAATATCCTTATATTGATTTCAGGCCCGAAAGAGAGATCGGCAACGAAGTCCTCAGCGTCGAGAATATCTGCTACTCAGAGAACGGAGAAAAGCTTCTCGACAATGTATCCTTCATCATGGGACATGATGACAAGATCGCATTTGTCGGCGGATGCGAGAAGGCCAAGACCGCACTCTTCAGGATCCTCATGGGTGACCTTGAGCCCGACAGCGGTTCATTCAAGTGGGGTGTTACAACCTCACAGGCATATTTCCCCAGGGATTACACGAGGGAATTCGATAATGATCTTAACATCACCGAGTGGCTTACCGGTTATTCCGCAATAAAGGATGCCACCTATGTCAGAGGCTTCCTCGGAAGAATGCTCTTCCCAGGTGAAGACGGTGTGAAGAAGGTAAAGGTTTTATCCGGAGGTGAGAAGGTAAGATGCCTTCTTTCCAAAATGATGATAAGCGCAGCTAACTGCCTTATCTTCGATGAGCCCACAAACCACCTCGATATGGAATCGATAACCGCGCTCAATACCGGTATGACCAAGTTTTCGGGAGTCATTCTTTTCTCCTGCAGGGATCACCAGCTTACCGATACCACTGCAAACAGGATCATCGAGATCCTTCCGGACGGAGGTATCATCGATAAGATCACCACATATGACGAGTATCTTGCAAATGATGAGAATGTAAGAAAGAGAACCGTATTTACCGCTGACAAGGAAGACGACGAGGATTGATAGATCTCCATACACATTCGAATAAATCCGACGGAAGCTTTACTCCGGCCGAGCTTGTAGATATCGCGGCGCGTAAGGGGATCACCTATATCGCGCTGACGGATCACGACACCATTGACGGTATCGACGAAGCAAAAAAGCGAGCGGAGGAGATAAGCTCTGATCCGAATGCGCCTTATAAAGCTCCCGTTGTCATTCCCGGAATAGAATTTTCCACCGATTGGAACGGACGTGATGTTCATGTGGTAGGTCTTAATATCGATCATACCAACAGGGAATTCGTGGGTAAGCTCGATCACTTCCTTGAATCACGTGAAGGCAGAAACCGTAAGATGGCTGAGAAACTCAAGGAGATCGGCATCGGTATCAGCTACGAAGCACTGATAAGATCGTTTCCCGAAAGTGTTCTTACAAGGGCACATTTTGCAAAATATCTCTATGAATACGGATATGTGCGTTCAACGCATGAAGCTTTCGAAAGATATCTCGGTCCCGATTCGCCCTGTTATGTACCGAGAGAGAAGATAACTCCCGTGCAGGCTGTGGAGATGACTCTGATGGCAGGGGGCATTCCCGTCCTGGCACATCCCCTTATCTATAAATTCGGTGACGAAAAGCTTCGCACGCTCATTGCCGAAATGAAGGAGTATGGACTTGCGGGTATCGAGGCGATGTACAGCACACATTCTTCGGAGGATGAGGAATACATCAGAAGACTTGCGGATGAATGCGGTCTTAAGATCTCCGGCGGAAGTGATTTCCACGGTGCTAATAAGCCGGGCATCGATCTCGGGATCGGCTGCGGAGACATGGAGATACCCGAGCAGGTATGGTTTGATCTTTCCGCGAGAGGATAGGAGTTATGTCTGATTTTGACGGAAATGAAAAAAAGACCGGATACAGCTTCGATGATTTTATGGAAGATGAGATCAGGGATTCGGCATTTAAAGTATCGATCTATCCTCACAGATTGATCCCGCATCTGCTCCTCATCGCCACCCCGATAATATTCTACATCATGTTCTATGGATTCTTCCGCCTGCTGGATGAGACAGGGCTGTCGCATTTATCCGGGAGTGTGATACTTGTTCTTTTTATCGTTCTGATTTTCTCTGTATACATCTTTCTGTATAACTGCGGAAAAGAAATCGTTGTATCGGGACGCGGGATCGTTGTCAGAAAGTATTTCATGATCAACGAATCCTTCAGTGTAGATGACGTAAACGAATGCACCGTCATCACGGGCCTGGTCACGAGCGGAAAGCTTCATGAGCATTACAATAAGGCAGTGATAGTCTACGGAGACGGAAAGAAGATATCCCTGGAGGATAATCTGTTCAAAGGCTGGAGCAGACTGGTACGTTATATGGAGATGAACGGCAAACTGGTCACTGTCGACGGCAGGGGAATGGTTTCAAAAAAGCTGGATGAAATGTTCAGAAGGTAATATGGCATAAGGCCTGTCGCTCCGGCGGCAGGTTATTTTTTTAACGATCTGGAAAACGCTTTCGTAAAATTAAAACAAAATTTCGAAAAAAATATAGTGAAAGTGCAAAAATAATTTGCTATAATACTATGGTTGTCAAAGTTATATTAATTGATGAATGCCTCGAAATCCAGTATTTATGCGGTTTTCATCATCTAATTTAAGTAAGTGACGCAGTAGTAGAAGAAAGAAAGGAAAAGAAGAACATGAGTAAGAAATGGGTCTATCTGTTCACAGAGGGTAACGCTAACATGCGTGAACT
>JAILOC010000081.1 GCA_024691045.1 Lachnospiraceae bacterium | reverse complement strand
GCTCAGGATCATTATCGGAACAGGTTTTTCCGTGACTGATCTGATCAGTTACTTTGTTGGAGTGGTAGCGTGCTACTTTGTGGATGCGTATACGCTGAAGATCAATTTTTGAATTAAACAGGAGATTTGTATGCTGTTGATAACCTCGGTGAATTTACTCCGGTGAACTTCTTCAAAAATTGAGAGGTTTATAACAATTAATTGGATGAACGGCGCATCTTCCTGATATAAACTTTAGTTACATGTTGAAGAAAGGAGTACGCACTATGGAAATTAACAGCACATATAAACTTTCTAACGGAGTTGAGATCCCCTGCATAGGATTTGGAATGTGGCAGACCCCCGACGGAGATGTCGGTGTAAATGCCGTAAAGAGTGCGATCGCAGCGGGATATACACATATCGATACCGCACAGGCTTACGGAAACGAAGACTGTGTAGGTAAGGGAATCGCAGAGAGCGGAGCAAAGAGAGAGGATCTCTTCATCACTACCAAGATCTGGAACAACAATCACAGCTACGATCTCGTAATGAGTTCCTTTGATGAGTCACTTAAGAAGATGAACACTGATTACTGTGATCTTCTTCTGATCCACTGGCCCAATCCTTTAGCTTTCAGGGAAAGATGGCAGGATGCTAATGCCGAGACCTGGAAAGCAATGGAAGAGCTCTACAAGGCAGGCAAGGTCCGTGCGATCGGAATAAGCAATTTCAGACCTCACCACATCGATGCTCTTCTTAAGACCGCTGAAGTCAAGCCCATGGTAAATCAGATCAGACTCTGCCCCGGCGAGACCCAGGATGAGGTCGTTGATTACAGCAGGGAAAAGGGAATGATCCTCGAAGCATACAGCCCTCTCGGAACGGGCAAGATCTTCGATGTTCCCGAGATGAAGGAGCTTGCCGCTAAGTACGGAAAGAGAATTGCGCAGGTTTGCATACGCTGGAGTCTGCAGCGCGGATACCTTCCTCTGCCCAAGTCCGTAACACCTTCAAGGATCGAAGAAAATCTCAGGGTATTTGATTTCGAACTGTCCGATGAAGATGTACAGCTTATCGCAGATCTTACCGGATGCGTAGGGCTTTCGGGCGATCCCGATACCAAGCCGTTCTAAGCTGAATTGAACCGCTCTATGCCGTGCGGTATCGAAACTCGGGACGCATATTGATGAATAATTTTATATGATATTTGATCCGCCGGCTTGCAAAGTCCGGCAGACCTCATTCCCTCGTAGACACCTTTTTACGGATCCCCCCTCCTTAAAAGGTGTCTTTCTTTTTACAAATGGGTTGCGGGATAAGTCTTCCTTTGTGATAAAATGTTTATATGTTTTCAAACGGAGGCATTCCCATGCTTATGAAAAAATCTTACAGGGTGTTTGGAATACTGATGGCGCTCATGCTGATCGCAGGGTGCGGTGCGGCTGCGGAGGAGAATGCGGAGCCCGAGCTCCTTCTTGGCTTCAGCCAGATAGGATCCGAGAGCGCGTGGCGTATCGGAAATACCCGTGACATTGAAAGCTCCGCCGAAGAGCACGGCGTGAGCCTTATGTTTGAAAACGCAAACCAGAGCCAGGAAAACCAGATCGATGCGATCAGAAGATTCATCGCATACAAGGTTGATGTAATAGCTTTTTCACCGATCGTTGAGGACGGCTGGGACAATGTCCTGATGGAAGCTAAGGAAGCGGGGATTCCGGTTATTCTCGTGGACAGGGATATCAATACCGAGATTGACGGACTTACCACATGCCTCATCGGTGCGGACTTTTACAACGAGGGAGTGATGGCTGCCGAGTACCTTATCAGAAAGGCTGACGAGCTCGGACTCGAAAGCGTCAACATAGTTGAGATAACGGGAACCGAAAACTCGACTCCCATGAGACAGCGCCAGGCAGGCTTTGCCGATACCATCGCAGGTGATGAGCGCATGCATATCCTTGAGAGCATCGACGGGGACTTCCTTAAGAGCCGCGGTGCCGAGTGCATGAGATATCTTCTCGATACATACGGAGATGAGATCGATGTGGTCTACAGTCACAACGATGAGATGACTCTCGGAGCGCTTCCTGAGATAGAAAGCTCGGACCTCGTACCCGGACAGGATATAATAATCATTTCCATCGATGCGGGACAGGAAGCGATAGATGTTCTCAAAGAGGGCAGGATCAACTGCGTTGTCGAGTGCACACCCAATCTCGGAGACGAACTGATGGAGACCGCACTCAGACTTAAAAATGGTGAGCAGGTAGAAGCCGTGATACATCCGGTCGAGCAGGTCTTCAGTGACGAGATGGATGTTGATTCAATTGGACCGAGAGGTTATTAAGGACATTACGTGAATAAGATAAAGAGAGAAAATAGCATTCTCGGACGTATAGACAACATGAGTTACAAGCTCGTGTTCATTCTCGTGCTTCCCATTATCCTGAGCATCGTATTTATGCTCGTATATGCCGCAAAGTACCATAGCTCGATCGTACGAATGGAAACGATCAACAGCCTTAAGACGGTCGTTACGGAGGATATTCCCGGATGCGCATGGGATATCGTAAGCGGACGAGAGGATATCACCAGGAGCGAGATCTATTTAAAGATCGGCGAAGTCAACGAAACGATAGATACGATCACGGAGCGTACGGGAGCGGAGAACAGGCTCTCACTTATAGTCGCATCGCGTACGATGACGACACTGCAGAATTATGTCGATAAGCTTCGTGACAATATCCGTAATGAAGTTCCGGTCGTTGAGAACGAAAAGGTTCTGGAAGAGATACGTAAGGTTTCCGCACTCGTCGACTCGATGCTGAACGACTATGTCGCACAGGAGATTACCTCCACTGCGAAGATGAGTGAAAGCCTTATGATCGGTGTCATCATCACAGCGGTTCTGGAGACGATCATCGTCATCATGGCTCTGTATATCCGTAAGAGAACCGTTAAGGCGACGGAAAGCTCTGTAAGACAGCCCATCGAAAGACTCGAGGAAGCTGCGGCTCAGATCGCAGAGGGAGCATTCGATGCAAGGATCGCGGATACCGATGTAACGGAGCTCAGGAATCTGACGGGCCGGGTAAATATGATGGCGGATAAGCTCAAGTCCATGATGGATAAGAGTAACCTCGATGCGAAGAACCTTCGTAAGGCAGAACTCAGAACGCTTCAGGCGCAGATCAATCCGCACTTCCTTTACAACACGCTCGATGCGATCGTATGGAAAACGGAAGCGGGTGAGAAGGATGAGGTCATCCATCTTACGAGTGCGCTCAGTGATTTCTTCAGGATTTCCCTTTCATCCGGTGCGGACTGGATACCGATCAGCCAGGAGAAGAAGCACATCGAAGGATATCTTAAGATCCAGCAGACAAGATACCGTGACATCATGCATTATGAGATTGACATTCCGGATGAGATCGGGGATTATTACATCCTCAAGCTCATGCTGCAGCCCCTTGTCGAAAATGCTCTCTATCACGGAATAAAGATAAAGCGCGGCGGCGGTACGATAAAGGTTACGGGTAAGCTTGAAGACGGCTATCTGAAATTCAGCGTTCGTGACACGGGACTCGGAATGACCGCAGAGCAGCTGCGTGATCTGAACGAAAGAATGAAGCAGGGACGTCCTACCGTTAGCGAAGGCGGCGGAGGCTTCGGACTTGTAAATGTGAATCGGCGTATCCGTCTGTACTATAACCTTGAAGACGGACTTAAGATCGAAAGTAATACCGAAGGCACGGAGGTTTCCTTTGCGGTACCGTGCAAGAGCAGGGAGGAGATATTCGAAGATGAAAGTATTTCTGGCTGATGATGAGATCGTTGTCAGAGAGGGTATAAGGGAGTCTTTTCCCTGGGATGATACGCCCTACACACTTGTAGGTGAAGCACCCGACGGTGAGATGGCCCTTCCGATCATCCGCGATACCAATCCCGATATTGTGATAACCGATATCAGGATGCCGTTCATGGACGGTATAGAGCTCTGCCGTACCCTTCGTGCGCAGATGCCCTGGATCGGCATAATTGTTTTAAGCGGCTATGATGAGTTCGAATATGCGCGTCAGTGCCTTCAGCTCGGCGTCCGCGAATATCTCGTCAAACCGATCAACTCCGAGAATTTAAGAGAGGCACTTGATAAAGTCAGCAGGCAGCTTGAGGATGAAAGAAAAGCGATCGAGCATGCGGCAAGCCTTCGGAACCGTCTCGGAAATGACGAGCACCTCGTAAGGGAAAAGCTCATTGCATCGCTTTACTCCGAGGATGCGGCGGCAGAGGATGCGGTAAATGTTCTTAAGCATCTCGAGTCAATGGGTTGCAACGTGATCGCACCTTACTATGCAGTTGTAGATGCGGCATTTGATCCCGCAAGCGAAGGACAGGCCGTTGCCTATACTCTTTCCGAAAGCAGCGGCGGTGTGATGCATTCTACTCCGACAAGAACCGGTTCCGCACTTCTTGTTCTCGGTGATACCGCGGAGGATGCGGAGGAGAGGGCATATGCATTTGCTTCGTCCCTTGTTCAGGAAGCTGAGCGTACGGGATGCAAGGGTATACGTGTGGGAATAGGAGAGATAGTCGGTGCTCCCGAAGATATTCTAAAAAGCTTCAAGGCTGCGCGTCATATAAGACATATACTTGTAGACCGTGCTGAGGAAAAATCCGTGATCCTCGGAACAAGGGAGATGGGAGATGTATCGGGCGATGCGAATACTCCCGCGATGATAAGCGAAGCAAAGCTCTACATGTCACAGCATTTCACGGATCCGAACCTTATGCTTCAGGATGTTGCGAAGGCGGTCGGCATGAGCAACAGCAGGTTTTCTACCGTCTTTTCACAGACAGGCGGTCAGACCTTTACGGAATATCTTATTTATCTCAGACTTAACAAAGCCAAGGAAATGCTGCGCACAACAGCAGTAAAGAGCTCACAGATAGCGAGGGAATCCGGATACAACGACTCCCACTATTTCAGTTACATCTTCAAGAAAAATGTCGGAATGACACCTTCCGAGTACCGCTCC
>JAILOC010000067.1 GCA_024691045.1 Lachnospiraceae bacterium | reverse complement strand
GCAGAAAGTAGTTCTTCAGCTTCTTGCTGACAACAATTCGGGAGTTCTGAGCAGGATCTCCGGTCTTTTTTCCAGAAGAGGATATAATATTGAGAGCATCACCGCCGGAGTTACCGCGGATCCCAAGTATTCCAGGATCACGATCGTAACCTGCGGAGATGAAGAGATAATCGAGCAGATCGAAAAGCAGGTTGCAAAGCTTGAGGATGTAAGGGATATAAAGGAACTTCCCGGTGATTCATCCGTTCACAGAGAGCTTTGTCTTGTGAAAGTTCGCACCGCTCCTTCGGAAAGAGAGAATATGGTTTCTCTTGCCGGAATATTCAGAGGAAGCATCATTGATGTGGGACCCGATTCCGTTATCATTGAGATCACGGGAACCACTTCCAAGGTAGATGCGTTTATCAACCTTCTCGACGGACATGAGATCCTCGAGGTAGCTCGTACGGGAATCGCGGGACTTTCAAGAGGTTCCGAGAATGTCACTTATCTGCCCTAACGCAGTTTAAGATAAGCCAATTAATCAATGGAGGTATTATTTTATGGCTAACAAGATTTTTTACCAGGAAGATTGTAACCTTTCCCTTCTCGAGGGCAAGACCATTGCCATTATCGGATATGGCAGCCAGGGTCATGCTCACGCTCTTAACCTTAAGGAGTCCGGATGCAAGGTCATTATCGGTCTTTATGAAGGTTCCAAGAGCTGGAACAGAGCAGTAGAGCAGGGTTTTGAAGTCTTTACCGCAGCTGAAGCTGCCAAGAAGGCTGATATTATCATGATACTCATCAATGACGAGCTTCAGGCTGATATGTACAAGAAGGACATTGCTCCCAACCTTGCTCCCGGAAATATGCTCATGTTCGCACACGGCTTCAACATTCACTTCGGATGCATCAAGCCCCCTGCTGATGTCGATGTTACCATGATCGCTCCCAAGGCTCCCGGACACACCGTAAGAAGTGAGTACCAGGCAGGAAAGGGAACTCCCTGTCTCATCGCTGTATATCAGGATGCTACCGGCAAGGCATGGGATATGGCTAAGGCTTACGGACTCGGAATCGGCGGAGCTCGTGCAGGACTTCTTGAGACCACCTTCAGAACCGAGACCGAGACTGACCTCTTCGGTGAGCAGGCTGTTCTTTGCGGCGGCGTTTGCGCACTTATGCAGGCAGGCTTTGAGACTCTTGTTGAGGCAGGATATGATCCCAGAAACGCATACTTTGAGTGTATCCACGAGATGAAGCTCATCGTTGACCTCATCTATCAGTCAGGCTTCGCAGGAATGAGATATTCCATCTCCAATACCGCTGAGTACGGCGATTACATTACCGGACCCAAGATCGTTACCGAGGATACCAAGAAGGCAATGAAGAAGATCCTTGCAGATATCCAGGACGGAACCTTCGCATCCGAATTCCTTCAGGAGATGAGCCCTGCAGGACGTCAGGTACACTTCCAGGCTATGAGAAAGCTTGCTGCTGAGCATCAGTCAGAGAAGGTCGGTGAGGAAGTCAGAAAGCTTTACAGCTGGAACAACGAAGCTGACAAGTTCATCAACAACTAATTGAAATAAATATCAGAAAAGCTTCGGAGTGATCCGAAGCTTTTCTTTATGAAAAAATAAATTATTCAGTTCTGTCTTTTATGGATTTCGTATATTTTCTGAAAGCCTTGCCGGTTTTATAGGTATATACAAACTTTATTATATCCGTAACGATCGTACCTATCAGCGAAGCTATGAGTATCAGAGCTCCGATAAGCGGAATGAACAACACGATAAATACTGATGCGATCATACCGATCATACACCATTTGTACCATTTCCACAGCTCTGCCCATTTTGCGGAAAGAAAATCATCGACGCCTTCAAGAGTATCGGAAGATGCGGAGAAGAAATTGTATCCTTCAACGATCATTGCGATATAGACAACAAGATCGAATAACAGAAACCATGTCGGAGTTTCTCCCCTGAAAGCGAATACTTCCGCAAAGTGGTATAAGGAGTTGAGGATCGCACAGATACCTGCGATCATGTAACCTTCATGGATCTTGGATATCCCGAATAAAACAGCTGCGTACAAAACGGTAAAAATACCGGTAACCCAGGAACATGTGATGTAAAAATTCGGAGCTTTTTCATAAACGGCATTGCTTGTGAACAGAAAAGCAAAATTGGCAATTATCATTAACAGGAATATGACGGGATACCATTTTCCCAGAACAGGTGCGTATTCAACGATATATTCCTTTTCCTCGGCCACTGCTGCAAGCTTATCTTTTCTGAACTCTGCCTGCATACCGCGTGATTTATACTTGTTGCATTCTCCCTTTAATCCGCATGTTGAACAGTCGCTGTGTCCTTTTTCTCTGCAACAGGACGAAATGGGACAGTCACCCTTTATTGGCATGCCGGGCCCGTTCATGCATCCGGGGCAGTTAAGTTCTTCTTTTTCGGAACAGTTCAAACAGCTTTTTCCGCAATAAGTTTCTGCCATTTCTTCTCCTTTTTGGTTAAATGAAGATCCTGGTTATTAACTAAAAAACTAAGTACATGATTAAAATATACGAAATACCGTTTTCTATTTCAATGATTATATGAATAATTATTCTTTTCTGTGATTATGATGAGAGTTATACCGTTTCGATGATCTCACATTCATTTTCCGATATTGTGAAGATCACATCAAATGATGTTCATTCCCCCATGTATTATTTTCTTGTCCGCCTGTTTTCCTTCCTTCCGGGGATCTCTTATGTACATGCACCGAAGCTGTTTTCTTATGTCTGTA
>JAILOC010000055.1 GCA_024691045.1 Lachnospiraceae bacterium | reverse complement strand
GGTAAATACATACTTTCCTACCGCATAATCACCGCGCTTTATGGGAAGAGTCATCAGGAATGAATAACCTTCATCCTGGTAATCGAACGAGATGGTGGAAAGCGTAAGGATCGTTCCTATCATCGAAATATAGCTGACCATAAATGATGTATCCATGGAAAAACTGAGAATGATCGCAACAAAGATGAACATCAGCATGAATCTTTTCTGATTCATCAGTATCTTGAAATCTTTTATCAGTAAACCTTTCATTATTTTTCACCTCCGAGAATGAAGACTATTATGTCGTCAATATGTGCGTTCTCAATAACTGCCCTGGGATAGTTTTCGGCGTAGAACTGTTTTTCCGATGTCAGACAGGTAACGCTGAAGCTTTCCTCCTTGGTGCCGATAATGTACTTCTTGTCCAGAGCTTCGTATTCTTCCTTACTGACCTTGATCAGGCCGTATTTTCCGAGAAGGGTATCGGTATCTTCGTGAAGGATTATCTTTCCGCCGTTGATCATATAGATATCGTCGCATAAGCCTTCAAGATCGGTGGAGATATGCGAGCTTATGATGACGGATCTGGAGGAATCCTCCTCTAGATAACCTCTTATGATGTTAAGAACGTCGTTTCGTGCTATGACATCAAGTCCGGCCGTGGGCTCGTCAAGTATCAAAAGCTTCGCCGAGTGGCTCATCGCGACAAGAACCCTGAGCTTTGCTCTCATGCCGGTCGAAAAATCCTTGATCGGCTTGTCAAATGGAAGCTCCTGCTGCCTGCATTTTTTCGTGAAATCATCTTCATCGAAATCTTTATAAAACCCCTTGAGGATAGCGATGACATCCTTAACGGTAAAGACCATGTTGAAGCCCGATGAAGAAAGCGCGGTTCCGATCTGCTTTTTGTCTTCTGCCGTAAATTCCCTGGGCTTTTTTCCGAGGACTTCTATCTCCCCCGAAGTGGGCTCGATCAGGCCGAGGATAGCTTTGAGTGTCGTGGTCTTTCCGGCGCCGTTCCTGCCTATGAGACCCGTTACCCTTCCCTCCGGAATGTCCATTGTGATGTCGAGTTTAAAGCCTTTATATTCTTTTTGTAGATTATTTAATCTGACCATTTTTATGCCTTTCTTAATGTGCAGGTTTCTTACTCATCCTCAAGAAGGATCTCTAAGATATCTCTGATCTCATCATCCTTAAGTCCTGCGGAGCGTGCTTTGGATACAGCTGAGGAGAATTCCTCTTCCACCGCCTTGCGTCTTGCTTCAAGTGCGAGCGGTATATCCGTTGCCGCAACGTAGCTTCCCTTGCCATGTACGGTCACGGTGAAGCCGTCCTCTTCAAGTTTGTCATAGGCTTTCTTAACGGTCAGTGCACTGATCCTAAGTTCGCCTGCCAGGTTTCGTACCGAAGGGAGGGCGTCCCCTTCCTTAAGTCCTCCGCCTATGATCTCCTGTTTGATCTGATCCATGAGCTGCTCGTAAACAGGGACCATTGAAGTGTTGTTAATGATTATCTTCATCACTAACCTCCTTTACAGTAAACAGTGTATAACAGTTTATAACTGTTGTCAACTGTTATATGCTGTTTATTTTATAAATCGAAACAGGGGGACGGTTCTGCTGTTTCATTATCTGTAAAACTCAGTAAGCCGTCCCGCTGTCTCACGCATTCAGCAGAACTTCTTATCTGCCTTGATCCCCAGATTTCCGAGAAGCGTCACGCCCATGTTGTACATCATCTTTATGGCCTTGGACTTGGGCATCCTGTAATTGTCGAAGATCATCATAAGTGCGAGACCGTGAGTGTAAATGACCGTATCCCTTACCGCTTCTCCGAGAAGCTTCGGGGATACATCATATTCCTTGGAAAGGAGCTTGAAAACATCCTCGTCAAACTGGAATTCAAATATGCTCCTGCCTTCGGCTACGTCATCTCCTATCGTATCCATGGGATCGTCCACATTCAGGAATCTGAAAACATGAGGATGATCGCATGCATTTGACAGATAAACCTTGCCGGAAACGAAGAACGCCTCGAGTGCTTCCTTTCCCTTTATGGCTTCCGTCATCGGGGCGTACAGCCTTCTTCCACTGTAGAAATACAATTCCTTTTTCAGATCGGTCATGCTCCCGAACAGCCATGATACCGGCTGCGTGGAGCATCCCAGTTTATACGCTATGGACTTGATCCCGACAGCACCGATACCGCCTTCATCCAGAAGTTCATACGCCGCTTCCAGGACCATTTCTTTTGTTATCTGAGCTTTTCTTCCCATTTATCACACCGTTTAGGTATAAGGTCTGTAATCGAGAGGTCTTTCACATCCGAGACTTGCCGCATCCTTTTCAAAGCTCTTTTTGACCGCGGTCCTGAAAAAGAAACCGACGAGAAGTCTTACGGGTGCGGGAAAAATTTCAGGACCCGTAAATGCCTTGCATTTGTCGGAATTAAAGTTACCGTTTGCGGAGAACTCTCTTCCCATTTCCGCATAAGGACTTGTTGCCTTTACTCTGTTTTCCCCGTCAAGAAATCTTATCTCAAAATTCCCTCCCTTGACAAGTGTTCCGCCGTAGCTGCACCCGAGATATCCCGCAAGCTTTTCGAGATATGCCTCTCCGCATCTGAGCTGTATGCCTTCCGAAAAGCCACTCTGCAGGATGAACGAAATCTTTGCGTTTCCGTCTTTGGGAGTAAGCGTCTCCAGAAATTCCATGAGAAGCCCGGGAATGCATTCCACATAAAGAGGAAGGGCGATGAGGATGTTGTCGCTTTCGTCATAAGCTTTGCGTATGAGATCCCAGTTGTCTTTATCGGATATCTCATACAGATGAAAAGTATCTCCGTTTTCACACATTCCCTTTGTGAACTCTTTAAGGATCATGTCGGTATTGCTGAACTTCTTGATCCTGGGGCTTCCGTTTATTATCAGCACATGCATGATACCGCCTCCTTTATTTCTTTTTCGCTGAATGCTCCGAGTGATCTGCTCTCAAGATTGAGCGCGGCTCTTTCGGTCCATCTCGCAAGGTACTCCTTATCCGCCTCACCCCTGTAGATGATCCCCACATCCGCATTCTTACCGTATCTTGAGACATGGCGCATCTGATCTCCCACAAAGTGAAGGTTCATGGTAAGTATGGGAAGGATCCTGTCAAAAACATTCTTTCCCTTGTGATCCAGAAATCCCAGGGCGGTATCGGATATGACCCAGTACTGATCGGCATGTATGAGCTTCTTTAAGATGATCTCATAATCATCCTTTACGGCACACTCACCGGGAGTTTTCAGCCAGCAATAATTACATCCTATGCAATGGCTTATCTTAAGCGGAGCCGCCTCAACTATGTCCAGGTCAAGCTTTTTGCTCTCCGCCTGCTTTCTGATCTCTTCGGTCACCGAGGTATCCGAAGTCGTGTTGACTACAAGGATCATATTGATTCTCCTTATTGATCATAATCTTTTGGTTTTCCTGTAGCAATAATATAAACGTGTTTATATAAACACGTTTATATTATATCACATTAAATTTTCTGTCAACACTATTTCATCAATAAACTCTGAGCGCTCTTTCATCAAGCTCACGTTTTTCATCCCTGAAATCAAATACAGAAGCTCTGCTACGGTTAACCTTTACGTTTTCATAGAAATATTCGGTATAAGAAGTAAGTTTTCCGTCAACGGTGGTTTCCTGTCTGATCTGTTCTCCGGCTGCATTATAATATTTTATTGTCGCACAATCCATGAGAACGGCATCCGATCCGTCGCTGTATACCTGGGGAGATATCCACTTTTGGGTTATGGTGCTTTCTTTGCAGAGATACCCCTCATCGGAATATTCATATTCGGATCTGTAATAGCTTACGTCGGTAATCTTTGAAACCTGAACTATGACACGGCCTTCATCGTCATACTCATATTCTTCGGATGACAGGTACTCCTTTTCACCGTCCTTTATGCTGTAAGATACTTCCGAAAGAAGATTTCCGGACGCGTCGTATTCCTTCTCGGTTATGTATCTTAATTCGTCATCCGGACCATATTGATAGACCGTCAGTTTATTATCCGCTTCGGTTATCTTCTCAAACCTTACAGCTACAAAGGAGTTTCCGTCTTCCGAAGTAATGGTTCTCAGGATCACTTCTCCCTCAGGATCATATATATCTTCGTAGGTATGTTTATAATCTCCGTCTTCATCATAATCCGTCTCGGTACTCTTTGTCAGAATTCCGGATCCGTCATATTCATATTCCACTATGTAATGTGCCCAATTCCAGGATTCCTTCCTGATGATCGATCCGTCTTCGTTATACTCGTTAATGCTTTCAAGCTCTCCAAATTCATATACGGTCTCTTTTCTGAGAGTGCCGTTTTCATCAAACTCTCTGAACGCCGCAAGTTCGTCCCTGATGTCATATTCCGATTCGGTGAAGCTTCCGGATGCATCATATTCACGTATTTTCGATGATCGGGTATTGTTATGGTTATTGTAATATTCGTATTCTCCTATCAGATTCCCGTCCTCGTCATATTCATAAGAATACTCACAATAGCTCATCAGTCCGCCATCGGGATAATAGGTGCAGTAACCGGCATAAAGCCTCGCCTCCTCGCCCGAGCAGGCGCTGAGATTAAGTACCAGAAGGACGG
>JAILOC010000032.1 GCA_024691045.1 Lachnospiraceae bacterium | reverse complement strand
GGTCAGATGCGTCAGCGCAAATACGGGAAGGATCACCGCGGTCACCACGCCGGAAACGATCGCAGGGCCGATGATCCTGGAAAACAGATATCCTGCTTCCCCGGGAGGCGTGACCAGAATATACTTCGTTATCCCGTCATCGATCTCGCCCAGAACAACCAGTCCGCCCACAAATGCGAACATCATCCCGACCAGCATCGCAAGCAGCCAGCTGAACAGATCATAGTACGGTACCAGGACATCTCCGTATCCGAACCTGTCCAGGATCTTAGATTCGAAAAGAGGACATCCGAACTTAAAGATCACACCGACGGCAAAGGGGGAGATCACCAGCATTGCCATCATTGCCTCGTGAGATATCTGTCTGATCATAGTCCCAAACATTTTAAGCGATGCCGTCATAATTTCACTCCTCCGACAAGGCGGTACATCTTCCTTACGCATTTATCCGCAATGATGAAAAGAAAAACGATCCAGAGCGTAAGACTTGCAAACGAACCGGCGATCATATCCGCCCTGCCTTCGATCAGCCGCATTGCCGCACAGCCGGGATGAATGAGCATCAGGGATTCATCCCACATAAAGCCTATCCTGTAGGCAATCACCGGCGCAAATCCGAACAGCTCAAACGGCAGTGTCCCGATTATGTACTGATTAAGGTTGCTGACCCCCGTTCCCACTATCACACCGCACAGACTGAAAATGACCGAGGACAGGAACACACCGGCCATACAAAGCAAATAACTGTCCGTATGTCCCTGCACTATGAGAAGCAGTCCCACTATCACCGATATGACCGCAAAGGACGCACACTTTCCCAGGATATATTCCTCGGATGATACGGGTGATATTGCAAGGGATGCGGTAATATGCTGGCTTTTTTCAAGGAGTATCAGTGCACCCATGAAGAACATTCCCATTGCCGCGGGATCGGAATACACACAGCAGGATACTATGATGTTCCTTACATTTCCTTCAAAGAAAGAAAAGATGATTATATAGACGAAAAGCACAAGGACATAAAGGAAGTAAAATCCATACTTCCACTGAAAAACAATATCTCCTTTTATAATACTTATCTTTCTCATATCATTCCTGTCCGTCGAGATGTGCGCCTGTGATCTCGATAAAGATATCGCTGAGTGTGGGCTCCGCACTGTGGATCGATGTTATGCGGTTCTCATCGATAAGCTTCTTTAACACCCTGTCTTCGCTAAGCTCATTGAGAAGTGAACTTACGGTCCGCTCAGCGCCATCATCCAGATATGTGTATGTGACCTTTGCCGCTCCCCTGCTCATGATGAAATTGTGGGGAGTATCGAGTGCCTTCATCTGACCGTTCACGATGAACACCACCCTGTCACAGAGCTCGGTAGCATCGTGCATATCATGTGTCGTAAGGATTATGGTCTTTCCTTTTTCCTTTTCCCTGCGGATCATATCCTTCATGATCTTCGCATTATTGGGATCGAGTCCGCTCGTGGGTTCATCGAGGAACAGAACGTCGGGGTCATGCACAAGCGCTTTTATGAAATTCAGTCTGGATTTCATTCCCTTTGAAAACGCGGAAACCTTCTTGTCCGCATGCTCAAGGAGGCCGACCTCCCCCAGAAGCTCATCGATGTCTCTTTTGTTACCGCTGTAAAGGGAGGCGAAATACTCCATGTTCTCCCTTGCGGTAAGCTTTTCAAAAAGACTCGGAAATTCGAAATCGACGCCTATCTTTTCATAGAAATCCCTGCCGTGCTTTCTGCTCTCCGTTCCCAGGATGCTCGCACTTCCTTCATAGTCAGTGCAGATTCCGGTAAGCACCTTTTGAAGAGTGCTCTTCCCCGCACCGGATGGCCCGAGGAATCCGAATATCTCACCTTCGTTCACCGAAAATGTAATGTCACGAAGAAAGGGAGTCTTTCCGTAACTGAAGAAGATGTCTTTAACATCTATAACTTTTTCAGACATATCATCCTCCGATCAGGCAAGTATCTGCATCACGACGCCCTTTACGAGCATCCTCATACTCTCGCGAAGATTCTCTTCGCCGATAACGTGTTTGTACATCGAACCGAGAAGTATCAACGAAAATGAACCCACAACGGCATTTACATCGAGTCCCTTTTTGGAGACAAGCTGTCCGATGATCCCCGCACCCATCTCTTTATCCTGCTCCCTGTGCGCATCCAGCAGATCATCAGGGAGCTTGGAAAGGACCAGGTTCATCGCCTCGGGTTCCAGAAGCACCTTAAGACAGGAGTTGTATGTGATCTCCATCGCACCGAGTATCACGTCCACGACCTCGTCCATGCATTCGGAAAATGCCCCCTCCTCGGAAGGATCGATCCTGTTTTCCGAAATGATCTTCAGCATTCCGTTTGTGATGTGCTCGTCAACCCGCACATGGAAATCCTGCGCCGCATCGAAAAAGAGAACCTCCTTGCAGGGATAAAAAAGATAAAAGGTCCCCTTTGGAATACCCGCTTTGTTTACAAGTTCATCCACGGTCGTCTTCTTAACGCCCTTTTTCATCATCAGTTCGTTGGCGGCCTTCTTCAGTTTCTTTACGATCTTTTCTCTTTCGCGTTCCGAATATACTTTAGGC
>JAILOC010000128.1 GCA_024691045.1 Lachnospiraceae bacterium | reverse complement strand
GGAGCGATACGGATGTTGGAATCCTTGGGATCGTTCTTGTAAGGATAGGTTGCGCCGGCACCGGTGAGTGTTACGCCTGCTTCCTTGCAAAGAGCAACGACACGCTTTGCACATCCGGCCATGACCTCGAGAGAGATAAAGTACCCTCCGTTGGGAGTAGTCCAGGTTGCGATGCCTGTTCCGTCAAGCTCATCGGCAAGAACCTTTTCACATGCTTCGAACTTGGGACGAAGGAGTGCCGCATGCTTTTTCATGTGCTCCTTTACGCCATTAATATCCTTGAAATATCTGACATGTCTGAGCTGGTTGATCTTGTCGTATCCGATAGTCTGTACGGTAAGTGACTTCTTGATGTCTGCGATGTTGGCTGCAGAGGATGCAACCGCGGAGATTCCGGCACCTGCAAAGGAAACCTTAGAGGTTGAACTGAATTCGAAGACCATATCGGGATTGCCGGCCTTCTCGCACTCGGAGATGATGTCGAGGAGCTTGTCCTGACGGCTCTCCTCATCATAGAGATGATGTACCACGTATGCGTTATCCCAGAAGATGCGGAAATCCTTTGCAGCGGGCTTAAGTGCCGCAAATCTCTTTACAGTCTCGTCGCTGCAGGAATAACCCTGGGGATTGGAATACTTGGGAACAACCCAGATACCCTTTACGGTCTCATCCTTAGAAACCCACTCTTCGACAATGTCCATATCGGGACCGGTGGGTGTCATGGGAACGGTGATCATCTCGATGCCGAAGTGCTCAGTGATAGCAAAATGTCTGTCATATCCGGGTGCGGGGCAGAGGAACTTCACCTTGTCAAGCTTGCACCAGGGAGTGTTTCCGAGAATTCCGTGGGTATATGCCCTGGAAACGGTATCATACATTATATTGAGGGAGGCGTTGCCGCAGACTATTACATTCTCAGGCTTTGTATCCATGATATCAGCCATGAGCTTCTTAGCCTCGGGAATGCCGTCGAGCTCGCCGTAATTTCTTGTATCTATCTTACCGTCTGAAAGCATATCGCTCTGTGAATTAACGGCATTGAGAAATTCCATTCCCAGATCGAGCTGTGCGGGAGAGGGCTTTCCTCTTGCCATATTGAGAGCGAGTCCCTTGGACTTAGCTTCACTGTATTCTTTGTTAAGCTCTTCCTTTAATGTAAGAAGCTCTTCCTTCGACATTTCAGCAAATGCTTTAGACATGATTTCCTCCAAAACAAAGTCAAAATTGAATTATTGCATAATCGTATACAATCCACACTTGCCCTATTCTACCGAAATAAATTCTTTTTGTAAAGGTTAAAAAAGACAGCTGCACTAGGCAACTGTCTTTCTTTTTCGTTCAATTGTGATTTCAGAACCGGAGAGGGGTTTACTTAGCGTAATCGACTACCCTCTTCTCGCGAATGATATTAACCTTGATCTGACCGGGATATTTCATCTCGTCTTCGATCTGCTTGGAAATATCTCTTGCGAGGATAACCATGTCCGCATCCGTGATCTGATCGGGTACGACCATGACTCTGACTTCCCTACCTGCCTGAATAGCAAAAGATTTTTCAACACCCTTGTAACTGTTGGAGATTTCTTCAAGCTGCTTTAAGCGGTTCGTGTAGATATCGAGAGTTTCTCTTCTTGCTCCGGGACGGGCTGCGGAGATTGCATCCGCTGCCTGAACAACACAAGCAATAAGTGTCTGAGGCTCTACATCGCCGTGATGGGCTTCCACTGCGTTGATGACAGTGGGGTTTTCCTTGTACTTGCGGCACAGATCAGTGCCGAGCTGTACGTGGGAACCCTCCATCTCATGGTCGATGGCTTTTCCGATATCATGCAAAAGACCTGCGCGCTTGGCTGTCTTTACATCAAGTCCGAGTTCTGCGGCCATAAGACCGGAGAGCTGTGCGACCTCGATGGAATGCTTAAGGACGTTCTGACCGTAGCTGGTACGATATCTCATACGTCCTAAGAGCTTGACGAGTTCGGGATGGATGCCGTGTACACCGACTTCGAGCACTGCGGCTTCTCCCTCTTCCTTGATCGTCTGATCCACTTCCTTACGGGCTTTCTGAATCATCTCCTCGATCTTCGCGGGATGAATACGTCCGTCCACAATGAGTTTCTCAAGAGCGATCCTTGCAACCTCACGTCTAACGGGATCAAATGCGGAAAGAACAACTGCATCGGGTGTGTCGTCTACGATAAGCTCAACACCGGTCATAGTTTCGAGAGTTCTGATATTTCTTCCCTCACGTCCTATGATCCTTCCCTTCATGTCCTCACTGGGAAGCTGTACCACGGAAATGGTACTTTCAGCGACGTGGTCCGCTGCACATCTCTGAATGGCTGTGACGACGATCTCCCTCGCCTTCTTGTCAGCCTCTTCCTTCGCCCTGTTCTCAGATTCCTTGATCATCAGGGCTTCTTCGTGTTTCAGATCTTCTTCAACGATACTTAATAAGTGTTCTTTTGCCTGTTCAGAGGTTAATCCGGAAATCCTTTCCAGTTCCTGCAATCTTTCTTCGTTGAGCTTGGATATCTGGGCTTCTTTGGCCTTGAGATTATCCTCTCTCGCCGAAAGTGACGTCTCGCGTCTCTCGATATTCTCGAGCTTTTTATCGACTGACTCTTCCTTCTGCTGAATTCTGCGTTCCGATTTGCTAACCTCGGCTCTGCGTTCCTTAACCTCACGGTCGACGTCATTCTTGACCTTAAGTGCGTCTTCCTGAGCTTTAATGGATGCTTCACGCTTCTCTGATTCAGCCTTTTTCAGAGCTTCGTCGATGATCTCGCGGGCTCTCTTTTCCGCATTTCCCATGACACCGTCTGCCATATTCTTCATCCTTCCGGATGTGATGGCTGCAGTGATAAGAGCGGTTATTATAACAGCTGCCGCGATGATCCCGATCCATACACCTGTAGGCATAATGCAGGAGCACCTCCTTATGAAATTTTCATAGTACAACAGATTTAGTTTAGATATTTCTGACAAAGATGTCAAGGTAAATATTAAGAAAATCTTAAGCCTTTTTAAGTTTTCTTAAGGTCCCGGTACATCCAGAGCAGACTGTACCTGACGTAGAATGAAAAAGAATTCGCCATCAGGATATCGACATACTTTTTCTGTTCGTCATCCATGAAGCGTCCATAGAATTTATTCTTCCTGAAATCAGGAAATTCCTCGAGCATGCGCTTTTT
Source organism: Lachnospiraceae bacterium (assembly GCA_024691045.1). The sequence goes on along the minus strand of JAILOC010000128.1, from coordinate 6,010 downwards.
GAGAGTGCGCACAACACTGAGCTTCCTGCCGCGGGGCATTCTCATATAGGAAAAAAGAGTATTTACGAAATATACGGTAGTAAAGATATTCTCGATCTCTGCATGGTACCTGTCGAGGAAGCCTCTCTTTTTGATCTCGGAGAGCATGAACTCAGCAGCCTCCATCCTGTCGAAGCATCTTCTTTCGGTGATCGTGTGCACGGTGGAGGTATCATGCTGGTAATAGTAATACAAAGGCTCATCAATGTACTCGAATCTCTTGTAGTACATTGCCCAGATCGGTCCTGCCGCATTATCCTCGTAGAATATCCCTTCGGGAAAAGAAAGATCGTTGTCCCTGATGAGCGAAGTCTTATAAATCTTGGTCACCATACTTGACATATTGTCAAGAAAGTCGCGGCGTCTTTCGTCCGTGAACTCTCCGCTTCCGTACTTAAGTCCGAGGCCGCATACCTTTCCGACCTCGAAGGTATGTGAGCTTACAAGATTGTAGCAGCATCCGATGACATCGGCACCCGTCTCCCGGGCCCTCTTAAAAAGCTTCTCATAATATTCGGGAGATACCCAGTCATCTGAATCGATGAAGCTTATCCATTCTCCCTTTGCTTCCTTTATTCCCGTGTTGCGTGCACCGCCCTGATGACGGTTCACTTCGGAAGCGATCACCCTAACCCTGTCCGGAAACCTGCTTTCATACTCCCTTAAAACGGAAAGCGAATCATCCGTCGATGCATCATCCACGGCTATGATCTCATACTCTCCCTTATATGTCTGGTTCAAAAGAGAATCGAGGCAGAAATTCAGTTTTCCGTCAGATGCCATGTTATAAACAGGCACTATGATCGAAAGGTCCATTCTTTGCTCCGGTCAGTTCTTAAATGCTTCCTTTATCGCTTCCGCTTTCCTGTGAATGGAAGGATCCTCATACTTATCCATGAAATCGTTTCCGAGCATAACCTTCTCATCCGCGAACTGCATCAGGTCCAGAGGTGTATAGACGCTGACAACCTTTCTGAAATGTATGTCGTCGAACATCTCAAGCACTTCCATCGGGATAGTCTTATCGAAGATCCAGTACTCGCTGAAAAGACTGTTGTAATCAAGCAGGTCTCTGGGATGGGGCTTGATGAACACAGTTCCTTCCCTGCCGTAAGTATCTGTCAGGTCACGGAATATCTTCTCCCTCACATCGAGCTCGCATAGGGGCTCTGTAAGGATCAGTATCCCGTTCCTGTCATTCCTGGAGATAAACGATTCAAGGGATGAAAAATCCTTAACGAAAACAGAGATTATGATCTTCCTGCTTTCCGGATCCAGTGACTCCATAAGGGTCTTTCTCGGCACTTCCACATATTTGCAGAAATCGTCATCTATGCAGGATATGTCGTTGACCTCCATATCCATACAGTATTTGCTGTATCCGTCGCTCATAAAGATGAGATTCAGATTCATGGAGAAGAATTTCTTGATGCCGAAATGTCCGCGGTTCGTATATTTAGCGAGAACATATTTCTTGAGATAATTCAGACCGTCCTCGACCGCATGATACTTTATGCGGTTCTGATTAAGGTAAAGTCCTATCGGGTCCGCATCACAGAAAACATAAATGTCATCGTATTTTCTGAAATCAACCGGAACATAGGGAGCTTCAAGCTTTGCGAATTTCTTCGTAAATATGACCCTGTTGAACATATTTACGGCGATATTGCCCTTATCGGTACGGTATTTGGCAAGCTCGGGAAAATCCGTATCCCTCTTTTCATCAAATTCAAGAATGCTTTCGAAAAGACCGCACTTTTCCATCCTCTCCTTCAGATCCCCGAAATCATTGGACATCTTGCTGAGAAGAACGGTTGCGTTACCGCGCTCTTCCTTAGGAAGATTCAGTTCCTTCAAAAATGTTATGAGAACATGATAAAAGGTATGACATACATATATTCTTTTACCGCGTTTTTTTCCAGCCATATACTGTATATATGCTCCCGACAAATATTATAAAACCCTGAAAATTATAGCATAAAAATATGCCGCAGCCAAAAGACCGCAGCATATTGATATTATTGATATTATGATGCACCGCTGCCCCTGTAAGACCTCATGCACCTGAAGATATCCTCTGAGGAAAATCCGCGTCTTAAGATGAATGCGGCGATCCTTTCCTTGTCGGATCGTTCCATCTCGGGGGAAAAGTGCTTCTTCTCAAGAAGCTTTTCTATCTGTGCATCGCTGTCTGCGACCAGTCCGACATCTTCCATCTCGTTCCAGGCCTTATCGAAGGATTCGTCCGATATGCCTTTGCCGCGAAGCTCGAGTCTGATACGGTTTTTGCCCCTTCCCTGAGAGGAGTGGTACCTGATATAGTCGGCCGCATATCTGACATCATCGATGTATCCGAAGGATCTGACATATTCGATTGCCTTCTCCGTGACCTCTTCGGGATATCCGCAGTCAAGGAGCTTGCTCCTCAGTTCACCTTCCGCGAAAGATTTCTTCTGCAGGAGGTTCATGGCCCTTTTTATACATCTGGAGGGCAGGATCCGGGTCATTATCTCTTCTAATGCCCCATCGGAGAGATCGCTCCCCTCCTTAGTATCAAATTTGTTCATCTCCGCCTGATAGAGCGGAAACGTCATTCCGGAATCAAGCTTAATCAGATATCTTGCTTTACCGAGCTTTGTGACCCTGGTTACGATCATCGGCGAAGCACCTCTTTATGCCTTGGCAGCTTTTGCGGGCTTGGCGGATGCGTCGTCTTCAGACTTCGCGGGAGCCTTGTCTCCTGCGGTATCAAGCGCATAATGCTCTCTTACGGCCTTGTCGATCTCGGCAAGAACGGCCGGATTGTCCTCGAGATACTGCTTGGCATTTTCTCTTCCCTGTCCGATCTTCTCGCCCTTGTATGCGAACCATGCACCGGATTTAACGATGATATCTGCATTGGTAGCCACATCGAGGATATCACCGATCATGGAGATTCCCTTGCCGAACATGATGTCGAATTCCGCCTCTTTGAAGGGAGGAGCGACCTTGTTCTTAACTACCTTGACCCTGGTCCTGTTACCGATGACCTCACCACCCTGCTTGATGGATTCGATACGGCGTACATCGAGTCTTACGGATGAATAGAATTTGAGTGCGCGTCCGCCGGTGGTTGTCTCGGGATTTCCGAACATGACACCGAGCTTCTCACGGAGCTGGTTGATGAAGATGACAACACAGTTGGACTTGCTGATGACTGCGGTGAGCTTACGGAGCGCCTGGCTCATAAGTCTTGCCTGAAGACCCATATGTGCATCACCCATATCGCCCTCGATCTCTGCCTTGGGAACAAGAGCGGCAACCGAGTCGACGACAACTATATCGATAGCACCTGAACGGACCATGGTCTCTGCAATCTCGAGAGCCTGCTCTCCGCTGTCGGGCTGTGAAATGTAAAGATTATCTATATCTACACCGATGTTCTTCGCATAAACGGGATCGAGAGCGTGTTCGGCATCGATAAAGCCTGCGATGCCTCCGCGCTTCTGGACCTCTGCGATCATATGAAGGGTAACGGTTGTCTTACCGCTGGATTCGGGTCCGTATATCTCGACGATCCTGCCCTTGGGGATTCCTCCCTGTCCGAGTGCGAGGTCAAGGCTGATGGAACCGGTGGGTATGGTCTCCACCTTCATCTGTGCACCGGGATCACCCAGTCTCATTACCGCTCCCTTACCGTACTGCTTTTCAATCTGTCCGAGAGCCGCTTCAAGGGCCTTTTTCTTTTCAGTGTTTACGCTTGTGTTTTCCATGAAATTCCTTTCCACGTTAAAGAACGTACCTGGAACAAATGTTCGTATAAATAATAGAACATCCGTTCTGTCTTGTCAACCAAAAAAATAATAACATGATACGTGTCCAATATTACGGACACAGATGAATGCGGCGGAGACCCTGGTTTTGCGGCAGGTCAGCCAAAAACCGCGATGAGAAAAAGAATTTCCCGTTTAGACAATTGCCCGTGCGGGCATTAAGAAAATCTATTTAAAGACCGGACTTATCCGATCATATTTTTATATTCGAGTATGCACTCTCTAGCAAGGATGAGCGCATTGGTTGCGGAAAGATTCCTGATCTTGTTACGGTTTCCGGAGAAACGGAATTCCTTCACCGTAGTCTTTCCTTTTACACAGCATCCGATGTAGACGAGTCCGACAGGCTTTTCCGCGGTTCCGCCGCCGGGACCTGCGATTCCCGTAACGGAAATGCACACATCGCTGCCTGATGCTTTCGCACCGCCCTTTGCCATCTCTGAAGCTGTCTGCTCCGAAACAGCGCCGTACTTATCCAGCGTGCTCTTTTTAACTCCGACAAGCTTTCTCTTGGACTCGTTGGAATATGTGACAAAACCGCATTTGAGAATCTCCGAAGCTCCGCTTTCTCCGACTATGCGTGCGCTGATCATTCCACCGGTGCAACTTTCGACTGTGGACAGCGTCATTGAATTAGCGGCGAGAAGATCCATGACTGCTCTTTCGAGAGTTACTTTTTCGTCGGTCGTATAGATATTATTCCCAAAGCGTTTCTTTAATTCTTTTTCAACGGGCTTAACAAGCTTCTTAGCCTCCTTTACATCGGATGCATAGGAAGTAACCCTGATGTGAACCTCGCCCGTCTTCGCATAGGTTGCGATGGTGGGATTGGTCTGTGCATCGATCATGTCCATGATCATGGTCTCGGCTTTGCTCTCTCCGACACCGACGATCTTGACGGTTTTGGAAAAGAGAACGCCGCTCTGCAGTGACGCAAGATAAGGCATGACCTGCTTTTCAAACATAGGCTCGAGCTCGAAGGGAGGTCCGGGCAGCAGGATGTAGGTACAGCTTTTCGTCTCCAGGATCATTCCCGGAGCGGTGCCGTTTGCATTTGGGAGCGCCTTTGCACCCTGGGGCAAAAGAGCCTGCTTCCAGTTATTTTCCGTGAGCTCTATATTTCTTTTTGCAAAATATTCTTCAATAGCCTTACGGCTTTTCTTATCCTCAACCAAAGGAAGCCTGTTAAACTTCGCGACCGCTTCCTTGGTCATGTCATCTTCCGTGGGTCCGAGACCGCCGGAAAGGATTATGATATCGCTTCTGGAAGAGCTTTCCTTAAGCTGTGCGAGACACCTGTCCATGTTGTCACCGACAACGCACTGGTTATAGCACGAAATGCCGAGGCGCGAAATACGCTCGGAAATGAATGAGGCGTTGGTATTGACGATATTGCCGAGAAGAAGCTCGGTTCCGACACAGATGATCTCAGCGTTCATTACTTAAGCACACTCCGGTTCTTAACAAGATAATCGATCAGAGAAACGATCGTAAGCGCAAGTGCTATGTACATTATGATGTCGACTATGATGACGGGCATTCCCATAAGCGCAAGGCTGGGCTCCACGATCATAAGTATTACCATTATCATCTGGAACGTAGTCTTGAACTTGCCCCACCAGCTTGCGGCGATGACATTGCCGTTTTCGACGGCGATGAGCCTGAAGCCGCTGATGATGAATTCTCTTGCTATGATGATGATCACCACCCATGCGGGAATTCTTTTCATATCGATGAGGGCAATCATCGCGGTGCAGACAAGAAGCTTATCCGCAAGGGGATCCATGAATTTTCCGAAATTGGAAACGAGTCCGTATCTGCGGGCAATCTTACCGTCAAGCATGTCGGTAAGAGATGCGATTATGAAGATCAGATCAGCAAGTATATCGGGAACGAGAAGATTACTGCCGAACCATCCGCGCTGTCCCCCGATAAGAAGGACCGTGAACGGGATTATGAGAATGATCCTGAATATTGTAAGAGCATTCGGAAGATTCCAGATGCTTTCATTTTTTTGATTAGTCTGTTCACTCATTTATCATCACTCCGGAAAGATCATATCCCAGAGCCTGAGTGACCTTGGCCTTAACGATATCGCCGGTCATCAGCTCTTTATCTGCTTCAAGGAAAAACAGGCCGTCCACGCCGGGAGCATCTCT
>JAILOC010000167.1 GCA_024691045.1 Lachnospiraceae bacterium | reverse complement strand
CGACATCCGTGTCATTTTAACCGGTGAGGTTTCCGATGAGATATTCGGATATAAATATACGGATTTTGCACCTACAGCGGAAGCGTTCCAGAAGGAAGCCGAAAAGAGAGTTTCTGAGCTTCATATGTATGATGTGCTCCGTGCCGACAGATGTATATCCGTTAATTCCCTCGAAGCAAGAGTTCCTTTCGGCGATCTTGATTTTGTCAAATACTGCATGGAAATAGATCCCGAGATGAAACGCAATCATTACAACAAGGGTAAATATCTGCTCCGTCATGCTTTCGAAGGACTGGGATATCTTCCCGATGAGATCCTCTTCCGCGAGAAGGCTGCATTCTCTGATGCGGTAGGTCATTCAATGGTCGATCACCTCAAGGAATATGCAGAGACGAAATATACCGAAGAGGAATTTGCACAGCGGGTCAAGAAGTACGATCATGCAAGGCCCTTTACCAAGGAATCGCTTCTCTACAGGGAGATCTTCGAAGAGTATTATCCCGGCCAGTCCCATATGATCAAGGATTTCTGGATGCCCAACAAAGAATGGGAAGGCTGCAACGTAAACGATCCTTCGGCAAGAGTTCTTTCCAACTACGGCGCAAGCGGACAATGATCCCGATAATATTGATAAAGTCATGAAGGTGAGTATATGACAAAATACATCTTTGTAACCGGCGGTGTTGTATCAGGTCTCGGAAAAGGAATAACGGCAGCTTCACTCGGAAGACTTCTTAAAGCAAGAGGTCTTAAGGTTGCCGCGCAGAAACTGGATCCGTATATTAATGTAGATCCCGGCACCATGAGTCCTTATCAGCATGGTGAAGTCTATGTTACGGATGACGGCGCAGAGACGGATCTCGATCTCGGACACTATGAGAGATTCATTGATGAGGACCTTAATAAATATTCAAACCTGACTTCCGGAAGAGTTTACTGGAATGTTCTCAACCGTGAGAGAAGAGGCGAGTATCTCGGATCGACCGTTCAGATCATTCCCCACATCACCGACGAGATCAAGGACTTTGTCTACCGCGTGGGCAAGAAGACAAATGCGGATGTTGTGATCACCGAGATCGGCGGAACCGTCGGTGATATCGAATCACAGCCTTTCATTGAGGCCGTAAGACAGATCTCCCTAGAAGTAGGAAGAGAGAACAGCCTGTTCATCCATGTTACGCTGGTACCCTTCCTTCACGGATCCGATGAACATAAATCCAAGCCCACCCAGCACTCCGTCAAAGAGCTACAGGGAATGGGAATCTCACCCAATATACTGATCCTCAGATGTGATGAGCCTCTCGAGGACGAGATCTTCAAGAAGATCGCACACTTCTGCAATGTCAAGGATGACTGCGTCATAGAGAACATAACTCTTCCCATATTATATGAAGCACCTCTTATGCTTGAGGATTCCGGTTTTTCAAAGATCGTATGCAGGGAACTTGGGATCGAAGCCGGTGAACCCGATCTGGTTCATTGGAGAGAGATGGTAAGCCGCATCGAGAATCTGAAAAAGACCGTAACGGTCGGTCTTGTCGGAAAATATGTACAGCTCCATGATGCATATCTGTCGGTTGCCGAAGCTCTAAAGCATGCGGGATATGAGAATGAAGCAAAGGTTGAGATCAAGTGGATCGACTCGGAGAAGATCACCGAAGAAAATGTGGAGGAAACATTTAAGGGAATTGACGGTATTATAGTTCCCGGAGGCTTCGGAGACCGAGGCATCGAGGGCATGATCACTTCCGCGAAATATGCAAGGACTCACGGATTTCCTTATTTCGGCATCTGTCTCGGAATGCAGATAGCGTGCATCGAATATGCGAGAAATGTCCTCGGTATAGAGGATGCAAACTCCGGAGAATTCGACGAGCTCTGCGCGCATAAGGTCATCGATTTCATGCCCGGACAGAGCGATACGATAGATAAGGGCGGAACCTTAAGGCTCGGTGCGTATCCCTGTAAGATCAGGCAGGGAAGCAGGCTGCAGGAGTTCTACGGTAAGGATGAGATATCCGAACGCCACCGTCACAGATACGAGTTCAACAATGATTTCAGGGAAAAATATGAAGAAGCCGGAGCTGTATTTGCCGGAACTTCGCCCGATAACCGTCTCGTAGAGGAAATGGAAATACCGGAAGCGGGCTTTTATCTGGGAGTACAGTATCATCCCGAATTCAAATCCAGACCCGATAAGGCTCACCCTCTTTTCAAGGGATTCATCAGGGAGGTATGCAGACACAATGGCAATTCATGAGGAATGCGGAGTATTCGGAATAATCGGCGGCCGCAGGGACGGTATTGCCAGGGATGTATATCACGGGCTTTACGCTCTCCAGCACAGGGGTCAGGAAAGCTGCGGTATCGTCGTAAATGACGATGGTATCTTTTCCGCTCATAAGGAACTCGGACTTGTGGGAGAAGTGTTTGGCGAAGCCGAGCTGAACGCATTTCCCGGCGGATGCATGGCCATCGGACATGTCAGATACGGCACAACCGGCGGAAATACCAAGAGCAATATCCAGCCTATGGTGGTCAGCCACCAGAAGGGAAACCTTGCTCTCGCACATAACGGAAATCTTGCCAATTCCCTCGATCTTCGCGATTCTCTCGAGCTTTCGGGTGCTATTTTCCATTCGACAAGCGATACCGAGACCATCTGCTACATGATCACCAGGGAAAGGCTTAAGACCGACAGTATAGAACAGGCGGTTCTTAACGCAGTTAAATATCTTGAAGGTGCATACAGCCTTGTTATGATGTCTTCGACCAAAATGCTCGCGGTTCGGGATCCTCACGGATTCCGGCCGCTTTGCTTTGGAAAAAGGGAGGACGGAAGCTATGTAGTGGCCTCCGAAAGCTGTGCCCTGACCGCTGTGGGAGCGAGCTTTATAAGGGATATACTTCCCGGTGAGATGCTGGTTTTCCAGACAGAAACTCCGAATATGGATCCGGTTTCCTATATGGGGGAGCCGGCAGCGAAAAAAAGTCCCTGTATTTTTGAATATATCTATTTTGCAAGACCCGATTCTGTGATAGATTGTATAGCGGTGCATGATACGAGGGTAAGGGCAGGGCATATACTTGCCAGGGAATATCCCGTGGAAGCGGACGTTGTTGTGGGCGTTCCCGATTCGGGACTTGATGCCGCCATAGGCTATTCAAGGGAGAGCGGGATACCTTACGAGATAGGACTTGTTAAGAATAAATATGTCGGCAGAAGCTTCATTGCTCCTTCCCAGGACCAGAGGACCGATACGGTAAGGATCAAGCTCAGTCCGGTAAAGAGCGTACTTGAAGGAAAGAGAGTGGTTCTCATAGACGATTCGATCGTAAGAGGAACCACGAGCAAGAGAATAATAAATATCCTGAGGGAAGCGGGAGCAAAGGAGATACATCTGCGCATATCCTCGCCGCCCTTCAGACATCCTTGCTTTTATGGTGTAGATATTGATTCGGAAGACAAGCTTATAGCAAACCATCATACGCCGGAGGAGATCGCGGCTCTTACGGGGGCGGATTCGATAGGATTTCTTCCTATAGAAAGTCTCGGTGAAATGAGCGGATGCGAAACATATTGCAGTGCGTGCTTTGACGGGGACTACCCGACTAAGATACCCACAGATCCGAGGAAGGACAGATTCGAGAAAAAACTTTCGGAGGCCAGGTAATGATCTACAGAGGAAAGAAAAGAAAACTGATAATGTCGGACGGCAGCGAATATGTCGGCTACGGCTTCGGTGAGGATGAAAAGGACAGAGTGTGCGAGCTCGTGTTCAACACTTCGCCCGTAGGATATCAGGAGATCATGTCCGATCCTTCATATACCGATCAGTTTGTCACGATGGCTTATCCTCTTATAGGTAATTACGGTATCAATGATGACGATAACGAGACCGCGCATCCCACGATCGGCGGTTTTGTCGTGAGAGATTATAATGATGAGCCTTCCAATTTCAGGAGCGGCAAGTCTTTCTCCGACACTCTTAAGGAGCTGGGCATTCCCGGCATCACCGGAGTCGATACAAGAGAGATCGTCCGTAAGATCAGGGATGTGGGAACGAGAAAGGCTCTGATCACGAATGAGAGCACCACCGTTGAAGAAGGCCTTAGGATCATAGAAGAAACGGTCCTTAAGCCCGATGCCGTATCGAGAGTCAGCAGACCGTTAAAAGAAAACTATATTTCCACCGATGCAAAGTATCATATTGCCGCCATCGATTTCGGAATGAAGGAGAACATTCTCCGTTCCTTCCTTAAGAAGGGATGTTCCGTTACGGTATTTCCCTGGAATGTAAAGGCAGAGGATGTTGCTGCGATAAAGCCGGACGGCATTTTCCTTTCGAACGGCCCCGGAGATCCCGAGGATGTCAAGGAAGCGATAGAGCTCGTAAAACAGCTCAGAGGCAGGTTCCCGATCTTCGGAATATGCCTCGGACATCAGATCATATCACTTGCATGCGGTGCGAAGACATACAAGCTCAAGTTCGGACACAGAGGGGGAAATCACCCGGTCAAGAATCTTGAGACAGGAAGAACCGACATCACCAGCCAGAACCATTCATATGCGGTTGATGAAAATACACTTGAAGGAACCGGACTTGTCGTGACCCACAAGAACCTTCTCGACGGAACCGTAGAGGGAGTAAGGTGTGAGCAGGACAGGATATTCAGTGTGCAGTACCATCCCGAAAGCTGCCCCGGTCCTCACGATGCATCATATCTGTTTGATGAATTCCTCAAGCTGATGGATAAATGACGCTGATGTCACAACAAAAACAGATTTCGTAAAATATGATCTTTATTTTGGAAGGTGTTCAAAATGCCTAAGAGAACGGACATAAACAAAATACTTGTGATCGGCTCGGGCCCCATAGTCATCGGCCAGGCTGCGGAATTCGACTACGCCGGAACCCAGGCGTGTCTTGCACTCAAGGAGGAAGGGTACGAAGTCATCCTGTGCAATTCAAACCCCGCAACGATCATGACCGATACCTCAGTTGCCGACAGGGTTTATATGGAGCCTTTGAACCTCGAATATGTAGCGAGGATAATAAGGACCGAAAGACCCGATGCGATCCTTCCCGGAATCGGAGGACAGACCGGACTGAACCTTGCGATGCAGCTCGAAAAGAAAGGCATTCTTTCCGAATGTAACTGTGAGCTTCTCGGAACCGATTATAAGAGCATCGAGATGGCTGAGGACAGGGATGAGTTCAAGCAGCTCTGTGAAAGACTCGGAGAGCCCGTTCTTCCCTCTATAGTCGTACACAGTATTGAAGAAGGCAGGAAAGCAGCTGAGGAGATCGGATATCCGGTAGTTCTCCGGCCTGCATTCACGCTCGGCGGAACCGGCGGCGGATTTGCCGATAACGAAGATGAATTAAAGGAGCTTCTTGCGGCCGGTCTTGAACTTTCTCCCGTCAGTGAGGTTCTTGTTGAAAAGAGCGTAAAGGGCTATAAGGAGATCGAATACGAGGTTATCCGTGACGCGAACGATACCGCGATCACCATATGTAATATGGAAAACCTCGATCCAGTCGGCATTCATACCGGCGATTCGATCGTAGTATGTCCTTCGCAGACGCTTACCGATAAAGAGTATCATATGCTCCGTGATTCCGCCCTTAAGCTCATCAGGGCACTCAGGGTCTGCGGCGGATGCAATGTACAGTTTGCACTCGATCCGAAATCATTCAAGTATTACCTCATCGAGGTTAACCCCAGGGTTTCGAGGTCATCGGCACTCGCATCAAAGGCATCGGGTTATCCGATCGCAAGAGTTTCGGCGAAGATAAGCGTAGGATATCTGCTTGAGGAGATACAGCTTGCCAATACTCCGGCATGCTTCGAACCTGCGCTTGACTATATCGTCACCAAGATGCCCCGTTTTCCCTTTGATAAGTTCACCGATGCGAACCAGAGCCTCGGAACACAGATGAAGGCTACGGGCGAAACCATGAGTATCGGAAGATGCTTTGAAGAGAGCCTTCTCAAGGCGGTCAGAAGCCTTGAGTGCGGAACGATACATCTCCATATGGCTAAGTACGATGCCTTTACTGATGAGCAGCTCTGGGAGCCCGTGCTTAAGATGACCGGCGACCGCATCTATGCGATCACGGAGCTGATGCGCCGCGGCACCAAGGCGGAAGAGATCAGTTCGAAGACGGGCATCGATATGTTCTTCCTTGACAAGATCTCCAATATCATCGAAGAAGAGAACATCCTCAAAGAGCATAAAAAGGATGCTTCATATATTTATGATGCAAAGCGCATGGGATTTTCCGATGCGGCGATAGCTAAGCTTTGGGATGCAAGTGAGAAGGAGGTATTCGACTTAAGAAAGCGGGAAAAGATCTTCCCCGTATATAAGATGATCGACACCTGCGCATCCGAGTTCGAAAGCTACGTTCCTTACTTTTATTCGACTTATGAGGGCGAGAACGAATCGATCGTCTCGGATAAGCCCAAGGTAATAGTTCTCGGAGCAGGTCCCATAAGGATCGGACAGGGCGTCGAATTCGATTACTCGACCGTTCACGCCGTTCGTACCATCAAGGGATCGGGCTATGAGGCAATAGTCATCAACAATAATCCCGAGACCGTTTCTACCGATTACACAACCTCCGACAAGCTCTATTTTGAGCCTCTGTGCGTTGAGGATGTAATGAACATAATCGAGCTTGAACAGCCCGAAGGAGTCATCGCAACCCTTGGCGGACAGACTGCCGTTAACCTTGCCGAGCCCCTTCACGCACTCGGTGTAAAGCTCATAGGAACAGACTGCGAAGCCATCGATAAGGCTGAGAACCGTGACAGTTTTGAAAAGCTTCTGGAGGATCTGGATATCCCGGAGCCCAAGGGACTTGCGGTCACCAATATAGAAGACGGTGTAAAGGCTGCGGAATCTATAGGATATCCCGTTTTGGTACGCCCCAGCTTCGTCCTCGGCGGAAGGGCAATGCAGATCGTTTCGAAGGAAAAAGACCTGAGGCACTACCTCCAGACTGCGGTTGAGATCGACGAAGACAGACCCGTACTTGTCGACAGATACATCAGCGGCAAGGAACTCGAGGTTGATGCTATCTGTGACGGAGAAGAGGTTTTCATCCCCGGAATAATGGAGCTTGTCGAAAGGACCGGTATCCATTCGGGCGATTCGATAAGTGTTTATCCCACATTCAGCGTATCCGAGAAAGTCAAGGAGACCATCAGGGATTACACGAGAAGACTTGGGCTCGGCATTGGCATCAAAGGTCTTTTCAACATCCAGTTCATCTGCGACAAAAATGATGAAGTGTACATAATAGAGGTTAATCCGAGATCTTCGAGAACCGTTCCGTTCCTTTCCAAGGCGACAGGCTATCCCCTTCCCGATATAGCGACCAGGGTAAGCCTCGGGATCTCGCTTAAGGATCAGGGCATCACGGATCTTACTCCGGGACGTGGTGAAAAATGGTATGTAAAGGCTCCTGTGTTCTCTTTCTCGAAGCTTTCCGGAATGGATGCTTACCTTTCTCCCGAGATGAAGTCCACAGGTGAAGCGATCGGATACGACAAGCTTCTCCATCGTGCAATGTACAAGGCACTCGTCGCATCGGGCATTAAGCTTCAGAACTACGGAACCGTCACCTTCACTCTTGCGGATGAGGATAAGGAGGAAGCACTTCCTCTTGCAAAGCGTTTCTATGATATGGGCTTTAATATCGAGGCTACGACCATGACCGCCCTGTACTTCAAGGATCACGGCATCAGGTGCAGGCTTCGCCACAAGCTCAGTGAGGGAAGCACGGAGATCCTGGATTCGATCAGTGCCGGATATGTAAGCTATGTCATCAACACCAGGGCGATCCTTTCGGGTGTCCACTACGAAGATGGCGTGGCAATCAGAAGGTGTGCGAGCGAGCACCGTATCACCACATTCACATCGCTCGATACGGTCAAGGTCCTTCTCGATGTTCTTGAGGAGATGACCATCGGCGTATCCCCCATCGGATAAACCGCATAAAATAAGGCAATTTAAGCAAAAAGGAAGACGTAAAGTCTTCCTTTTTTAATTGAGGGAAAGGCGCAAATGTGGTATGATTTTAGGGTAGTGTGGGTATTTTTATCAGCATACATTTTTCATAAGGAGGGCCGGATATGAAGAGAATCGGATTGCTTACAAGCGGCGGTGATTGCCAGGCACTTAATGCGGCTATGAGAGGTGTTGTCAAGACTCTTACCCACAGCGGCCAGGCGGTTGAGATCTACGGTTTCATAGACGGATACAAGGGGCTTATCTACGGTGATTTCCGTATGCTGACCGGCAAGGATTTCTCCGGTATCCTCACCAAGGGCGGAACCATACTGGGATCTTCCAGAACTCCTTTTAAGACAATAACCGAACCTGATGAGAACGGACTCGATAAGGTCAATGCGATGAAGCAGAACTATTTCAAGCTCAGGCTGGACTGCCTCGTTGTTCTCGGAGGAAACGGATCGCACAAGACGGCCAATCTTCTCAGCGAGGAAGGCCTTAATATCGTAACTCTTCCCAAGACCATAGACAATGACCTCTGGGGAACGGATATGACCTTCGGTTTCCAGAGCGCGGTGGATATAGCAACACAGGCAATCGACTGTATCCACACTACGGCTGCATCGCACGGAAGGGTGTTCATAGTGGAAGTTATGGGTCATAAGGTCGGATGGCTTACCCTCAATGCCGGAATGGCAGGCGGTGCCGACATCATCCTGATCCCCGAGATTCCCTATGATATCGACAAGATCGTAGATAAGATCGAAGAAAGGGAAAGCAGCGGAAGCAAGTTCACCATCATCGCGGTCGCGGAAGGAGCTATTTCCAAGAAGAAGGCTAAGATGTCCAAGAAGGACCGCAAGAAGGCTGACGAAACTTCCAAGTATCCTTCGGTCTCATATGAAATAGCTGCACAGATACTCGAGAAGACCGGACGCGAAGTCAGAGTCACCGTTCCCGGGCATACACAGCGCGGCGGAAGCCCCTGCCCTTATGACAGAGTCTTTGCAACCAGACTCGGAGCCGAAGCCGGTGAACTCATACTTAATAACGAGTACGGATTCATGGTCGGCTACAGGAACAGGGAGATAGTCAAGGTTCCGCTCGATGAAGTTGCGGGCAAGCTCAAGTATCTCGATCCCGATGCCACCATCATCAAGGAAGCAAAGCTTACCGGAATCTGTTTCGGAGATTGATAATGTCTTATACAGCTCTCTACAGAAAATTCCGCCCCACAGATCTTTCACAGGTCAGGGGACAGGATCATATAGTAACGACTCTCCGAAACCAATTGGTAAACGGAAGAGTCGGACATGCATATCTGTTCACCGGGACAAGGGGAACGGGTAAGACATCTATCGCCAAGATAGTGGCACGTGCGGTCAATTGCGAACATCCGACCGAGAACGGTCCCTGCGGTGAATGCGATTCATGCAGATCCATAGCGGACGGGTCCTCGATGAATGTTTACGAGATCGATGCCGCTTCCAATACCGGTGTCGATAATGTCAGAGTGATAATCGAAGGAGTCAATTATCGTCCAACTCTCGGAAAATACAAGGTCTATATCATAGACGAGGTTCATATGCTCTCGGAGTCTGCGTTCAATGCGCTTCTTAAGACTCTCGAGGAGCCGCCTGAGTGGGCAATCTTCATTCTTGCGACAACGGAAGTTCATAAGCTTCCCGCGACCATACTCTCCCGGTGCCAGCGATATGATTTCAAGAGGATAGGCATTGATACGATCTGCTCCAGAATGCAGGAACTTATGGATGCAGAGGGGCGCTCAGCCGATGAAAGAGCTCTGAGATATATCGCAAGAAAAGCGGACGGTTCAATGAGAGACGCACTCTCACTTCTGGATCAGGCGATCGCATTCCAGTCCGAAGGAGAACTGTCCTACGATAAGACTCTTGAAGTGCTCGGAGCTGTTGACACCGAAGTATTCAGCAGACTGTTCCGCGGCATTATCAATCGTGATACCCTCGGATGTGTCGGAATTATCGACGAGATGGCTTCCCAGGGTAAGGAGCTTACACAGTTCGTAACGGATTTTGTCTGGTATCTGAGAAATATCATGCTACTGATGGCATCGGCAGATACCGCTTCAATGATAGATATCTCGACCGAAAACATGGTCAGACTACGCGAAGATGCGGGATTGTCGGAACTGGACAGCGTCATCAGATATATAAGGGTTTTCTCGGAACTCATCTCCCAGATAAGATACGCTTCCCAGAAAAGAGTACATGTTGAGATAGCGTTCATAAGATGCTGTGAACCCAGAATGGCGATCAAGGATCCTGAGTCATTAACTGACAGGGTTGCCGCTCTGGAAAAGAGGATCGAGGAAGGAAGCTTTGTTTCTCCCGGCCCAGGGCCAAAGACGGATGGTGAAACGGTCATCAGAAGCGATGTCAGGATGCCCGAAGCACCGAAGGCTCTGCCGGAAGATATCAGAAAGCTTATCGAGAACTGGCCCAGGGTCATATCCGACTGTGGAAATGATATGAGCACAATCAAGAACTGCAAGCCTGTTCTTTCGGATGATGGAAAGCTTGTGCTGTATTTCCCGGCAAATGATCTGGCTGCAAGGCTTATGAATAATGAGCCGCAGCACAGGGAGCTTGAAGAGATCTTCGAAAACTATACGGGTTCAGCGGTGGACTTTGTCGTAAAGAATTCGGAGAGCGATGAGATGTTTGAAAGCGGCCTTTATGACCTGAGAAATATCGTAAAACCCGGTACTATGAATGTACCGATAGATACAGAAGAAAACACGGAGGAAATTTAAATGGCAAAACACGGCGGATATCCCGGAGGAGCAATGCCCGGCAATATGGCCAACCTGATGAAGCAGGCACAGCGCATGCAGCGTCAGATGGAAGAAGGCAGGAAGGAACTTGAGACCACGGAATTCGAAGGAACTGCCGGCGGCGGAGCTGTTACGGTCAAGATAAACGGTGCAAGGGATGTTCTTGATATCAAGCTTGATAAGGATATCGTAGATCCCGATGATGTTGAGACTCTCCAGGATTCCATTCTTGCAGCAATAAAGGATGCAATGGATAAAGCAGATGCAGCCGGAGACCAGATCATGGGCGGACTCAGCGGAATGCCCGCAGGATTATTCTAAATGGAACTTTACAGCGGATATGTTAACAGGCTTGTTTCCGAGCTGGCAGCCCTTCCCGGCATAGGGGATAAATCTGCCCAGAGACTGGCTTTTCATATGATAAACATGCCGCCCGAGAAGGTTAAGCGTCTTGCGGATACCATGATGGAGGCACGCAGCAGGGTCAAGTACTGTAAGGAATGCTTTACCCTGACCGACAGCGATACTTGTCCGGTATGCGCGAATGCGTCAAGGGACCATTCACTGATCATGGTAGTGGAAGATACCAGGGATATGGCGGCATATGAAAAGACCGGAAAGTACTCGGGAGTGTACCATGTGCTTCAGGGTGCGATAGCTCCCATGCTCGGAGTCGGCCCCTCCGATATCAGGATCAAGGAACTTGTTGACAGATGTTCCAAGGACGATGCGGGTATCAGTGAAGTTATACTTGCGACAAATTCCAGCATCGAGGGAGAGACGACGGCGATGTATATAAGCAAGCTGATCAAACCACTCGGAGTAAGGGTGACAAGGATCGCAAGCGGTGTTCCCGTCGGAGGAGATCTTGAATACATCGATGAGATCACTCTCACAAGAGCACTTGACGGACGTACGGAGATCTAGGATGAAATGCACGGGGTTACGGCCCGGTTCATACATTAACAGTAAATCTAAGGAGAAAGATTATGTCAGTAAATACTGAAAGTTTCGGATGCAGCCGTGACGGCAGGGAGATAAAGCTTTACACTATCAGCGGCAAAGGAGGCCTGACCGCTTCCGTTACCAATCTTGGTGCGATACTTGTAAAGCTCATGGTTCCCGATGCTGAGGGGAAAGCAGAGGATGTGGTTCTCGGCTTTGATAAGGCAGAAGATTATTACGGAAACCCCAGCTTCTTCGGAGCAACCATAGGCCCCAACGCAAACCGTATCGGCAATGCGGAATATGAGATCGACGGTGTTCACTATGAACTCGATATCAACGATAACGACAGAAATAATCTCCATTCACATATTGATAACGGATATCATAAGAGAGTATGGGATGCCGATGTTGATTCCGACAGCAGTGTCACATTTACCATCGAGGATCCTGCGACTCTCGGATTCCCCGGAAATAAGAAGCTTTCAGTTACATACACCGTGACCGATGACAATGAACTTAAGCTCCACTATGTCGGCTCATCCGATGAGAACACGATTCTCAATCCCACCAACCACTCCTACTTTAATCTTGACGGATTTGGGGCGGGAAGCATTGTTGATGAGAGTATTCAGATTGAGGCGGATGAATTCACGCCAACCGATGACGAATCCATTCCCTCGGGAGATATCGCATCCGTAAAGGGAACCCCCATGGATCTTACCTCCAAGGTAAGGATCGGCGATCACATTGATGATGATTATGAGCAGCTTGAATTTGCCGGCGGCTATGATCATAACTTCTGTGTAAGGGGATATGACGGAACGCTTCGTAAGGTTGCGACCGTATGGGCTGCAAAGTCTTCAAGGATCATGGAGGTTTACTCGGATCTTCCCGGCGTACAGTTCTATGCCGGAAACTTTATCAAGGAAGGCCAGATTGGAAAAGAAGGAGCCGTTTTTGGCAAGAGATATGGTCTCTGCCTTGAGACACAGTTTTATCCCGATGCAATACACCATTCCAATTTCCAGAGTCCCGTTTTCGGTCCTGACAGAAAACTTGATTCGGTCACTGTTTACGCATTCAAGAACTGAAGCCGGCATTTCGAGGAGATAAATGGCAAAGCTACGTATGATCAGGGGCGGAAGGAATGACTCCGAGCCCGAAGATTACAGAGACAAACTGAAGAAGCACAGGGCTATGAATCTGTACAGGACGTTCATCTTCATCGTTCTGATACTTGTGATACTTCTGATCATTTATGCCAGATTCCAGTCCCATGTTTATACCGGATATGAGGTCATAGCTTCAGGTGACCGAAATGCATCGGAATCGCAGAAGAATTTAAGACTCGGGAAAAGCATTCTTTCCTTCAGTCACGACGGTGCCCACTGCATAGACGGAAGCGGTAAGACCGTATGGGACCAGGGCTATGAGATCCAGGATCTGAGGATCTCGATATGCGAAGGTACCGTTGCGATCGCATCATATAACGGAAGAGATATCTATATACTTAACGAGACTGAAAAGCTCGGAAGCTTCAAGACAAATCTTCCGATCAGGGATATTGCGGTTGCGAAGACCGGAAGAGTTACCGCAGTACTTAATTCAAACGATGCCGTTCTCATAAACACTTATTCACCCACGGGTGATCTTCTCTACAGCGGACAGATGCATATGTCCGGAAGCGGTTATCCGGTAGATCTTGCACTTTCGCCTGAGGGAAATCTTCTGTGCGTAAGCTTTATCTACGTTGATGCGGGCACTGTAAAATCCACGATCGCTTTCTATAACCTGACCGAGGTCGGAGATAATTACACTGATTTCCTTGTAAGCAGTTATGACTATACCGATCTTGTGGTTCCCGAAGTCGGATTCCTGGATGATTCCACTGCTTATGCCGTAGGCGATGAGAGATTTATGATCTATAAAGGTTCAGATCAGCCTGAATCCATAGGTGAACACCTCTTCACGGATGAGGTGAAGTCGGTATTTGCCGGCGGAGGATATCTCGGTCTTGTGTTCAGGTCCGACGATCCTGAGACCAAATACAGAATGGATGTCTATGATGGTTCCGATTCTCTTGTCGGTAAGTATCCCGTAAATTTCGAATATACCGATGTGCTGTTTGAGGAGTCCGATTTCGTCATATATAATGAATCATGCTGTCTAATCTATACCTACCATGGTAAGGTCAAATTTGACGATTCCTTCAGAAATCCCGTAAGACTGCTTGTTTCCACGGATAATGCTTACAGATACGTAGTTTCAACATCCTCTTCCGTAGATACCATCAGGCTGAACTGAAAAGTCAAAAGTGTAAAGGAGATATTATGAGTAAAAAAATGACGTTTCGTAAAAAGGGACTTGCCGTCATTTTATGCCTTATGATGGGCATTACTGCCATCGTAGGCTGCGGCAAGGAAGAGGAAACTCCCGTAGTCGAAGCCGATGAGGATGCTCTTGAGGTTCCCGAAGTAAAGGGAAAGGAAAAGACCGTAGGCGCTTTCACACTTCTCGTTCCCAAGGGAATGGAAGCAGAAGAAGGCTCCAGCGAGAGCGTTGTAACCCTTTCCGACGATGACGATGCCAGCATCGTTTTACGGGTGGTTGAAAAGAGCGATGCCAAGGATTATGTGAAGGCACTTATCGAAGAGAATGACTCTTACAAAGAGATCTCCTTCAGCCTTGACGGAATCAAGTGGAACGGAGCTTCCTACAAGAAGGATTTCGCTGTATATGCCAAGATCGGCAAATCAACCGTGATCGCAATCGGAACCGGCTATAAGTATACCGATGACATTCCCCTCGCGGTTCTTGCTTCTCTTGAGGTTGAAAGCGGGGCTGAGACCGTAGCCGTTGACAGAGCTTCGAGCAAGGGAGGAACCTTCACTTACGGAAACGGACTATATACCGTTGAATACACCGGTGCATACCGTGAAGCAGACCCTTCATCCGAGTTTGGAGATCTTGTTTCCATGGACGGAAACCAGAAGGTTTATATTACTTCCGTTTATGATTGGAATGCTCTTGATGATCTTGAAAATGAACTCATGACTTATGATTATGAGAGGACAGATTTATCCGTTGATGGCAAGGATGCGGTCCTCTTTACCTATGAGGATTATTTCGGCGATATCACTGCTGATTTTATTATTCCTCTTGACTGGGTCTATGAAAGTCATTTGGGAGACCGGATGGTAGCCGTACGTATCTATACCACGGGATCCACTGTTGAAGAAGCAGCCTCCGATGATTTTATGGAGCTGGTAGAGAGCGTCGATATTGATGATTATCTCATAACCGATATCGGACTCGGCTCTTCCGGAGACTGGGAAGATTATTGGGAAAGAGGCTGGTACGGATTCTGGATCGTAAGTAATACGAGCAGCGATTACGAAGAGTATATCGGAAACAAATATGATTGCCTTGCTACATTTGATTGTGACGGCGATGAAGTCCTTATGCAGGTGATGGATACCACGTGCACCGATTATGAACCCGTAGTAGATCTGTATTTTACTCATCATGAGGATTCTACAGTATCCGGATGGCTCATTTCCGACTATGGTGAGATCCTCAATTGGGACATTGGATATTTTGACGTCACCATCGATCCCGAATCAGACGCATATCTTCTTGAGGATTACATCTCCATGAGAACCAGTATTTATGATGAAGACGGCAACTGGCAATATGACCTTAGGTTCTTCCTTCGCCCTTGGGGATCGGATTTCAGCGAATTCTACTATGTAGACGAGTATGATCTTCCTTACATGTGTATTTACTGGGATACCATAATAGAAGATATGTTCCCCCAAAACTATGACAGCTGGTATGTGGATATCATGGATGATCCTTTCCCCGGACTTGAAGCTATCGTGGGCGCTGAAATCCCGGACACTGAAATCCCGAACTTCATTTGGGAGCCTTGATAC
This sequence comes from Lachnospiraceae bacterium, assembly GCA_024691045.1. The sequence continues at coordinate 39 of JAILOC010000167.1, read as the reverse complement.
GATGGTAATGAAAACTCCCGGCCTTACGGCCGGGAGTTT
>JAILOC010000084.1 GCA_024691045.1 Lachnospiraceae bacterium | reverse complement strand
ATGGCTTCGGTCGTTTCCGAACTTGAAGAACAGGGCTTTAAGTTCAAGGAAGAAGACAAGACTGAATTCTTCAGGGAAAACGACCCTTATGCTGACAGGCTTCTTTCCGCGAAAGGGCTTATGGGGTGTAATCTTAGGATTAATTGCGATTATGATTACGAAACCGGTGCCAAGCCCATAACAGGTTTTGATCTTACACTCAAGCTTGATTACGAGATCGAGTGAAATGTTGTAAAAACAGGCATTTTCGGCTATAATCCAAATAGGTATCCGTAGTTTATAAACGCACTCTGAAGGGAGTAATGCTATGAGATGCAGAAGAACACCGCTTGAAGCTGAAGTTCTGAAATATGAGCTGGGAAAGGGACTTGAGGACGGCTTCGAACTCCTCAGTGATGTCATTACCAAGCAATGGTTCGTGACGGCCAAGCTCATACAGACAACCCGTGAAGACGGCTCGATTGTCTGTCCCTACATTTCTCACAGAAGGGGAAAGACATTCATAGGCGAGGGAGATTACATCATCCTCGATGATGACGGCACCAAGCATGTCTGCGGCGGTGACAAGATCTTCCAGCGTTATGAGGAAGTAAAGTAAGTTGAATAATAAGCTTCACTCTTTCACCAAGGCTATATATTTAATTTTTGTTCTGTTTGTACTCCTTGTATGTACAAACTCTGTGTTTCTGCTTGCCTCGGGAGCATCCGACACTCTTGTTATGCTCCTTTTTATTTTTGTTCTTTTCTTCTTGTGGATATGGCCCATGCCCTACGGACGCGATATCAGGGACGGCAGGATGAGACAACTCTGGTACGGCACCATGCAGCTTTATATGTTCCTGGAGGCACTTGTCATTACCATATCCTATACCGTTACCGAGCTTTTATTGCTTCACAAGGTGGACGACGGAGTCAGCTATAATATAGCCGGAGGCCTTATCACCGCATCCTGGTCAAGGATACTTTCCCACATCATCATTGCCACCGTTTTCCTTTCCATAACATTCTGGATCGGAATCATACGTATCTATATCTGCAGCGTACAGCTCGGCATCAGGTACAGGGTGCTCGGGATCCTCTGCGGATGGATATTCCCTCTGAACATCATCGTGCTTGCAGTTATGATCTATAAGACCAAGCAGGAGGTTGATTTTGAGAACGGCAAGGCTCTTCTCAATGAACAGAGAAAGTCAGAGCAGATCTGCGCAACGAAATATCCCGTGCTTCTTCTGCACGGTGTCTTTTTCAGGGATTCCAAATTCTTCGATTACTGGGGAAGGGTTCCCAGGGAACTGATCATCAACGGATGCAGAGTCTTCTACGGTGAACAGCAGTCTGCGGCCACTGTTGAATCATGCGGACTGGAGGTTGCACGCAAGATAGAAGAGATCGTTAAGACGACGGGCTGTGAGAAGGTCAACATCATCGCTCATTCCAAGGGCGGCCTGGATGCAAGAAGCGCCATGTCAGATCCCGAGATCGCAAAGCATGTGGCTTCACTTACCACTATCAATACTCCTCACAGGGGATGCGAATTTGCAGAGTATCTTCTCACAAAATCTCCGGAAAACTTACGCAACACCGTTGCAACAGCATATAACAGGACTCTTACAAGAATGGGAGATTATGCTCCTGACTTTCTGGCAGCATGCCGGAATCTCACGAGGTCTTTTTGTGCGGAGTTCAATGAAAGGGTTAAGGATCCCGAAGGCGTTTATATCCAGAGCTTCGGTTCGATCCTGAACAGACACAGCGGAGGACAGTTCCCTCTGAACCTGACTCACGGCTTTGTCGGATTGTTTGACGGGCGCAACGACGGACTTGTCGGTGAGCAGTCATTTCCATGGGGTTCCGATTTCCACCTGATCACAACTACCGGCAAGAGAGGAATAACCCACGGCGATGTGATCGATCTTAACAGAGAAAACATTCCCGGATACGATGTAAGGGAATTCTATGTAAATCTTGTGGCCGATCTTAAGAAAAAAGGATTCTGATCATGAGTTCCCATTCTTTTCACATATCTTTAAAAGGCGGCATCGACCTGGTTAAAACGGAAAGGTCGGGCCAGTGTTTCAGATGGATCGAAAGCGAAAGCTCTTATCTGATACCCGCAGGCGGTATGCTCGCAAGAGTTTCGGAAAAAGGCGACGGGATAGATGTCATTCTGTTGTCTTCTTTACATAAAAAGAAAACCACAGAGATCGAAGCGTTCTGGAAAAAATATTTCGATGCGGATCTTGATTACGAGTCGATAAGAAAGATGCCAGACAAAAAGGACAAGTTCCTAAAGGGAGCGGCCGCAGCCGGAGAGGGAATCAGGATCATATATCAGGAGCCGTTCGAAACGCTCATCACATTCATCATCTCCCAGAGAAAGAGCATACCTGCGATAAAGACAAGTGTGGAGAGGATATGCGCTTCGGTCGGAAGGAAGATTCCCGGAACCGATGTGTTCGATTTTCCCACGCCGAAGGAGCTGAGCCTGCTCGGTGCGGATGAGCTTGCCTCATGCGGACTCGGCTACAGGGCGCCTTACATACACTCTGCGGCAGAGAGTGTTTACCACGGCGATACCGATCTTGAAAAAATGCCGGGCTTATCTGATGACGAACTACTCGAAACTCTTATGGGTCTTAACGGAGTGGGAGTGAAGGTTGCGAACTGCACCGCGCTTTTCGGATTTCACAGGCTCGATCTGTTCCCGGTAGATGTGTGGATACAGAGGGCGCTGGATACTTACTACAACGGAACATTTCCGCTGGAAAAATACCATCCCTATAATGGGATAATGCAGCAGTATATCTTTGCATTCCGTGCTCAGTTGTGAAATAATCAGTCACAGACGGGCAGAAGCCCGATTGCAATATGAGAGGAGAAAAGCTATGGATTCCAATAACATGAATGGCGCAAACGTTAATCAGCAGGTTACATATCAGGCCCCCCAGGGCGCACCCCAGTATCAGCAGGCTCCTCAGGGAGCACCTCAGCCACAGTACCAGCAGATGCAGTATCAGCAGGCAGTTCCGGTTACTGCACCGCCCGTCATCAATAATATTCAGACCCCCATGATACCCGAGAATTACAAGCCCATTTCAGCATGGGGATATGTGGGATATACTATCCTTTTCTGTATTCCGCTCATCGGTCTGATCCTTCTTATCGTATTTTCGTTCAGTGATGCAAATATCAACCGCAGGAATTACGCGAGATCCTACTGGTGCGTGCTGCTCCTTTGCATCATCATTGTCCTGATCTTGGTCATTCTTTCGGTAGTGCTTGGTTTCTCGTTCCTGGCAGCCTTCAGCTGATTTAATACCGGCAGATTGCCCCCGCTTTTGAGCGGGGGCTTTTTTACGCCGTTTTTTATTCAAATTGCATAAAAACGCGACCGAAAATCTACGTTATTTATTCAAGTTGTTCTGATATAATGTCAGAAGTGAGGCGTTTTTCGGAAAACGCATCCACAATCATTAAAAGTCGCAGAAAGGATATCCAAATGAGCAAACAAAAGAAAAGAAATGTCATTGTCGGACAGTCCGGCGGACCTACCGCCGCAATCAATTCCTCTCTTGCAGGTGTATTCCGTACAGCTAAGGACAGAGGATACGCTAAAGTATACG
>JAILOC010000034.1 GCA_024691045.1 Lachnospiraceae bacterium | reverse complement strand
ATTGCCGGTAGCTGCTCCTACAGCTGCGAGATTGTTAAGGATAAGATTCTGAACCGCAACATCAGCAGCCTGCTTGGTTGTAGCTGAAGGCTCTGATACGGTGTAACCTGCAGAAGCGCCTGTTGTTGAAGCGTCGCTGAGATCACTGAGAAGCGTGGTAGTGGGCTGTGCCGGATTAGGGACTACAGTACCAACACTGGGGCTTCCTGCAGCAAATACGGGCATGGAGCTCATGATGGTAAGAGCTGCTGCTGAAGCTAATGCTAAAATCTTTTTCTTCATTTCGTTAGTTCCTCCTTTCCTCAATCATGTGGTCTATATCAATCCGGGCTGTGGTACCCGGATGTGATACCTTATTCTATGGGTTCATAATACAGCTGTATTATGAGGTCCTCGAGCGCTTCCTCGTCGGCATAGAATTCCTCGAACTTGCCGTTAAGGATCGTTTCTCCCTTAAGTGTATAAATGCTGTCAGAATTAAAGCTGTAATCGGACGACTCGGATGCAAGATAGGTATAGCTCGTTATATCCATATCCGTAGTCATATACTGCTGCATCAGGTTATAAAGCTCACCGGCAACTCTTATATCGCTCTTTATCTCCTGCTTTGCCTTGGCTCCAAACAGTGTAATGTACTGTTTCTGCCTCTGCAGACGGAGTGATGCGGAATCAAAAACCTTAACATCACGATATTTGAGATACCAGTATGCATCGTTTCCGTGAAGAGTTACAGTGTCGCCCTGATGGAATTCAACTCCAAACTTCGGCTCAATAATATCATCGAGTACGTCTACGGTAACACCACCTATTGCATCATTCAGAACCGGTATGGCATCCATGCTTAATGATGCATAGGAATTGATGGGAATACCCTTTAAAAGCTTGGATACACATCTCACCTGTCTTTCACAGCTTTGGATGCCACCGTCTCCGTAACCGTGCTGAAGACATATCTGCTCTTTATATATGCCAAGGTAATTACCGTTTTCATCAAACACATCGACATCGGTCATAGTGTTTCTGTTGATCCCCACTATATTTACCGTATTGGTATGGGGATTCAGCAGAACAAGGAATAATGCATCGGCCTGTCCGCCATCATATTGTCCGGCATCTTCCTCACGTAATCTTCCTCCGATATCCGTAACAAGCTCATTATCGATTCCCATTACAAGGATCGTGATGATATCTTCGTTAGGGCGGTACTTTACTCCCTTATAGATGATGACCCTCTCCTCAAGAGGTTCATCTCCGTTATCAGGATCCGCGGTATCACCTATCTCGATAGGTCCTTCACCGGTTCCGGCCACGGCGGTTGTCATGTTCTTGTGCCCGATCGCACGGATCACGGTAAATGTCGCCGCCGCCAGGATGACAAGCCCCAGAATGACACACAGGAGTGTTGCCAGCAGATTTACTTTTCTCTTGTTGATCCTGATCGTGCCCTTATGACGTGACATCCTTACTCCTTAGGATCAAGCAGTACTCCGACGACTAGGAATCTCTTGGTCGAATCATGATCCATAGTACAGGTTGAAAGGGTTACAATGCGGTCTTTCGTCGTGACCATGATATCCGGCTTGACATTGGCAACGCGCATTCCCTTGTTTACTACATTGAATACGTCCCTCAGATACTGTTCGTATACTGTTTCATTCGAATAATCATAATTCAGTATGAGGTGGATCGACGGATATTCATATGCCGCGAATATCTCATACACATATATACGGTCTTCGGTATAGATGAAGAAGTAATGATCTTCCTTCACCATATCCGGATCCCTGAAATTATGCAGGGTCGAGAACATGGTATCGTCATCCATGTTATGACCGTAGATCAGGGTATTGGGATCTGTAAAATCCCTGCTGTTGTAATCCTCGGTATATATACATCCGGGGAAGCCCGAGCTTCCGTCGATGTTATGGTTCAGATAATAGTTATTATCCGAAGGATGCTGCAGAACCGGATAATCAACGCTCGTACCCGGCACGCATATCCAGGCATATATATCGGGGTTGAGCTCATGAAGCTCGTCCCAGTCAAGCTCTTTGTAAGGGACATCCACATCAATTCCCTTGATGCGGGTCATCGCTACGCCGTCCACATAGAAGATCTCGCCCTCATCATCCGAAGATGTATCATCTCCCGAGACATCTCCGGGAACCTGATCCTGAGTCTGAGGATCAGCGGATATGGGCTGAGCCGGCGTATTAACTGCCTCAGCAAGTGCCTGATAATCCCTGTCAGCCCTGTCCATACGGGCATTGGCTATTATTATAACTGCAAGCGCGACGACAGCTACCGCAATGAATGCGATAAATGCCACGAGCCATTTTTTATTTCCTCTGTTCATACCACAATATATAGTGTTCTAATGCACCTAATAATACTTTTTATATTTTATGATTTTTTTATAATATTGTCAATTTTTTATTGGGATTAATTACCAAAATTTAACCTGTTTTCAGATGAAAGCCCGCATGACGAAATTGGCCAGATCGAGGCCTTTTTCGGTCAGATATATGTGATCATTTTGAAATGCAAGAAGACCGTCCGAGATGAATCGCTCTATATGTCCGCCATACGCATCCCGGATGCCTGTTTTGAATCTGTTTTCGAACCCGGAAACGCTTACACCGTCCGTAAGTCTGAGACCCAGGATCATATATTCGCTCATAAGCGCACCTGTATCCAGCTTTTCGATCAGGGCCGGACCTGCGAGCGGATCCTTAAGGTACTCTTCCATATCGGAGGTATTACTGTATCTGCAGTGTCCGTAATATGACGCGGCATCAAGTCCCGCGGCATAGTATTCGACTCCGGTCCAGTAGCCCAGATTGTGCCTGCACTCATAACCCGGCTTGGCATAATTGGATATCTCATATCTCTTAAATCCGTATTTTTCAAGTATCCGGGAGGTCATATGATACATCTCCCTGTCGGTATCTTCATCCGGAAGGTCAAGCTTTCCGTCCTCATACATTTCTCCGAACGGAGTCTCCTCTTCTATGATCAGACTGTATGCGGAGATATGCTTAATGCTGTCCGAAAGGGTGCAGACTTTTCGAAGTGTCTCTTCGAAGGATTCAAGTGTCTGACCCGGAAGTCCACTCATAAGGTCTGCGTTTATATTGTCAAAGCCCGCTTTTTCGGCAAGCTTTACACATGTAACGAAATCCTCGTAAGTATGGATCCTTCCGAGGCTCTTAAGTTCGGACTCGTGGGATGACTGAAGGCCGAGGCTAAGACGGTTTATGCCACACTCTCTGTAGCTTTTAAGCTTTTCTTCATCCAGGGTTCCGGGATTGCATTCGATGGTAATCTCTGCGTCTACATCAAGGGTAAATCTTTCTTTTACGACGTTCATCACCCTTACTATATGCTCAGCCGGAAGTACGGAAGGGGTTCCGCCTCCGATGAAGACGCTTCTTAAGGGCTTATCGCACCTTTCGCTGCCGATATAGAGAAGCTCATCACAAAGAGCCTCTATGTACTTTTCCTTCGTTTTCTCATCTGCGGGAAACGAGAGGAAATCACAATAGAGGCACTTCTTTACGCAAAACGGTATATGTATATATAGTTCTGATTTTGTAAGATCAGTTGTCATCATCAAGCTTAAGTACGCTCATGAACGCGGACTGGGGGATCTCTACGCTTCCGACCTGTCTCATGCGCTTCTTGCCCTCTTTCTGCTTCTCGAGGAGCTTCTTCTTACGGGTGATGTCACCGCCGTAGCACTTGGCGAGGACGTCCTTCCTCATGGCCTTTACGGTCTCACGGGCTATTACTCTTCCGCCGACGCAGGCCTGGATGGGGATCTCGAAGAGATGCCTCGGGATCTCGTCCTTGAGCTTTTCGCACATCTTCCTTCCGCGCTCGTATGCGGATTCGGAGTGAACTATGAAGCTGAGGGCATCAACCTGTTCTTTATTTATAAGGATATCGAGCTTAACAAGCGAGCTCTTCTCATATCCCTTGAGGTCATAGTCGAAGGATGCGTATCCTCTGGATCTTGATTTAAGAGCATCGAAGAAATCATAAATGATCTCATTTAAGGGAAGCTCGTACTTGATAAGAGCTCTTCCGGCTTCGATGTATTCCATGCTCACGTACCTGCCGCGCCTCTGCTGGCACAGCTCCATGATGGAACCCACGAAATCCTTGGTCACCATGATCTCCGCATTTACTATGGGCTCTTCCATATATTCGATCTCGCTGGGATCGGGAAGGTTGGAAGGATTGGTCAGGTCGATGACGGTACCGTCCGTCTTGTAAACCTTGTAGACAACGGAAGGAGCGGTTGTTACGAGGTCGAGGTCATATTCTCTCTCCAGTCTTTCCTGGATGATATCAAGGTGCAGAAGGCCTAAGAAGCCGCATCTGAAGCCAAAGCCCAGAGCTAGCGATGTCTCGGGTTCGAAAAAAAGCGAAGCATCGTTAAGCTGGAGCTTTTCGAGTGCTTCCTTAAGGTCTTCATACTTTGCACTGTCTGCGGGATATACTCCGCAGTATACAACGGGCTGGACCTTCTTGTATCCGGGAAGAGGCTGAGCGCAGGGCCTGTCGGCT
>JAILOC010000001.1 GCA_024691045.1 Lachnospiraceae bacterium | reverse complement strand
TCCCATCATCTGGGGAGATGTATCACGCAAGAATCCCATCACCGTAGAGTGGTCCGTGTTTGCAAAGAGCTGCACCGACAAACCTGTAAAAGGAATGCTCACCGGCCCTGTTACGATCCTCAACTGGTCATTCCCCAGAGAGGATATATCTCTTAAAGAAAGTACTCTTCAGATCGCGCTTGCGATAAGGGATGAGGTTCTTGACCTTGAAAAGAACGGAATCGGCATCATTCAGATCGATGAAGCCGCACTCAGGGAAAAACTTCCTTTAAGAAAGAGCGATTGGAACAGGGATTATCTTGACTGGGCGATTCCCGCATTCAGACTTGTTGCAAGCGGTGTAAAGCCCGAGACCCAGATCCATACACATATGTGCTATAGCGAGTTCACTGACATCATTCCCGCAATCGATGCAATGGATGCCGATGTCATCACATTCGAAGCATCGCGTTCCGATTATCAGATACTTGATGCACTTAAGGAGAACAATTTCAAGACCGAAGTAGGCCCCGGCGTTTATGATATTCACAGCCCCAGAGTTCCTTCGGTGGATGAGATCTATTCCGCTCTTGTGATAATGAGGAAAAAGCTGGATGATTCCAAGCTCTGGGTAAATCCCGACTGCGGACTCAAGACAAGAGGAGACAAGGAAACAAAAGCCAGCCTTATCAATCTCGTTGAAGCCGCAAAGAAGTTGAGAGCGGACGAAGCATAAAAAGAGTTTCTTCTATAATAAAATAATAGCTTTGTGACGTCATTGTCATAAAACTGCAGAGCAATATGAAGATATCGGATATATATAAGAAAAAAAAGAAAACATTATCATTTGAGATCTTTCCTCCGAAAAAGGATTCGGATCTTAAGAATATCGATGAGACTCTTTCCGTACTGTGTGAGCTCAAGCCTGATTTTATCAGTGTGACATTCGGTGCGGGAGGAAGTCTCAACAACAGCAGGACCGTAGAGATCGCAAAGAAGATCAAGAATGATTACGATGTTGAACCTGTGGTTCATCTGACCTGTCTTAATTACGACAAGGCGCAGATAGATGAATTTGCAAAGGTGCTCGAGAGCGAAGGAATAGAAAATGTTCTGGCTCTTCGAGGTGACCGGGTTCCGGATATTACACCCAAGGAAGATTTCAGGTATTCGTCGGATCTTATTTCATATATGAAGAAGGACCATGATTTCTGTTATCTGGGTGCATGCTATCCCGAATGCCATCCGGAATCAAACGGCATGGTCGATGAGATGAGGCATCTTAAGACCAAGGTTGATGCCGGCGCGGAGATCCTCCTGTCACAGCTGTTCTTTGATAATGAGCTCTATTTCAAGTTCAATGAAAACTGCAAGATAGCCGGACTGAATGTGCCTGTGGTTCCCGGGATCATGCCGGTCATAAACGCTTCACAGATAAAAAGAATGGTAAGCCTTTGCGGTGCGTCATTCCCTGTGAAGTTCAGAAAGATAATAGACAGGTACGAGGATAATAAGCAGGCGTTGTTTGATGCGGGAATGTCCTATGCGCTGAGCCAGATAATAGATCTGCTCGTAAGGGACATAGAGGGTATCCATCTCTACACTATGAACAATCCGGCCGTGGCCCGGAGGATTTGCGAGGGCATCCGGAACATAGTCTGAGGATGAGCGGAGAAAGGACCGCGAAATGCCGAGCGTTTCGCGGTCTTTTATCTTTTAAAAAAATTTTTAAAAAAGCTGTTGACTTATAAATTTCGCTGTGATATTTTATATAAGCTGTCGCTTTGAGCGGGGGCAAACGAGAAAATCGCTAAGCGATCAACTCATTGGTTCCTTGATAATTCAATACTAATGCATCCCTGAAAATTCCACGTGCAATTGAGCAGTGAAATCGAAAAAACGGGTGCGACGGATGCTTGCATCCGGGAGCACACGGTTTTGAAGATTTCTTCGGCGAAAGCCGAGGACCGAGTGAACGAAGTTCACGAGGTGATCAATTGCATAATAAATTTTTAGAGAACGAACAAACCTAATTCAGTAATGAATGGAAAATAAGCCAGATTTATCTGGCTGGGTTACAAACTATAATTGAGAGTTTGATCCTGGCTCAGGATGAACGCTGGCGGCGTGCTTAACACATGCAAGTCGAACGGAGTATATTTAAAAGCTTGCTTTTGTTTATACTTAGTGGCGGACGGGTGAG
>JAILOC010000203.1 GCA_024691045.1 Lachnospiraceae bacterium | reverse complement strand
TGGAACCGCACATTACGAAAAGTTCACCCTTTGCATCCGGCTCGGTCTGGACCACGCCCTTCATGCCGAGCGATGTGATGAGCACATGAACACCCTTTGTAAGCTTGGAAGGATCGGCCGAAGGCTGCTTTTTGGAAGAGGCTTTTTTGGATGCTTCTTCCTTTTCCGCCAGGGAATTGATCTTCTCCCTCAGAGCGGTGCGCTCCTTTTCCAGGTCCGCCATACCGGAGGTGATGCCGGCTTTCTGCATGTCGCGGATAGTCTTGTCGGCAATCTCCTTGGCTTCTTCCAGGATCTTCGCAGCTTCATCATTGGCACGCCTTATGATGCCGGCCTTCTGCTCGTCGATCCTGATATTCTTATTGTGGAGCTGATCCTGGAGAGTACGTATCTTTTCCTTGTATTCTGCGATCTCTTTTCTTTCGTTTTCCGATTCGATACGGGACTGCTGGAGGTTCTGTATGATATCCTCGAAGGACTCCGTATCGGAATCGAGGTGCTTTTTCGCTTCTTCTATTATATCACCCGGAAGTCCCAGCTTGGAGGAAATCGCAAATGCGTTACTCTTTCCCGGGACACCGATAAGGAGCCTGTAGGTGGGGCTCAGGGTTTCGACATTGAACTCACAGCAGGCATTTTCCACACCCTCGGTCCTGAGTGCGAAGATCTTGATCTCCGAATAGTGGGTAGTTGCCATGGTCCGGATGCCGAGCATATGCATATGCTCGAGAATGGATACGGCAAGAGCCGCACCTTCCGAAGGATCCGTTCCCGCACCGAGCTCGTCAAACAGACAGAGTGAATGTCTGTCGGCCTTTTTAAGAATCTCGACTATGTTCACCATATGGGACGAGAAGGTGGACAGGGACTGCTCAATGCTTTGTTCGTCGCCGATATCTGCGAAAATATCGTTGAAAATGCACAGCTCGGAATGGGACTTAGCCGGGATATGGAGTCCGGACTGTCCCATGAGGCAGAGAAGACCGACGGTTTTGAGAGATACCGTCTTACCGCCCGTGTTGGGTCCCGTGATCACAAGCTGGTCGAAATCCCTTCCGAGATTGATATCGGTAGGAACTACCTTTTTTCTGTCTATGAGAGGATGCCTTGCCTGTTTAAGCACAAGATAGTGCTTTCTGTTATAAGCGGGGCGGGTGGCATCCATCTTAAGAGCCAGTTTTCCCCTTGCGAAAATGAAATCGAGCTCGGTCTCCGTCTCCTGATTAACCCTTATCTCCTCGGTATGGAGTCCGCATTTTGCGGAAAGGTCCGCCAGGATCTTCTCGATCTCCTCCTGTTCCTGTCTCATCAGCGTCCTGATGTCGTTGTTAAGGTTTACAACGGAGGCGGGCTCAATGAAATAAGTGGAGCCGGTCGAGGACTGGTCATGGATCATTCCGGGAACCTGACTCTTGTATTCGGACTTAACGGGAATACAGTATCTGCCGTCACGCATGGTGATGACAGCTTCCTGAAGGTAGGTGCGGCAGGATCCGTTTATCATCTGGGTCAGAGTCGAATGGATCTTGTCTGCGGAAAGACCGATCTGCCTGCGGATCTTTTTAAGTTCCGGGGAAGCATCATCGGCAATCTCTTCTTCGGAAAGGATGCATCTTCTTATCTCTTCGGAAAGGGAAGGAAGGGGTGAGAGCATGGAAAAGAGGTCAGAGAGCGAATCGGTGAATGATTCATCCGACTCCCTTTCGCTTGATGCACCTTTTTCGAAATCCACCGAATGCTTTATGCCCGTATTTGCGGGATTAAGGGCCGAGGAGATTCCTCCGCCCGACGATTCACCGTATTTTACCAGTCTTGCGGCATTCTCCAGCTGGGATGCCACCTGAAGAAGGTCCGTAGCCGAAAGGCTCGCTCCCGTCTCCAGAGTCTTGACGATGTATCGCAGATCGTGGTTTCCGCCAAAGGAAGTACTTCCGTTTTTGATGACTCTTGAGAGTGCATCGGCGGTCTGGGACTGGCGGATTTCGATCTCTTTCAGGTCGCGTATCGGAACCAGCGCTTTTGTGCGCTCTTTTCCGGGTTTTGAATCGGCTTCATCGGTCAATAAAGAGATGATCCGATCATATTCAAGTGTGCGTAAAACCTTAGTATTCATGGCTTTTTTAAGTATATCACAGCAGACCCCTTATTTCTTTACTTTTTTTATGGGTACGGATATACTGAAATAACTATGGAGAATAAGAAAAATAAGGACGAAATAAAACAAAAATCCGAAAAAGACGGAGCGTTTAACCGGAGTATCATTTCCGAGCAGATCAAAAAAAGACCCATCAACAAATACCGTCTGCTCAGAAGGACCCTGATGACGGCTCTGCTTGCCATCGTATTCGGAATCATCGCATCCGTGACCATCTGGATCCTCGAACCTGTCTTAAGCAAGTGGATCTCAAGGAGCGACCAGGGTCAGGGAAGGGATGCCGTTCACTTCATAGATACGGGAGATGATGTTACCCCCCAGGAGGTCCTGCAGGATTATATGGAGCAGGAGGCCTTTTTCGGCAAAGAAGAAGATGACTCCGCTGCGGTCGCATCGCTTCCGCTCACAAACGAGCAGATCCAGGTTCTCTTTTCCCAGCTGACACTTGACGTTACCGATTACAGACAGATGTATCAGTCGATGGCCGCCTATGTCAGGGAAATGAACAAGTCCATAGTCACCATCACCGCGATCACCTCGGATACAGACTGGATCGGAACCCCGGAACAGCACAGCAAGCAGGCATCGGGGCTGATAGTTGCCGAAGACCGCGTTGACCTGTACATAATTGCAGATAAAGCTCCACTTGAGGGCGCACAGTCCCTGGCCATCCAGTTCAGTACAGGATACGTTGCCGAAGGAAAGATCAAGGCGACGGACGAAGCGACCGGACTTGTTATGATCTCGGTAAGGATAAGCGATCTAAGCACCGATCTTGCATCCAATATCCCTTTGGCCACTCTGGGAAGTACCTATGCGGCAGTCGGCACACCCGTATGCGCACTCGGAAGTCCCATGGGAAGTGTCGGCTCGATCGGATACGGAATGATAAGCGCATCCAGGAGTACTCTGGAATATCCCGACACCGCGGATACCATGATCCAGACCAATATCGCAGGTGCGGAAAATGCCGGAGGATTTCTTTTCAACTATAACGGACAGGTTATCGGCATCATCGCACCCGACCAGAAAAAGAGCGATATAGACGGACTGATCTGGGCATACGGAATAAGCGAGCTCAAGAACAGGATCGGTAATATGGCAAGCGGAAAGCCGGGAATATACCTCGGTGTGATCGGGACCTACGTAACCAACGAAGCAAATTCCCAGCTCGGCGTTCCTTACGGGGCATATGTTCTGAGAACCGAGATGGATTCACCCGCAATGCTCGCGGGAATCAGAACGGGCGATGTCATCGTAAGGCTCGGAGATACACCCATCACAAGTTACACCGATTACGTCAATGTCCTCCAGACCTATCAGGCCGGCGACAAAGTGACCGCTGCCGTCATGAGAAGATCCCAGCAGCAGTATGTCGAGCTTGAATATGTTATGACAGCACGTTCTTCGGGTATAAAATTCGAAGATAATTGAAAGGAAATATATGAAGCATATAGCCGAGATCAATGAAAGTGATCATATAAGAGAGATATATCTGTGCAAGGGAGTATCCTCCGCCGTTACCAAGAACGGAAAAGAATATCTCAATGTACAGCTTATGGACAGGACCGGAACGATCGACGGTAAGATCTGGGAACCCGGCGATGCCGGCATAGATGATTTCAGCAAGCATGATTATATTGAAGTAAATGCCGATGTCAATGTCTGGAACAATGCCAAGCAGCTCAACATCAAGCGCGTACGCGTTGCAAGGGAGGGAGAGTACGATCCCGCAGAGTACCTTCCCGTCAGCCCCAGGGACAATGAGGAGATGTATAAGGAACTTCTGGGATTGATCGACAGTGTAAAGGATCCCCATTACAACGCACTTCTCAAAAAGCTTTTTGTTGAAGACGAAGAACTGTCGAAAAAATTTCGCACCTGTTCCGCAGCCAAGACCGTGCATCACGGATTTGTCGGAGGACTTATGCAGCACACACTGGGTGTTGCGGGAGTGTGTGATTATATCAGCGGAAAATATGAAGTTCTAAACAGAGATCTTCTGATCACCGCGGCGCTCTGCCATGATATTGCCAAGACAAAGGAGTTCACCGCATTCCCCGAGAACGATTATTCGGATGACGGACAGCTCCTCGGACATATAGTCATGGGATCCGAGATGGTAGGGGCAGCCGCT
>JAILOC010000201.1 GCA_024691045.1 Lachnospiraceae bacterium | reverse complement strand
ATCATCTGATCAGAGGTGATTTACAAAAATATGTGAGATCACGTCCGTACCTGAATCTTAATAAAATATTAACATTTGTGAACGAATTCTGTCAAACAAAAAACTTAATGTTCTGAAAATTCAGCATTTTGTATGCAATTCGTTTTAAACGGGATCATTTTGCACAAATGCAGGTCAATTATTTATATGATAATTCATCTCATCAAGGGTATTGCCGGAGCTTTCCCCGGTGAGATAGAATGCGTTGCTTCCGGCCCAGCCGTCGCCCGGCAAGTCATATGCATTGTTGATATAATACGGCGTTACAGTGATGGGAGCTGCATCTGGACTTTTTTCTCCGGTGTACGTAATGAAAAAGATACCGGGCTTAATATAAGCGGTACGGTTTCTTAGATCGGCGAGGGCATACGTAAGCTTTTTCTCCGCTCTGAGGATGATAGGAGTGTTGCAAAATACCTGCGGAAGCTGGATCTGCAGTCTGACATCATATCCCGAGAATGCATTTCCCGGTGAATACAGATCGTTTTTGTTCGTCGCATAACAGTATGTGGTGACATTTCTGAATGTGAGATTGACACGGTTTGTCGTATGGATCGACTTGGCACAGATGACATAGGGGTAACCGAAGCTCTGCCAGATACAGTCCGTGAATGCAAGATTCATGTCGGAGTCGGCTCCGATGAGAGTCTCCGGATCGTGAACATACAGTATTCCTGCAGAGCCGGTGGATCTGAGCAGACAGTTCTCGAAGGAGACGGAGAAATGATTTCTGAATCCAAGGCCTATGCAGTTGCTGTTTTCGGAAATGATGTTGCAGTTTTTGAATACGAGATTACGTCCGTACTCGCGGTCATCGTCTATATGGATGACATATCCCGAGAAAGATTCATCCACTGTCTCGGCAGTTACACTTGCCGAACCGGCTGTAACATCCGGATCAGTATTTCTGTAGCCGTACAGGGTGAGGTTGCTGAAGGTTCCCGAAGATACATTGAGAACGGGAGAAGTGTATTTGGTTGTCTCAAATCTGATAATGCAGGTATCCCTGTCCTGTCCGAAGAAGATAAGATCCTTATCCCGAAGATCAAGGCTTTCTTCGTATTTACCGGGATATATATAGATTATGTCGCCGTCTTTAGCGAGGGATGCCGCTTCGGTGACCGTCGTGTATGTTCCGGGAACGGGCTCTTCGCTTACAGCGAGGATGTTCAGGCCGTTCGCGGATGCAAATGAACTGATGACGGAATAGGGATCCGCTTCGGCCGCCGATGCCTTCAACGAAGGGAACATAATAAGAAGCGGTATTACGATGAGTGCAAGAAGCGCTGAATTTATGAATTTATGAGCTTTATATTCTTTCATCGTTATTATTTTAGGAAAAAAAGGACCGCCGCACAAGTAAAAAATCTGCATATTTGCTAATTCCTATACAACATTTTGTATTTTTATGATATAATTTCCTTCGGTGGTCGAACACATAGTTCTCATCGAAATTACAACTCACGATTTTAGGAGGGACACTTATGAAAACTTGTTCAAAATGTGGAGCTCAGGTTGCAGATGATGCTGTATTCTGCACAGTTTGCGGCTTCAACTTTGGCGCAGCAGCTGCAGGAGCAGCACAGCCTCAGGGAGCACCCCAGCCCCAGCCCCAGCCTCAGCCTCAGTACCAGCAGGCAGCACCTGTAGCGCCTTCACATCCTATGTATGCACCCGTTAATCCCTTAGATAAATTCCTTGGAATTTCAATGATGTTCTCTTGCCTTTCACCTCTTGTTGGATTCTTCGGATTTATCCTTGGTTACTTCGGAGGTGAAGTTAACGGCCAGCGTTCCGATTATCTGAAGTTCTACAGCAACCAGTGTATGGTATTCTCACTCTTCAGTATCATCGATGCATTCCTCGGCTGGATCCCTGTTGTAGGATGGGCATGGGTAATCTTCCGTTTTGTATGTGTTATCATTGCTATCGTTAACTCATGCAAGGGCGAGACCAAGCCTGTACTCTTCTTCGGAGCCATCAAGATCATCAAGTAATTTTTTGAACATGATCAGAACTTCCGGTCATTTTGGCCGGAAGTTTTTTTGTGCGGTGCTTTTCCGTTATGCTTTGTATTTCCAAGCACCCGGACGATCAAATGTGTTATACTTTTCGGGTATGAAAAAAGGAAACAGATGTACAATCTGCACGGGCTGCGGAAGATGCTTCGGGGAATTTGAAGAACATTTCGACATCCTTACGGTTAACAGGGGGAGCTTTTTGAATGGCACCTCTGTTTCGCATCCCGTCATATGTACGGATATCGGAACAACGACTGTAGCGATGGTGTGCGTGGATGCAGACGGGAAAGCTCTGAATACATATGTGACCTTAAATCCTCAGGGAAAGTACGGAAGTGATGTCCTTTCAAGGATCAGGGCGGCTGCCGATAAGGCTGTTCTCGATGAAATGAAAAAGAGCATCCTTGAAGTTCTTGAAAAAGGAATTAAGAAATTCATCCGTGAAAACGATCTGTGCGGTTCTGCCGAAATGTATGTAAGCTGCAATACCGTGATGACATATCTGCTTATGGGGTACGATCCCGCTGAGCTCGGCGTGGCACCTTTTGGCGCGTCACATATAAACGGCGAAAGCTTTGAGATGAAGGTTTCCGGTGTTAATGTATCCATTACCGTTCTTCCGGGATTTTCCGCATTCGTCGGTTCTGATATCTATTCGGGAATACTTGCAACCGGTCTGTGCGCATCGGATAAATACAGGCTTCTCTGCGACCTCGGAACAAACGGGGAGATCGCACTAGGAAATAAAGACCATCTGTATGTCACTGCGACCGCTGCGGGCCCGGCTTTCGAAGGCGGACCCTGCAAGGGTATATGGGGCGCGGATATGATCCATCTGACATCCGTCCTGCTGAAGGAAGGATGTGCGGATCATAGCGGTCTTCTTAAAGATCCCTGGTTCGAAGAAGGAATTGATATAGGAAATGTTCATATAACGCAGGACTCGATACGTGCACTTCAGCTTGCCAAGGCGGCTATGAATGCAGGAATTGCCATCATCTGCCACAGGGCCGGGATAATGGCAGATGAGATCGAAAGCTGTATTCTTTCCGGAGGATTCGGGGTTCACCTTGATCCGGCGGATGCCGCATATATAGGCCTTATACCGAATGAGCTTGCGGAAAGGAGCAGCGCCGGAGGAAATACCGCTCTGGCAGGAACGCACATCTATGCTGCAGGTAAGCGGATCACGCTAAATCCCGAGGTAATAAACCTGGCAATGGAAGAGGGCTTTAACGAGCTCTATACGGCATCGATAAACTTTCCCGAAAAATGATATTGCAATTAAATAATTCTGTGTTATACTCCATATAGAACAGATGAAACAAAACAGATCGCAGAGATATGTCCTGCGATCATATGGATCCGAAACAGGGAACGGCTTACGCTGTTTTAAAACAGGGGGCGGCTTACGCTGTTTCATCTCCTTACAGAAGGGAGGGAAAAATATGAACATACAGAAATTCACGCAAAAGTCCATGGATGCGATAAACGGGATCGAACGCCTCGGAACCGAATACGGAAACCAGGAACTGGGACAGGAGCACCTTCTCGTCTCGCTTCTTCACATTGACGACAGCCTCATCCTGAAGCTTATCGAAAAGATGGAGATCAATACCGAGCATTTCTGTGCAAAGGCCGACGAGTATCTTTCCAAATGCGTCAAGGTATCCGGAAGCGGTGCGGGACAGATGCATATAAGCCAGGATCTGAACAAGGTCCTTACATTTGCCGAAGACGAAGCGAAGGCAATGGGAGATGAGTATGTATCGGTAGAGCATCTCTTCCTTGCGATGATCAAGTATCCTTCGCGCACCATGAAGGAGATCTTCAAGGAGTACGGCATTACCAGGGAGCGCTTCCTCATGGCTCTTTCACAGGTCAGGGGTAATCAGAGAGTTACTTCCGACAATCCCGAGGCAACTTACGATACTCTTGAAAAGTACGGACAGGACCTTGTAGAGAAGGCGCGTGATCAGAAGCTTGATCCCGTCATCGGAAGAGATTCCGAGATAAGAAACGTTGTCCGCATCCTTTCGAGAAAGACCAAGAACAACCCCGTTCTCATCGGTGAACCCGGTGTAGGTAAGACTGCGGTCGTGGAAGGCCTTGCACAGCGTATCGTTCGCGGTGACGTTCCCGATAACCTGAAGGATAAGAAGATCTTCGCACTCGATATGGGTGCTCTCATCGCAGGTGCCAAGTACAGGGGAGAATTCGAGGAAAGACTTAAAGCGGTTCTTGATGAAGTAAAGGCATCCGACGGAAACATCATTCTTTTCATAGATGAGCTCCACACAATAGTCGGTGCGGGCAAGACCGACGGTGCACTCGATGCCGGCAATATGCTCAAGCCCATGCTCGCAAGAGGAGAGCTCCACTGCATCGGTGCGACCACGCTTGATGAGTACCGCCAGTACATTGAGACCGATGCGGCTCTTGAGAGACGTTTCCAGCCCGTAATGGTTGATGAGCCGACTGTAGAAGATACGATCTCAATCCTCAGAGGCCTTAAGGAAAGATACGAGGTTTATCACGGCGTCAAGATCATGGACACCGCGCTTGTTTCCGCCGCAGTCCTTTCAAACAGATACATAAGCGACAGATTCCTTCCCGATAAGGCGATCGATCTTGTCGATGAAGCATGTGCACTTATCAAGACCGAGATGGATTCGCTTCCCGCGGAGCTTGATGAGATGTATCGTAAAATGACGCAGCTTCAGATTGAGGAAGCAGCTCTGAAGAAAGAAGAAGATAATCTTTCTAAGGAGCGCTTGGAGGATCTTCAGAAAGAACTTGCTGAAATAAAAGAAACCTATGAAGCGCAAAAAGCACAGTGGGATAACGAAAAAAATGCAGTTGGAATAGCAAGTAAACTTCGTGAAGAAATCAATTCATTAAAGGCTGAATTTGAAATTGCTTCCAACAATGGCGATTTTGATAAGGCGGGTGAGATTCAGAATTACAGAATTCCCGAGCTCCAAAAAAATCTTGAAATAGAGGAAGCTAAACAAACAACAAACAACAAACTCGTCCGTGAAAAAGTTTCCGACGAAGAGATCGCAAGGATCGTTTCAAAGTGGACCGGCATTCCCGTTGCAAAGCTTACCGAAGGTGAAAGGACCAAGACACTGCATCTCGACGATGAGCTTCATAAGAGAGTGATGGGACAGGATGAAGCGGTGACCAAGGTTACCGAAGCTATCATCCGTTCCAAGGCAGGCATCAAGGATCCTACGAAGCCCATCGGATCATTCCTTTTCCTCGGACCTACGGGTGTAGGTAAGACCGAGCTTGCAAAGTCACTTGCAGCCGCACTCTTTGACGACGAGACCAATATGGTCCGTATCGATATGAGTGAATATATGGAAAAGCACTCCGTATCGAGACTGATCGGAGCTCCTCCCGGATATGTCGGA
>JAILOC010000198.1 GCA_024691045.1 Lachnospiraceae bacterium | reverse complement strand
ACCGACCAGCAGTAAACGGTACCGATACTGCAGTGAAGGAGAAGTGCGGGGATAGCTGCGCGGCACCACTTATTGGTGCGCCATCCACCCTGTTTTGTTGATTCAGCCATTTTAAAAACCTCACTTAATATGATTGATACTATAAGGGCTTTTTAGCCCAAATCCTGTAAAAGATTAGCACTTACACGGTAAAAAAGCAACGAAAACGGATTCCTTAATATATATTTTTTGAGGATTCCTTCTCGTAAGCCGCGTAAATTTCCCTTTTTCCGACTCCTCTGTCCTTCGCGGCCGCCTTCATGGCTTCCTTGCGGTCCATGCCCCTATCCTCGTACATCTTCACATGCTCGGATACGGATATCTCTTCCCAGCGGGCTTCCTCTTCCGCCCTGATCTCGCCCGCGTCGCGCCCTTCGATGACAAGGACGTATTCTCCTCTGGGCTCTTCGGTCTCATATTTGGAGATCGCAGCCTTAACCGTGGTGCGGTCGATCTCTTCGAACTTCTTGGTCAGCTCCCTGCAGAGGGCGATCCTCCTGTTTCCTCCTCCGTTAAGGGATTTTGCAAGGTCATCAAGTGTGCCCTTAAGGTGGTGGGGAGCTTCATAGACTATCATGGTCCTGGTCTCGTTTTCGAGACTCTTAAGGACCTGAGCTCTTTCCTTTTTGTCGCGGGGAATGAAGCCTTCGAATACAAAGCGCCTTGTGTTAAGCCCCGAAAGCGTGAGAGCGGTGATGCACGCGCAGGGTCCGGGAAGTGATGTAACTGTTATGCCCGCCTCGGCGCACATCCTGACAAGATCCTCTCCGGGATCGGATATCGCGGGAGTTCCGGCATCCGTGATGAGTGCGATGTTCTTGCCCTCTCGTAAGGTTGCTATCAGCGACATTGCCTTGTCGATCTTGTTGTATTCGTGATAGCTGGTCATCGGGGTATGGATACCAAAATGGTTGAGGAGCTTTATGGAATTCCTCGTGTCCTCCGCCGCAATAAGGTCAACGCTTTCAAGGCATTCCCTGATCCTCGGGGACATGTCGCTTAGGTTACCTATGGGAGTTGCACACAAGTAAAGTATTCCGTCCATATTGTTTCGTGGAGCCTTCCGCTCCGGTTATTTAGGTTTCAGAATCCGTATAATTCTCTTACCTCGTCCGTATATGACCCGTCGGGGTTCTGCAGGATGAGGGGTTTTTCCACGGTGATCCGCATTTTGGCGCCTCTTATCCCCTCGATAAGGACCATATTCGGCTCTCTGTCAGCCATCGGGTATACGAGCCTCATCCTCTTGGGTTCGAGGTTATGGTCATGCATGAGGCACATGATCTCTGAAAGCCTGAACGGCCTGTGAACCATGAAGAAATGCCCGTTCGGCTTAAGCAGGGTCTCCGCTGCCGATACCACATCCTCCAATGTGCAGAGAACTTCATGCCTTGCAATGGCCTTGGCATCCGCGGGATTAACTATCCCGTGGTCTCCCTGAAGATAGGGAGGATTACAGGTTATACAATCAAAAGAGGCACGGGGAAAAATCCTTCCTGCCTCTTTAATATCTCCCTTAACAACGGACACTCTGTCACCGATGCCGTTTAAACTGACACTTCTGTCAGCCATATCCGCACTTTCTTCCTGTATTTCAAGCCCCGTCAGATGCGAAGCATCCGACAAAGCTGACATGAGTATCGGAATTATTCCGGTACCGGTTCCGAGGTCGAGCATCTGCCCGCCTGCGGGACAGCTTGCGAAGTGACTGAGCAGTACGGCATCCATTCCGAAACAGAATCTCCCGGGGTCCTGGATTATGCGGAGTCCCGCTCTTTGAAGGTCGTCTATGCGCTCTGAATTTTTAAGACTGACCTGCTCCATTTCCGCCGCCGTTATGGTTTCTGTGTCTGCCTCGGTGATTTCTGTGGTTCTTGCGGTTCCCGCCGTTCTCACCGCCATTTCCGCTGCCGTTGCCTGCGCCGGTGTTACCGTTATTTCCTCCGGCGCCGTTTCCGCCGCCGTTTTCGGCTCCGTTTCCGTTATTTCTGTTTCCGCCGTGGTTATTGTTTCTGTTATCGCGATTTTCTTTTGTGACACTGCCGTCGGTTTGCTTATCGGGCTTTCTGTCATCTCTGTCATTTTTATCGCCGTGATTATCCTGCTTCCTGCTCTC
Organism: Lachnospiraceae bacterium; assembly: GCA_024691045.1. The sequence continues at coordinate 5,943 of JAILOC010000198.1, read as the reverse complement.
TTCTCTCTTTTCTCTGGCTTCATCCTCGAGAAGAGCAAGCATTTCGGGAGAATCCTCCGCCGCAAGTCCGATATGGGATCCGTTTCTCTTGCCCTTCTTACGTCTGAGAACAGTGATATCCCCTGCGGGATAATCCCTGAGCTCCTTGTCATCCCCTACCTCTACGAGAACCTTGGCGATCTGTCTGAGGACGTTGATACCGCTGACCTCTCCTCTCATTCCGTCATTCGTCGCAACATAGTCGCCGAGTGCGGGCATAGTGGAGTTGAGTTCCTCGTATGCTTCCTCCTCGTACTTAAGGCAGCACATGAGTCTTCCGCAGACGCCGCTTATCTTGGTGGGATTGAGCGAAAGGTTCTGTTCCTTCGCCATCTTAATGGATACGGGAACGAAGTCACTTAAGAATTCCGAGCAGCAAAGGGGTCTTCCGCATGATCCGAAGCCTCCGAGGCTCCTTGCTTCATCCCTTACACCGATCTGTCTGAGCTCGATCCTGGTCCTGAATATTCCGGCAAGATCCTTTACAAGGTCCCTGAAATCAACCCTCTGCTCCGCAACGAAAAAGAATACGATCTTGCTGTTATCGAATGCATACTCGACATCGGTGAGCTTCATATCGAGTCCGTGCTCGAGGATCTTCTCCTGAGCAATGCGGTAAGCGTTCTTTTCCTTGTCGTCATTGTCCGCAACCTGCTTTATGTCCGCATCGGTTGCTTTTCTGAGAACTTTCCTCAAGGGAACGGTGATCCTTGCATCGTCCACATCACGTATATCGCTTACGACCTGTGCATACTCGATCCCCTTTACGGTCTCGACGATGCAATAGTCGTCCTTTACAAGCTCTATATCTCCGGGATCAAAAAAGTAACTCTTCCCGCCTGACTTGAATCTTACTGCTATAACCTTCATCAAAATCTCCCAAAACTATATTACGGGATCACCCGTTTTCCTGTATGACCGCAAAGAGCAGCTCCATGGCGATCTCGAAGCTGACATTTGCCCTGAGTCTTTCCTTGGCGCGGTTTATCGCGCTCAGCACTTCCTCGATTCCCTCGTAGCTGCTGCGGCGCGCTACCTTCCTGATGATGGAAAGCTCATCCTTGTATATGAGGCTGTCGGTCTCACCGGTAGCCTTGAACATCAGCACATCCCTGTACCATACGGTGATCATGTCAAGAAATTCCCCGGCATCGACCTTGTACTCGGAAAGGCTTCTTACAAGCGCTATCATGTCCGCGATGGAATCGTCGCGTGCATTCTTGACAACGGACTGAGCCGCTGCCTGCATCGCACTGAAATCGTCGCTTGCCGCCATATCCCTTGCTTTTCCGAGGTTTCCCTGTGCAAAAGCTATCGCAACATCGGCGCGGTAATCGGGAACGCGGAGCTCGCTCATCAGATATTTCTTGAGCACTTCATCGGGAACGGGCTTGAGGTCCCAGGTGATGCACCTTGATCTGACGGTCGGAAGCAGCATGTTCTCATTTGCCGCAAGTAAAAGGATGGTGACATATGCGGGTGCTTCCTCGAGGCTCTTTAAAAGTGCGTTCTGTGCCTGAGCGGTGAGCTTGTCCGCATCACTAACTATATATATCTTACGATCTGCCTGGTAAGGCTTCGTGTAGATGTCATCGCAGATCTGGTCCCTGACCTCGTCGATACCTATGGAGGTGGGCTTTTCGTGGATCACGTATTTGATGTCGGGATGGGCATGCGCCTCCGCTTGCTTACAGGAGTGGCACTCACCGCATACGTCCTTTGTACGGTTCTCACATACGAGGAGCTGTGCAAAAACGCCGGCGATGAATTCCTTTCCGGAGCCCTTTTCACCGGTAAGGATATATCCGCCCGCAACACGGTCATTTTCAATTGATTCGAGGATCTGCTTTTTGATCAGGTCCTGTCCGATTATATCCTTAAGCCTCGGCATGTTTCTCCCCTCATACTCATCAGGTAAAGATATCCAGAAGTAATCCCCTTATCTCCCCGATCTTGTTCAGGATCTCAAGATTGTCCTTTTCATCCCTCATAAGCTCCTGTGCGAGCTGGTCGAGGTTGTCGTCAACGAGTCTGATGATCCCGTAGACCCTGTGCCTTCCTTTCCGGTCGAGGAAATTCTCCCTCGAAAAAGAATGCGAATGCGTTACGATCTCATTCAGGAAATCCTTAACAAGACTGCGGTAATGGCGCATATCCTTGACATCGCGCCTCTTGGCAAGCTTCTTGCCCTCGGCATCGATCTGCTCCATGAGCGTATTGAGACGCCCCGCAAGTTCGGCTTCCTCGATGTTGCTGGCGAGCATGAACTTAAAGCTGCCGTCGGATTCCTGAACATGCTGGGTCTGCGTGACCTGCGCTGTTTGATTTACCTGATTGACTTTGATATCCATCAAAGACTCCTGATAAAATCACTTACCTCTCGGATGCATTTATCGAGATCTTCGTTGTTCATGAATACATGATCAACGCCTGCTGCCTTCATCTTCTCTTCATCGAAATCCTCCGAATCGGTAATGAAGCGGCGGCACATTTCCTTGTACCTCGGAGCTTCCTGTTTCTTTTCACGCCTCATTGCTCTTTCAAGCCTGATCCCGTCGTCGGTCTCGATCATTATGGGGCATGTGTTCTCCGCTCCGAACCGGTCTCTGAGCTTTATATACGCGGGGATGGTTCCCGCCGCAGCGATGACGTTCTTTCCGTTCTTATCAAAGGTTCCGTCATCAACAGTAAAATATCTCCAAAGTCCGTAGACCGTATCGTAGGCCCTGTCCTCTATGACCTTGCCGGCTTCCTTTAATGCATTGAATCCGGCTTCGTCGGTGAAGTGGTACTCCCTTCCTTCCTGCTCGCCCGTCCTCATGGGTCTTGTGGTGTAGGTCACAAGGGGAAGAAGATTCAGACTCTCGTCGGCAAGGAGTTTTTTATAGATTGTGTCTTTTCCGCTGCAGCTTTTGCCGAGCAGACATATTATCTTAGCCATTCTTTACAACTTTTATCCCGGCACGTTCAATGCCCTTTACGTTAAATCCGGCCTTTAGGCATTTATCGATAAACTGCACATGTTCTGCGGTGATCTCTTCGCCGGGTGCAACGATCGGTGTCCCGGGCGGATAGAGGCATACTATGGATGAACTGATCCGTCCCGCGCTCTGCGTAAAGGAGATCTCCTCAGTCTCACCGTCGATCGCATCCGATATGGGCATCCTGATAGCGGGTACGGGAAGGGGCTCACTCATATCCACGGGCTTTTCGCCGTCCTCTGCAAGAAGTCCGTATCTTTCGAGCCTCTTATTCAGATCAATGAGTGCATCCGCAACCTTGTCGTAGCCGTAGCTTTCATCACATACGGTGAACATGGCAAGCACAAATCCCGGTGCCGCCATCTCAGTCTCTATGCGGTATCTGTCCCTTAGGATATCCGCGATCTCTTTTCCGGAGATGCAGGTATTCCCGGCACTGATTATCAGCTTTCCGTAATCTGCTTTTCCGGACTGCAAGTCCGCTATTTTAGGGCCACATATTAGTTTATCACATACTTCAAGGCGTTTTAACAGATTTTCGAAATTATCGTGAAGATTTTTTACGAGTTTTTCACAGTTTTCCGACATGTACCGGATGCAGCCGTCGATCATGGATATGAGCGGATACGAAGGTGAGCTCGACTGGTAGATCGAAAGAAATCTCCGGATAGCATCCCTGTCCGCAAGGTCTCCTTTTACCGAAAGCACCGCTGTCTGGGTGGGTGCGGGAAGGGTCTTATGTATCGACTGGATCACGATATCCGCTCCGCATCTTATCGCATCGGATACACAGCCCTTCGTAAAGGAAAGATGTGCGCCATGCGCTTCATCGACTATTAGAGGGATGCTTTTGGAATGGACCGCTTCGGCAATGGAAGCGATATCGGACATCCTTCCCTCATAGGTGGGAGATACAATGAATACCGCCTCCGCATCGGGATTCTCATCAAGCGCCTTCTTCACATCATCTGCGTTTGCGGCATCGTATATCCCGTCTTCATCGGGTCCCTTGGGGTATATGTATGCGGTTTTAAGTCCCCTCAGATAAGCCGCATTGTATGCAGACTTATGGCTGCCCCTTACCATCAGGAGCTTACCGCCTTTTTTAACGGATGCGGAAATACCCGCAAGGATACCAGCGGTGCTTCCGTTTATAAGGAAATATGATTCGTCCGCACCCAGGATCTGTGCGGTATTCTTTTCACTTTCAAGGATTATGCCTTCGGGATCGTGAAGGTCATCTAATGAATCGACTTCTGTGAAATCTATGGATGCATACTCTTCGGACATTGCTCCGAAAGCATGCCTTTTATGCCCCGGCATATGGCAGGGGTAGAGATCGTTTCCTGAATATTTTTTGAACTCGTCGTAAAGGGCGGTCACTTATTCATCCCCTTGATCATCTCATCAACGGTGTGCCAGCCGAGTACCGCACACTTTACTCTTGCGGGCATATGGGAAATATCCGAAAGTGCGCCGGCTTCACCGAGCTCGTCGATCTCCTCGGGAGTGGCTTCACCCTTTATCATCTTGATGAAATTGCCTGCGAGGTGCTGCGCGTCCTCTACCTTCGCACCGATCACCATGTCGATCATGATGTCGGCGGAAGCCTGGGAAATGGCACATCCGTCACCGACAAATCCACCGTCCGTTATACGGCCGTCCTGCACTTTAAGCTGTACGGTTATCTCGTCACCGCATGAAGGGTTTACTCCCTCCATCTCGATGTCGGGGTTTTCGATCGCGTGCTTGTGGAGCGGATGCATATTGTGATCCGTTACAACTTCGTTGTAGAAAGTCTTAAAGTCCATATCCGAGCAGTCCTCTTACCTTGGACAGCTCCGCAAGGAATCTGTCCACTTCCTCTTCAGTATTGTAGAAAGCAAAGCTTGCACGGCATGTGGACTTGACTCCGAGGTGATCCATGAGAGGCTGGGCACAGTGATGTCCCGCTCTTATGCATACACCCGATCTTCCGAGTATATCGGCAACATCATGGGGATGGACGTCTTCTACGCAGAAGGTCACGATTCCCTTATGATCTGCCTCGTTCTGCGATCCGATGATACGGATCTTGTCAATATTCTTAATGCCGGCGATCGCCCTGTTTGTCAGGATCTCTTCCTGAGCTTCTATTATACCCCATCCGACCTGATTTATGAAATCAATAGCTGCGGCAAGTCCCACAGCTCCGCCGACATTTACGGTGCCCGCTTCGAACTTGTGTGGAAGCTCGGCGTAGGTAACCCTGTCCCAGTGCACGATGGCGATCATTTCTCCGCCGTACATAAAGGGACGCATCTTTTCGAGGTGTTCTCTTTTTCCGTAAAGGACACCGATGCCCATGGGTCCGAACATCTTATGTCCCGAAAAGGAAAGAAAATCGCAGTCGAGGTCCCGCACATCAACCTTCATATGGGGTACGCTCTGTGCTCCGTCGACGCTTATGAGAGCGCCGGCTGCGTGGACCTTCTCCGCAATATGCTTAATATCATTTACTCTTCCGAGGACGTTGGAAACCTGAGTGATGGCAACGAGCCTGGTCTTTTCGGAAAGGCACTTTTCAAGGGATCCGTCCGTTACCGCACCTGTCTCGTCGGGCTCGAGCTTTACGAGCTTTGCACCCTTTTTCTCCGCCATATATTTCCAGGGAAGAAAATCGGAATGGTGCTCCATAACGGAAACGACAACCTCGTCACCTTCCGAAAGGTTATCCTCACACCAGGAATATGCAAGGAGGTTTAAGGCCTCGCTTGCATTCCTGACAAATATTATCTCCTCAGGTGCTGCGGCATTTATGAATGATGCAACTTTAGCCCTTGCATTTGCGTAGCTTTCCGTAGCTCTTTCGCTGAGATCGTAGACTCCGCGAAGGGGATTCGCGTTGTCATTCTCATAGTAGCTTCTCATCGCATCAAGAACG
>JAILOC010000134.1 GCA_024691045.1 Lachnospiraceae bacterium | reverse complement strand
TGTCCGCATACTTGAATCGGTTATTATCGGTAGCGAGAACCGTTCGGTCACATGCTTCGAGAATGATATCATCCTTAAAACCGTATTCGCCTACCCATCTGTTTATGTAAGAGACTTCGGTCTTGGTCGGAGTGTTTCCGGTCTTTCCGAGCTGCCTCATGATCTCATATACTTTTCTGTCGTATTTTCCGGGAGCGTTCGCAGCCTTCTCGGGAGTGTCGATCCCGTTTTCCTTCCAGCCGATCGCAACCTTTTCGATGTAACGGAAATCCGACTTATTTCTTTCGGTGCAGTACTGAAGGAGCTGGTCGAACATATCATCATTGAATCCGAGCTCCTCGCAGATATAGATGATCGTGTTTATATCCGCCTGTGAAAGCGGCTTATTTCTGTAAACTTCCGCCAGAGCGAATATATCTATGCCGTTTTCGCTGTGTTCATGCGATGCCTTGAATGCCCTGACCTGATCCGCTGAATAGGACGGCTTTTCGGGAATGACCTTTTCTTCAAACACGGTCTGCTTTCCGAGTGAAGATACTATGGTCTGGGGGATCACGAGGGCCTGAGGGATATGAGTAGACTCCACGGTGGGTCCCATCTTTTCAAGCTGGCACAGATTCTTGAGATGAACTCCGGTAAGCGTTCCGTTTTCATCCATGTCAAGATCGAGTATCTCCTTGCTCTTCCAGTATTTGAGAGCCCTGAGAACATCCTTTTCCGTATAATTGAATCTGTCCGCAATATCAGTTACCGATGTCTCCAGATTTGCACCCATCATACGCACAAGGTACAGATATACCTTGAGCTGTGCATCGTTGGCATCCGTCATATAATCGTCGATGAATCTGTTGGACAGGATCGTCGCATTTATATAACTGTCCTGATAGATTGTTAAAGCACCCAAGAGATTTGACCCCCGATCGCCGCGAGATTTCGAAAGAGCGGCGATACTATTTATATCACATACCTCCGGTGTTTTAAATTGGACAAAATGACGATTTGTCCGGGGCCACGGGACAGCCTCAAAATGCAGTTAAAAAAGTGGATAAAGTGCATTTGTGGATAACACATGTTAGATGTGCATAAATCCGATATTTTTTTATCCACAGGATAATTAAATAATCCACGGTATCTTCATTTTGCCTGAATTGAATATCCGTGGATATGGTGGAAAACTATTTGATCTGAAGCAGATACCGCATTTTATTCACATCTCCGGCAATTTCAGTTATCAACATATCTTCCTCTTGTTTATTTTTTCATAAAAGTGGATTTAGTTTTCAGAAAAAATCTTTAACCACGTCTCTGAGCCACTTGTCCGCAGGACCCGCGCTCATAAGCACTACCAGGAGATCTTCCTTCAGACACTTCCCGATCTCATCTATGAGCCTGTCATCCATTCCGGCTGCTTCGGCTATATCGCTGTTCGAAAGCTGGGATATCAGTTCTTCAGGTGAAAGAACGGACAGACCGGGATCCTCACGGACCAGATAGGTGGGAAGCCAGTATATCTTATCCGCCTTCAGAAAAGCATTCTTATATCCGGCCTTCACCTTATGCTGTCTGGCATTCTGATGAGGCTGGTAGATCACCGCAACGCCCTTTTTATCCAGAGCCGAAGCTTCCTCGGAAGCGATCTCCACAGTTGCCTCGATCTCTTCCGGATGATGCGCATAGTCCGTATATATTCCGTCGGTCAGTTTTTCAAATCGACGTCCCACTCCCGGAAAAGCATTCAGAATATCTATAAGCTCTTCATCGGGTGCGTCACATATCTTCTTAAGTGCATGCAGCGCCGCCGTTGCATCACGCCTTTTGACTTTACCTGAAAGTGTAAAACGGGGATCTATATCTTCAATGATCTCGGTTTCTTTCCCATCAAGGAAGGACATATCGCGCGGAGCTGCACCGGGCTCTGCAAATATCACCCGGCCGCTCTGGGCTTCAAACTGCTCAAAAGCCGCTCTGTAATCCTCTTCCGTGGGATAGATATCCTGATGATCGTAAGAAACAAAAGTGATCACACTCAAGGCGGGATGATAATTCAGGAAATTCCTGTCATATTCATCCGCTTCGTAAAGGAAGAATCTGTCGCCCCTTTTATATGAACCCGAAGGCGCAAAATTGATCGTGGTTCCGACAAGGTATGCTGCGGGAAGTCCCAGTCTGAGCGCCGCCCATGTGAGCATACTGACCGTGGTGGTCTTGCCGTGTGTGCCCGCGACCGCGATCATCTCAAGTCCCAGTTTATCAACCAGATAAGCCGTGAGTTCATCGCGCTTGGAACATTTAATACCCAGCCGGCCTGCCAGCTTCAGTTCCGGATGATCCTCAGGAAGCGCTGAGGTGTAGACAAACCAGTCTATACCCTCCTCGTCGAACTTCTTCTGAAGGTACTTTCCGTCCTGATCTCCGATATAAAAATCTATCCCGTTTCTGCGGAGTTCTCCGGTTATCGCGCCCTCGGCTCTGTCCGATCCGGTCACATGAATACCCGCATCGAGCGCCATGAGTGCAAGAGGTCCCAGGCCCGTTCCAGATATTCCGGATATGTAAATATTCATCTCAATGCTCCTTATATATATTCCGCATAAATCCGGGTCCGATAACGGTACTTATGCGGAAATGTAAAATACTGTAGACATAAAGCGATTTTTAAGATATTATCGCTGTTAGTGCTCTTTTATAAATACATTATACCATTTATTACAAGAGCAGACCAAAGTCAGTTCGAAACCTTCCTGACTAAAAACAAAACTAGAGGAAAAGAAAAATGAAGAAAAATGTACTGTTTCTAACGCAGAGCGCGATCATCGCGGCTCTGTACACCGTCCTTACCGTTTTGGCGGGTTCCCTGAACCTTGCAAGCGGTGTCATCCAGGTCAGATTCTCTGAAGCCCTGACCATCCTTCCGGCATTTACGCCTGCTGCCATCCCCGGACTCTTCATAGGATGCATCATCAGCAATATCCTTACAGGATGTATGCCTCTCGATGTCATATTCGGATCTCTGGCCACACTTATCGGGGCAGCCGGAACTTACCTTCTCACACATAGGAAAAAAGACGGAGAATGGGCTTTCAAGCCGGGTAAAGCTTCCGCAATACTCACCCCCATTCCTCCCATTCTTGCAAACACTCTGATCGTTCCCTTCGTCCTTGCGTATGTATACGGCTATGAGGGAACCATTCCCTTTTTCATGCTCACCGTAGGCATCGGTGAGATCTTAAGCTGCGGCGTGATCGGCCTGGTACTTTACAGCGCCCTGTATCCTCGAAGAAAGCAGATATTCGGATAAACACAATATTACCGTACAGAAAAACCGTTACGTTAAGTAACGGTTTTTCAGGTTGTGATCTTTAATCTTTTTGTGATTGATAACTTTTCTGAGCGCAATGCTTAATATCCGGAGTAAAGGAAAGCGCTTTTGAGGGGCAATCGGAAATGCACTTACCGCAGCGGATGCAGTCTGCGTGGTTGCATTCCTTTACGGGATCGAGGCGCATGGGGCATGCCTTCTTACAGGTTCCGCAGCGGACACATGTATCCTTATCAAACTTTATACGGATCATTGCTATCCTGTTGAAGAGTCCGTATATGGCTCCCAGAGGACACATGAACCGGCAAAAGGGTCTGAAGACAAAGGCAGAACTGATGACGATCCCGACAAGGATAAGAAGCTTGATGACAAACATCAGTCCCGCCTGATCACGCAGGATTTCGCTGGCCCTTATGAGAAAGAGTCCGCCAATAGTGCCCTGGGGACAGATGAATTTACAGAATGCAGGGTATCCCATTCCCTTTTGCAGATATGTAACAACGGGAAACAGGATAACGAGCACGACCAGCACCACGTACTTGAGCCATCCGAGAACCATAAATCTCCTCATGCACTTCGGAACGGGGATCTTATGGATCAGCTCCTGTAGCAGTCCGAAGGGACAGAGCCATCCGCATACAAATCTTCCGAATACCGCCGCGAAAAGGAGGACAGTACCTATAACGTAGGTATTGATCCCTTTTTTCAGATTGCCGAGGGTCTGCTGAAGGGAACCTAAGGGACATGAACCTCCTGCCGCAGGACATGAATAGCAGTTAAGTCCGGGCACGCAGATTCCCTTTGTCTTCCCGGTATGGAGTCTTCCGCTTACAAAATTGTTCAGATGCGGATTGTATAGAAGCGTTATTAAGAATTGTGTTATCTTCCTTCGCTTATCCAAGGCCTATACACTCCAGACAGATGCCGCTTCCTTTTTTCTGCGTATCCCTCATATCTCCGCGTACGGCTCCGAAAATGATAAGAGCTGCGGAAATGACGATCAACGCTATTTTGACTGTGAGAATGATCCTTTTATCTATCATACGGTTATCCCGGATTATCAATATGTGGTGTTTACCGCGCACTCCATGGTATCATACATCCAATCGTAATCAGCCATACCAAGATGGTTTCCGTAAACCATGCCGTATCTGTCAATGACGATGCTCAGAGGAACCGCATCTATCGAAAGTCCTCCCTCAAGTTCCCAGCCGTCAATATAGTAGATGGGCAGCTGAACATCGTAATCATATGCATACTCTTTTCCCAGCTCGGGACCTTCATCCAGATCTATCATTATGACCACGGCATCGCCCTTGAAATCATCCTCAATGATATGCATATCCGGAAGCTCATAGAAGCAGTAGGTACACCAGGTGGTAAAGAAGTTGATATAGACTGCCTTACCCTCAAATTCCGATATTGAGTGGGAATTACCGTCCTCATCATAGAAGGTAAAATCACAGATCATCTCACCGACGTCGTAACCGTATCCATACTTATCACCCAGCTGCTCGCGTGTGGGCTCGTCCTGAACTTCTGCGGGGGTATTCGGCCCCGAAGGATCAGCCCATACGGGGTGGCTGAGGGGATCCAGGTCATTGATAATGTCCATATCCGGATCGTCACACAGATTTATGTACACATCCAGAATATCCATACCAAGTTCCCAGTCCTCGTTCTTTACCGCCTTTTTCATTGCGGATTCAAGCATCTTGATGACATACTTGTCGAATTCCTTAAAGTCGCTCTTTGAAAGGGCATCCGATGCATCGTCATACAAGTCCCCGATATCATCGAAATTTTCCCTTCCCATACAGACATCGAAAAGTCCCTTGTAGGCTTCAAGATTTCCGGGATCGATCTCAAGGGCATTTTCATAAGCACGCTCAGCCCTGTCATAATAACCGTTTTCAGCATTTCCCCTTCCGCTGCCGAGAGCATTCTCCAGTCTTCTTGAAGGCAGGAAAAAATAAAGTATGACCACGGCCGCGGCGATCAGGACTACGCCAAGGACCGATAAAGCAACGATGACCGGAGCCTTGCTTTTTTTCCTGACCGTTTCGCAGAAAGCTGCACCTTCTTCTATCTGAGATCCACAATTATTACAGATCATGACACTATCCTTTCATACCGGTAAAACAGGGGGACGGTTCCGCTGTTTTACGCCGTCTTTACCGCCCAGATCTCTGAGCCCGCATATGCGTATGTTATAAACTGGTTTCCGTTATCTTCAAAGAGATCCTTCATCATGCCTGTATCGCGCTTGTACAGCTCACCGCTTGCGGGATCCATGATCACAAGTTCTTTCTCATTATGACCCGTGATAAGGACCGCTCCTCCTCCCTGCAGCATCGCAAGAACCGGAATATCATTATCTATGTAGAAATACATGCTGTCGAATGGACATCCCGTAAGGTCGAGTACGGTAACGGAATCCATATTCTCAGCAAGTATATCCCTGACGGAATCACCCGATTTAAGCAGCACTTCCGAATTTCTGATGATCCCCTCATATCCGAGCATGACGTCCATGCATACGCTGAGTGCGTTCTCACCTTCATCCACCTCGTTTTCCTTGATCTCAAGGATCTGGTTGATACCCTTTTTCGGCGCCCACTTCCAGATGACGTTTCCGTTCTCCTCCACCGCGGTACCGCCGCAATCCATCGCAGCCTCCACGGCAGCGGACTCCGTAACATAGATCCCGCATATTCCGGCTGCATCATACACATAGAATCTGTCCACATCTCCGAAAAGCTCGGGACTTAGCATTACGCTTTCCTCCGCGATCTCTCCGGGAGTCGTTACCTTGAGTGACGATACCTTGATCGACGATGCAGTCCTGATCTGAACATATCTTTCATACTTTTCGATCACGGCGACGGATACGACATTCCTTCCGGTTTCATCCTCTTTGCTGAAGGTAATGTTATCGCCGTCCGCACCCTTATATGCTCCCGGGCTTCCGCTGAGCCTGGTCAGAAGGATACGGTTATCTTCGATCTCCACGTCGGTTACATAGAATCCTTCTTTTTCATAATATTTGAGAAGTTTTCCCGTTCCGTCGCATATGCAAATACGGTACATAGGGAAAAGAAGGTTGCCGCTGGTCTCCGTCTGCAGATCCCCTGCCCTTGCAACGCCGTAGATCATATCCTCGCCCCTGAAACCCAGGAATCTGATATATTCTCCGGGGCCCGCGCTGACCTTGACAGAATCCTCGGTCTCAAGATCGGTAACGGTCAGTTCCGAAACGGTGACATTTATGTCATTTCCCATCGTGACTATCAGTCTTTGGTCATCACTCGTCTGAAGTGCGTCACCGGACCAGTACATTCCGGTCTGCCTTATGGTTTTTTCATCGGGTTCTATTCTGAATACGGCATTTTCCATGGTCATATAGATATGGCCCGCGTCGTTCATATACAGGAGTCTTCCCATCTCCTCCATAAGGATATCCGCAGATTTGTCGTAAGGAATATAGAGGATCTCCTTCATTGTATTGATGGAATCGTCATACGAATAAAATGCTATTCCGACATCTCCTTCGTGCGCTCCCCTGTTCATATAACCATAGACGGCAAAAACCATATTTCCGTCGTCATCGAGATCCAGGATCCTTATATCATGCCTGTCATTTATATTCCTTACATCAAACACACCGTAATCAAAAAAGCTGTACGCACATGCCAGCTTGGAAGCATTCTCGTTGTACATAAACAGTCTTCCTCCGGATACAAAAGCGACACACTTCCCTTCCGGACTTTCCATCATCTCAGGTGACTCGTCCGCTATACCGAGAGTGATCTTGTCATTTACGCACATATCCGCAGGATTGGCTATCTCCTCCATTGTCCTGATATATGAAAGGATATATACGCCCTTCTGGGTATATCTGACCTTGATCTCTTCATGAGCCTTATATGCCGTGAGCGAATTGCCGTATCCGCTCCTCAGCATATAATCCGTATAAACCGTCGCATCCGAACCACAGTCTTCCTTAAGGTAAATGCCTGTTTCACCGTAGGGAGTCACTTCGAGGTCTCCGTATGTTATCTGGGAAAAAGAAGAATGAATGTCAACATATGCAAATGTGGAATTATCATTTAACGACGAATTGGTCTCGAGATGCTTTTTGATACTTTCCGCAGTCTTCCTGTCAAAGAGACAATCATGGAAATATTTTGCATACGCGATCTTGTCATATGCAAGCTCATTATCTCCCTTTATGACGCGGGTATAATAATAGATCTCTCTTCCATCTTCCATGGAAAGAATGATCTCAAGAGAATACTCGGCTCCGTCGGTTATCAGATCCTTGAGCTCTATCTTGCCCTTCAGGTTTCCGATATTGTTCATGATAAGTTCGGTGGTGCCCTCTTCGATAAGCCTTCCGTCCTCGATATTCCTGAGTTCAAACGAGGCTCCCGACACCTTGCTTCCGAATGTATCGATGGTGATGGGGACGCACCTTGAATCATCTAAATACGTAAGGGATTCCCTGTCGTAGGAGATATTTCTCGGCTTACAGTACCCGGGGAGCATATTGTATCTTAGATCTTCTATGGACATGTAAATGACCGGCTGCGTAGCCGGATCCATATCCACAAGCATATTCACCTGTTTTCGGCTCATAAGTTTACCGAATACAAATACCGCCGTAACGAATACCAGTATGTAAACCAGAGCCCTGATGAGTATTTTTTTCATGACACGGATATTATAGAATAAAATAAAGCCGCGGTCTATGCATGCAGACCGCGGACCTTTATCATACTATTTGAACGATCTGTCTGATAGTAAACGTCATAACTGATTTCTGTTCTGCCGGCAGATAATGATTTCATATATGGCATTTTACGCCGGAAAACGAAATAATTAATGATATTGACTATCGGATCACTTAAGGGCATTTATTCTGGTGATAGCTCTCTGAAGAGCCATCTCCTCGCGTGACATATCAATGTCATCCGTCTTGCTCTCGAGTCTCTTTCTGGCTCTTTCCATGGCAGCCTTTGCTCTCTCTTCATCAATCTCATCGGGCCACTCGACAGCCTCGGCAAGAACGTTGAACGAATCCGGAAGTATCTCCGCAAATCCGCCGTGGAGAGCCGCAGTCTTGATCTCATCGCCTTCGTGGATGGTGAGGATTCCGGGCTTGCATATTACCGTAAGGGGAATATGTCCGGGATAGCATCCGATCTGGCCTTCCGTCGTATTCATTTCTACCATGTCCGCCTCGCCCTCATAGAATACTCTTTCGGGTGTGACGATCCTGAGTTTGAATTTTGCCATGAGACTGATGATCTCCTAATTACTTTGCGTTGTATGCGGCTACTACGTCATCGATCGAGCCCTTGCTGAGGAAATAGCTCTCGGGGATATCGTCATGCTTTCCTTCGAGTATCTCGCGGAAGCTTCTGATGGTCTCATCGATGGGAACGTACTTTCCTTCGAGGCCGGTGAACTGACCCGCAACGAAGAAAGGCTGTGACAGGAAACGCTGCACCTTACGTGCTCTTGAAACGACGATCTTATCCTCTTCGGAAAGCTCGTCCATACCGAGGATCGCGATGATGTCCTGAAGTTCCTTGTATCTCTGGAGAATCTCCTGAACTCCTCTGGCAGTCTTGTAATGCTCTTCTCCGACGATCCTGGGATCGAGTATACGAGATGTTGACTCGAGAGGATCGACAGCAGGATAGATACCGAGCTCAACGATGCTTCTCGAAAGAACGGTGGTTGCATCGAGGTGAGCGAAGGTTGTAGCGGGAGCGGGGTCGGTTAAGTCATCCGCGGGGACGTATACAGCCTGTACGGATGTGATGGATCCGTTCTTTGTGGAGGTTATTCTCTCCTGAAGAGCACCCATCTCTGTCTGGAGTGTGGGCTGGTAACCTACGGCTGAAGGAACACGTCCGAGAAGTGCGGAAACCTCGGAACCTGCCTGAGTGAAACGGAAGATGTTATCTATGAAAAGAAGAACGTCCTTTCCGCCCTTATCTCTGAAATACTCTGCCATTGTAAGTCCGGTAAGACCTACTCTCATTCTTGCCCCGGGGGGCTCGTTCATCTGGCCGAATACCATGGTGGTTTTATCGATAACTCCCGATTCGGTCATCTCATGATAAAGGTCATTACCTTCACGAGTACGCTCGCCTACACCGGTGAATACGGAATATCCGCCGTGCTCGGTGGCGATGTTTCTGATCAGCTCCTGAATAAGGACGGTCTTTCCTACACCTGCGCCTCCGAAAAGTCCGATCTTACCACCCTTCTGATAAGGGCAAAGAAGGTCAACGACCTTGATTCCGGTCTCGAGAAGCTCAGACTCGGTGGACTGCTCTTCAAAGGAGGGAGCGGGTCTGTGGATAGGTTCGTAATCAACACCTTCGGGAGCGGGCTTGTTATCGATGGGATCACCGAGAACATTGAATATTCTTCCGAGGGTATTCTCTCCTACGGGAACGGATATGGGAGCTCCGGTAGCGATAGCATCCATTCCTCTGACAAGACCGTCTGTAGGCCCCATTGCTATACATCTGACCGTGTCGTCTCCGAGGTGCTGCGCGACCTCTACTACGAGTTTGGATCCGCCCTCAAGAGGAACCCTGATAGCCTCGTTTATCTCAGGAAGCGAACCTTCATCAAATCTGACATCAAGGACAGCTCCGATGATCTGTGTGATCTTTCCTTTATTCTCTGCCATTTTGTTTCCTTTCCTTATCCGTTCAAAGCCT
>JAILOC010000116.1 GCA_024691045.1 Lachnospiraceae bacterium | reverse complement strand
TGCCAAGAAATTCGGATTAAAACCCGTCGGAACAATGGCCCATGAGTGGATCATGTGTGTAGGTCAGGGTAATCACAAGCACAACCCCGCATATTCCAACTGGTATGCTCTCGACGCATGGGTTAAGGAATACGGAGTTCTGAACGGAACCGCTCTTACCGACGCCATTACTACGGATTGTTTCCTCAAGGATTTCCAGCTTACTTATGCGACTCTTTTCTCAGGTGTAAGACAGGACAGCGGAGATCCCATGAAGTGGGGAGACAAGATGATAAAGCACTATGAAGAGCTTGGCATCGATCCGAAGACCAAGACACTTCTGTTCTCAGACTCTCTTGATTTTGAGAAGGCTCACAACATCTATAAGTATTTTGACGGAAGGGCAAAAGTCGCGTTCGGAATCGGTACTTATGTTGCGAACGATACCGATGTTCCCGCACTCAACATAGTTATGAAGACAACAGAATGTAACGGTCAGGATGTGGCCAAGATCTCCGACAGCGAAGGAAAGGGAATGTGCAAGAATCCCGCTTATGTCGAGTATCTGCAGCGTTGCATCGACTGGAGAATGAGACACGAATAAGGAGTGACATATGCTTATAAATGTTGAAAAAACCGTGGATGAGATCTGCGAATATGTGCGTGACTTTTTTGATAAGAACGGAAAAGGCTGCAGTGCCGTTCTCGGAATATCAGGCGGAAAGGATTCATGTATAACCGCGGCTCTTCTTGCGAGAGCACTCGGAAAGGAAAGAGTTGTCGGAGTCATGATGCCGGACGGAGTACAGCCTGATATCAGCGACTCACAGGCTGTTGTGGATTTCCTCGGCATCAGGAATCTTACCGTGAACATCGGCGAAGCCACCAAGGCACTTAAGAAGAGTCTTGAGGAAGCGGGCTCTGCGATCACCAAGGATGTCGGTATCAACATCCCTCCCAGGATCAGGATGACTACCCTTTATGCCGTTGCGCAGGGTCTCGAAGAGGGAGGAAGAGTCATCAACACCTGCAATAAGTCTGAGGACTATATCGGATACAGCACCAAGTACGGTGACGCTGCGGGAGACATGTCCATACTTGCGGGATTTACCGTGGAGGAGGTTCTCCAGATAGGTGATTTCCTCGGACTTCCTTCGAATCTTGTTCACAAGACTCCTTCCGACGGCCTCAGCGGAATGAGTGACGAAGACAAGGTAGGCTTTACCTATGCGGTACTCGATAACTACATCGCGACAGGAATATGCGAGGATGAAAATACCAAGGCGAAGATCGAAAGGATGCATGTGCTCAATCTTCATAAGCTGAATGTCATGCCTCATTTTGAACCCTCGGAAAGATAAATAAATCAGGAGTGTTTTATGAATTTTACATTGAACGGAAAATCTCTTCTCATCCTGGACGGTAATGACTGGCCCGGAGTTATAAGAGTAGCCGGAAAAGTATCGGGAGATATGGAGCTTGTCTTCGGGACTTCCGAAAAGCCCGTAATAAAGAACGGAGCATTTACCGATGCGGATATCACTGACGGGAGTATCTATGCAGGATGCATAGGAAAGTCCGGGATCATCGATCATTTTGAAATGTCAGGACTGATCGACCTTTCATGCGTTAAGGGTAAAAGGGAAGTTTTTCTTTTTATTCCTATTGATGTGAACGGTAAGAAAGTTATTGTGATCGCAGGAAGCGATAAGAGAGGAACCATCTATGGATTGTTCCATATTTCGGAACTCATGGGTGTGAGCCCCTGGGTGTGGTTTGCCGATGTAAAGCCTGCCCGGAAAAATGAAATCATCGTTACAGAAAATTACACATTTGTCAGCAAAGAACCTTCCGTAAGATACCGTGGCTTCTTCATAAATGACGAGTGGCCTTCATACGGAACCTGGACGAATAACCTCTTTGGCGGATTCAATGCGAAGATGTACGATCATGTATTCGAGCTTCTCCTCAGGATGCACGGTAACTATCTCTGGCCCGCCATGTGGTCCTCATGCTTTTCGGAGGATGGTCCCGGAATTGAGAGTGCCGCACTTGCTGATGAATACGGTGTTGTTATGGGGACATCCCACCATGAGCCCTGCTTGAGGCACGGTGAGGAGTTTTCCCATGTCAAGGGACCGGATTCCAAGTACGGCAATGACTGGAATTTCAACCGTAACAGGGAAGGACTCATTGAATTCTGGAGGGACGGTCTTAAGAGAAATGCACCGTTTGATAATATCGTCACTGTCGGAATGAGGGGCGAGGCCGATTCCGAGATGCTCGGGAGGGAGTGTACGGTCCTTGACAACATCAATTATCTCAAGGATGTCATCACCACCCAGAGGGGGCTTCTCAGGGAAGTGTACGGAGACAGGGAACCGGAGATAGCCAAGGTTTTTGCGGTCTACAAGGAGGTTGAAACCTTCTATTACGGGGATGCGGAGAACGAAGGCTTGAGGACCTGGGACGGTCTTGATGGAACCATCATCCTTCTTTCCGATGATAACCATGGCAATATGAGACTTCTTCCGCCGGCAAGGGATCGTGATCATAACGGCGGATTCGGAATGTATTATCATCTGGATTATCACGGCGGTCCGGTATCCTACGAGTGGGTTAACAGTACCTATATTCCCCGCATTGCCGAACAGATGGGACAGGCATGGGAGTGTGGAGTAAAGGATCTTTGGATAGTCAATGTGGGTGATATCAAGCCTGTGGAATATCCGCTCAATTACTTCATGGATCTTGCTTATGATTATGATAAGTGGTCGGCGGAATATGCTTTCTATCCCGGATACTGGGCGGATAAGCAGTTTGCGGCTGAAGGCCCCGATACTGTTTCGAAGATAGCGGATATCCTTGATGATTATTCCCGTATCAACTCCGTAAGGCGTCCCGAGACCATTGCACCGGACACCTTCAGTCCCGTATACCGCAATGAAGCGGACAGCATGCTCTCTGCCGCACAAAGAGTAAATTCTGCTGCGGAAGCCATGCTTGATCGCTTTAACGGAAAAGAAAACCGTGATGCATTTTATCAGCTTGTTTATTACCCTGCCGCAGCTTCCATGAATGTTCTTACCATGATGCTTTACAGCGGAAAGAATATGCTTCTTGCCCGCAGGGGATGTCCGTCCGCTAACCTTTATGCCGACGGAATTGAAAAGCGCCTTGAGCTTGATGCAAAGCTTGCCGCAGAATATAACGCACTCGGAAACGGAAAGTGGAACGGCATGATGCTTTCTGAGCATATCGGTTTCACCAACTGGAACGAAGAAGAGCATATGATTCCGGTGAGGGTATATGTAAAGCCTTACGAACGTGACAGGGTCTGCGTGAGCGTAAGCGGATATCCGGCCTTTACCATGGGCGGTGACTGGACCAAAAAGAATCTGGTCATGACGGATCTCCTGATCCCCGGTTCCGACGGTGAGATAGTTCTTGAGAACTGCTGCAGGGATGCCTGTGAATGGGAAATCACATCCGATTCTGACTGGATCGTATTATCTGCAGTGAAAGGCAGCATGAATGGAGCGCCGGATGAAGATGCTGTCTGCACCGAATGCTCCGAAAAAGCTATTTCACGTATCAAAGTCAGCGCAGACAGGGAGCTTCTTCATAAGGCTTGTACGGATGCGGGTTCGGATCACATCACGGGAACCGTTGCGGTCATCTCCGGAAGATGTAAGGCATTTGTGAAAGTGGTTGCCCGGGATTTCACCGAAGAGGAAATATCGGCTGCTCATTTTGTTCCCGTTCTGCCCGCGGATGCTCCGAGGCCTTTTGGAGGCGCCGATCTGTCATGCGCCATCGAAGCGGATGAATATGATACAATAAGCGGCGGAAAGGATTGCGATTTCAAGGTATATAAGCCCTACGGAAAGTTTTCTTCGGGCATGAGAGTGTTCCCTGCGGACGGCGGCAGCGGAGATCCGAAGGACATGCCTTCGGCACAGTACAGTGTATATCTTCCCAAGGAGGGTGAATATGAGATCACTCTTTCGCAGGCTCCAGGAGGTCCTGTTTTAAAGGATACCTTTTCATCTCTCGCAGTGGCGGTTAATGACGGTGATGTCGTCAGGGTAAAGGGCGTTGCCGAAGATTACAGAGCCGGAGAAAACGGATGCAGGGAATGGTGCAATGTGGTTCTTGTTCATGAAAAGAAAGCATCGTTTGTTGCTGCCGGACATAAGGGCAATAATATAATAAGGATATTCGGATGTGAACCCGGAGCGGTTCTTATGAGGATAACGGTCAGAATGATGCAGGAAGATGCTCCGTATTCTTTCTTTGGCCCCACACCTACATTCATTTCAGAACAGAGGTAGATTATGCAGGTTGATCAGACTCGTCCCGTATATGTAATCGGACATAAGAATCCCGATACGGATGCAATCGCATCGGCTATAGGATACGCGGATCTTAAGAACAGACTGACAGGCGGAGATTACCGTGCGGTAAGATGCGGACATCTTAATGATGAGACCAAATTTGTTCTTTCCAGATTCGGGATAAAGCCTCCCGAGTACGTCAAGGATATCAGGATCCAGGTAATGGATATGGATATGAGGAAGCTTCCC
>JAILOC010000057.1 GCA_024691045.1 Lachnospiraceae bacterium | reverse complement strand
GACTGGATGTAGCTTCTGTCTGCCGACATGTTGGTGTCGTTAGCAGCCTGAACTGCAAGTTCGTTCATTCTCTGCAGCATATCGTGTACTTCGTTGAGTGCACCTTCTGCAGTCTGTACAGCTGAGATACCGTCCTGAGCGTTTGAGGAAGCCTGTGTAAGACCTCTTACCTGACGTCTCATCTTCTCGGAGATCGCAAGTCCTGCTGCGTTATCAGCCGCACGGTTGATCTTATAACCAGAAGAAAGCTTTTCGGTTGACTTCGTAAGTGCTGAAGAAGTAAGACCAAGCATTCTGTTAGAATTCATTGCCTGCATATTGTGCTGAACTACCATAATTTTATCCTCCTTGAGTAGGTCCGCGTCCCTGCCTTATAGAGACGGGACAATTAAGTTACTTTTCCATATTTTGCGGTTTTTTTATTTTCCTAACCGCTTACACTCATTATATCGGACGTATATCAAAATACTTTACCCTTTTTTTATAAATTTTTGAATTTTCTGTAAATAACGTCTATATTATAGTAAAAAGACTGCTTTTTTAAGGATCAAAACAGGCAAAAAGGTGAATCATTCCGTAGATTTCTTCAAAGATGAAATAAGGAACGGCTTCTATGTCCCGACCGCTATCAAGCAGGCCTGGGCTTCTACTCTTGACGTTCTTTCCGAGATCGACCGTATCTGTGAAAAGTACGGCATCACCTATTATGCCGACTGGGGCACCCTGCTCGGCGCTGTCAGGCACGGCGGCTTCATACCCTGGGACGATGACCTCGATATCTGCATGAAGAGGGATGATTATATCAGATTCAGGCAGGTTGCGGACAAAGAGCTTCCCGAACACTTCGATATTCACGATTACGAAAGGCACGAGGATCACTGGCTATTCCTTGCGAGGGTGGTGAGCAACAAGAAGATGTGCTTTGAGCCCGGATACCTCGCAGACCACTATAATTTTCCCTGGCTCGCAGGCGTCGATATCTTCCTTAAGGATTATCTGTACGAGGATAAAGAGGCTGAAGCCGCGCGCGACAGGGAGATAATGGAGCTCCTCGCTCGTGCGAACATATATATTGAGAAAAAAGACCGCAAAAATGCCATCGAACTGTACCGTCAGGCCGAAAAGGCAATGGGAAGGACTAAAGCCGCTGACACTGAGCATATAGGCCAGATCTTCCCATGGGTGCTCAAAAACGGATATTCTGCGGCGGATCCGAAGTCATATTACGAAAAGACCGTAAGACTTCCTTTTGAAGATACGACCATTCCGGTCCCCGCATACTACAACAAGCTGCTCAGCAAAAGATACGGCGAATACTGCCGCGTCAAAAAGGTGTGGGGAGGACATGATTATCCCTATTTCGAAGCCCAGAAAAAGGAAATGGAGAAGCTGTCCGGTGAATCTCTATCCATTTTCAAATATGATGCTTCGATGCTCATAAGGCCCTCAACAGACCGTTCGAATTCACTGATGACCACGGCTTCAGAATGCCTTGTCGGGATAGACTTCATCTCGGAGCAGTCGGAAAACGCATATTGCAGAAAAGAAGACGCCTTGGTAAAGGAGTATTTCCAGGGCAGCATCCAGCTCGCCCGGGATTACGGAACACTGGTCGAGCAGATAAAAGGAGAAAACAGCATTCCCGCAAAAGCTGTCGTAAAATGCCTGGAGGAATACTGTGAGATCCTTTATCAGAGCTTCAGCGCATACGAAAAAGACGGTACGGCGATAAACTTTTTCGCCATAGGCGACCATATCGAGAAAATCAGGGAAGCTACGAAGGAATACCTGGTACGCAGAAAAGAGACCGTATTTGTCGTAACGGGTCCGGATAAATGGAGAGGCATGCTGCCGTATTACGATCGTGCATGTGCTGAGGACGATACCGATATATATGTGATCCCTCTTCCGGTGATGACCAGGGATTATTTCGGCAGAGTCCTCAAAGATAACGGCATCTCTTATTCATGCAATCCCGGAGATTATCCCGGAGTACAGGAAGAACATCTCGCAAGCTGGGAAACCTACGACATATCGGTCCATTGCCCCGGCAGGATTTATATCCAGGATCCCTATGACGGAGCAAATCCTTTCCTGACTGTCCCGAAAAGCTTTTATGCATCGCAGCTCAGGAAGTATACCGACGAACTCATCTTCGTTCCTTTCGGAAAAACATCCGAATTCTCCGAATGCGACATAAATGATATCTACAATATGAGAAGCTACGTCACCGCTCCGGGGATCATTTATTCCGACAAGGTATATGTTCAGTCGGAAAATATCCGGAATCTGTATATAAGCATGCTCACCTCGCTGGCAGGTCCGGACACCGGAGATATCTGGGATAAAAAGATAACCGTAAGCGATATTGCAGAAATGCCTTCCGGAAAACAGCGCAACGAAAAGCATCTGCTTTACTGCATAGGCATAAACGAGATGATCGAAAATCCGGATATCGTAAACGGAATCAAAAAGAGATTCGGAATATTCGATGCCGCCGGAGACGGGATCAGGGTATCAATAGCTCTTTACCCCCATAACCGCAGCATATGGAAGCAGGCCGACAACAGTCTGTCCGGTGAGATCTTCGAACTGATCGATAAAGCCGTAACCGGCGGAAAATACAGATTTCTGACTTCCTCTCCCGGAAATGCCGACTCGGCTGCGGAGGATTTTGATGCTTATTACGGAAGTCCGTCGCCCTTTGTTCCGGCATTTAACGCAAAGGGAAAACCCGTAATGATAAGCGACCATAATGTGTGACGAAAGCAAATATAATATGAGAGCAAATATTTGATGACAGAAAAAGAGCAAGAACGAAATGTTCCTGCTCTTTAAATTTTCCGGTCATTTCTTGGAATCCATATAGAGGGATTCCGCGCTGCCTGTTCCCTGCTGGGACTGGAAATAACTGTATGCGGCGTTTAAGCTTGTTCTGTTTTTGCCTATCTTATCACGGGCACTCTGAAAGAAATCTTCCATCAATTCCTTGTTCGCTCTTTCCTGTGACTGGAGCGATGAGCTCTTGTCCGTTATCTCCCTGATAAGCTCCTGAAGCCTTCTTATCATATCCGCATTTTCGGATCTGTTCTCTTTCAGGGTATCGGCCACTCTTTCATACATGGTTTCGAAGCCGTTATCGAGAGCATCCAGTTCTTCGATGAGCTTGTCCTTCTCTTCTATGAAGGAATCGAATTTCCCGAAGTCCGGAGTTTCATCCGTATTCACAAACAGCTCTCTCTGCTTTAAGTTAAACTCTTCGATCCTGTCCAGAACACTTATCTTCTTGATGAGCGACTCCTCAAGGAGTTCAAGATAATCTGCCATGTTTTCTCCTATCAGCTTCTCCAGGTTATGCCGTTAAGCTTCATTACTTCCTTCCAGGTATCTCTTACGGAATGGAGATGACCGTTTACTTCCTGGACTATCTCGGGATCCTTTTTGAGGTTGGCCTCAATGAGTCTCTGCGAAAGATATGAATAGATGTTCTCGAAATCCTGTGCCACGGCATATTTCATATCGAGGGTCTGCCTCAGATAATCTATGATATGCTCGGCCTTAAGGATATTGGTATGTGCCTTCTGAACATCCTTCTCTTCCAGCGCTCCGAGTGCAATATTGAGGAACTTGATCGCACCCTCATAGAGCATGAGTGTGAGTTCCGCAGGTGATGAGGTCATCACCCTGTTATTCGCATATTGCTGATAGGCATTGGGTAAAGGCATTTCCTTTATCTCTCCTTAACGTGATTATTATGAAGTACCGAGAAGTCCTGCGAGAGCATTGCTCTTGGACTGCATGTTCGAAAGGGTCTTCTCCATGGCTGCATACTGTCTGTAGATCTTGTCCTCATAATCATTGGCCTTCTTCTCAAGGCTCTTGATGGTGGACTTGTATCCGTCGTAGTCGGACTTCATCTTCTTGTCATCATAGAAGTTGCCGTAGCTTCTGTATCCGTCGCGGGACTTGGAAACACTGTCGAGCTTCTTGTACAGGTTCTGTGACAGCTTCTTGAAGAATTCCTCTACGGTAGCGGGATCGGCTGCGATCATCTCGGACAGCTTGTCTGTCTTGTCCTTGAACTTATCATCATCCTTGTCACCGTCGATGTGAAGGGCATGCTTCTCATTGTCGGGAGTATCAAAGTAGCTTCCGGTTCCGATTCCGAAGTTTGAAAGGTAATATGTCTTGCCGTTAACTTCAATACCCTCGTTCATGGTAGTGGTGAACAGCTCACGAAGACTTCCGAGATTGGTATCCATCCTGAGGAGTCCGGACTTGATCTTGTCCTCATACTCTTCGATCTCTTTATCCTTCATTGCTTCCTTCTCTTCGTCAGTAAGCATGCTGTATTTTCTTGCAGATGCGGCGCCGTAATACTTGTCGATCTCGTTGATGGCCTTGTTATACTGGGTGATCATATTCTTGATCATGTCGTATATTCCGCTCGTATCGGAATCGGTGGTGAGAGTCACCTCTCTGTCACCGGTCTCGTCCATTGCGGTTATGGTAAGGCCATTGACCTTGAAGGTATTGGTGTTTGAAGTGAACTGCGCATCATTGAGATAGATGACGGCATTGCTTCCGTCAACCTTGGTTGCGTAATCGGACTGCTTGAATCCGGTGGCATTTTTGTCATCGTCGGATGCGACGTTAAGTCCGAGCGCAGCAAGTGCTCCGTTTCCTTCATCGGTAAGAGTAAAATCATTTGCCTTTCCGGTGGACTTGGAGTTTACGAAGAATCTCTGGGTCTCGACATCAAACGAAGCATTGAGTCCGGCCTTCTTGAGCTCGGTGAGCACATCGGATATTGAGGTGGATCCGTCAACCGTAAGGGTTCCCTTTTCGGTTCCGCCCACATTGATATGGATGGTGTCTCCACTTCCTTCATAACCGAGATCCGCAAGTGTGCTTGCCGCGGTGAAGGTCTTCCCGGTACTCTCTCCGTTAAGATCCCTTCCGGTAAGATAAGCTGTCTTGGCAAGGGATTCAACCCTGAGCTTCTGGGTAGCCTTTACGGCACCGTCTCCGGTAACAACGCTTGCAACCGTGGAATCGGACACATTTGTCTTCATCTTGCTGTAAGCCGTGGAGAATCTCATGCCGGAAAGATGGGACTGGAAAAGTCCCTTGATATTCTTATTGATCCCCTCATAAATGGTCTGCTTCCATCCAAGCTTCTTCTGGTCGTTCTTGGCGGTAGTGACCTTTTCCTTCTTGCTGCTTACGAGGGCTTCAACTACGGCATCAGTATCGAGACCGGAGATGAGACCGCTCATTCTGATCTTATTGGTAGCCATATCGTTCCCTCCTTTATCTCTTTTCGTCTACAAGAAGGCCGGCAATCTCCCAGACCTTGGCGATCATATCGAGAGTCTTCTCGGGAGGAAGCTCCTTAATGACCTTCTTGGTCTCTTTGTCGACTATCTTGATGGTGACTCTGTTGGTCTCCTCATGGAAACCGAATACTGCCTCGGAATCCTCAAGCTGACCCTTCTTAAGCTTCTCAACTGCCTTCTTGAGCTGCTCGGGAGTAGTCTGCTGGTCTTCCTTATTTTCCTGATAATCCGCATTTCCCTTGGCATTAGCATTATCAACAACAGCTATATCCTCCATGGGAGTAGCTGCCGTATCCGCATAACGGGACGTTTCGGGTCCCTCTGCAGGCTGCACCTGTTTCGGAGCGGGATTATAAGTCTGCTGCTGCAGGCTCATTACGCTGTTAATAGGTTCAAGTGCCATTTTCGATCACCTCCGTGTGATATGTCGGATGTTTTCCGTTCCATCCTTAGGGTTTATGGTTTCATTTGTCATGTTTTATTCTCCGGCACACAAAATAATGCTGAAGATACTTTTCTGAACATTACATCGGCATTCCTTTACCGAAAAATAACCCTTTTTTCCAAAAAAATGTAAAAATATTTAAATATCACTTGTTATGGCTGGATGTGCTCATTCACAAGTATATCTACGAAGCGTTCGGTGAGCTCTATTACCAGCACATCCGGGGTATTCTCCTCCAAAACCGACGGATCCCAGTATTCCTTGGGGATCATCCGGATGGTGTTAAAATGTTCGCCCAGGAAATATCTCATGATATTGCAGAATGAATCCCTGTAGATCACAACATTCCGGCTGTCCCTTCCGGGTGCCGTATATCCCACGATACCGTTCACATCGTCCGAGATTATCTGCATTCCGGGCGCGGGATATCCCGGGAACACATAGTCCGTATCGTTAAACAGATCGCTCGCTCCGAGATTCATCAGATTGGTCAGGTCGCCCCAGGTCTGATATCTTTCGACTCTCTCGGGATTCTTTTCATCGGCGGAAGGGATCTCGATTCCCAGTTCCCTGAGGAGCGCCCTTGAACCGATATAGCCTCCGAGATAATTCCAGTGAGTATCGAGATGGTAATACATGGGGTCGTCGGGATGCCCTTCCTTGTACTCGAGCATGTCCTCATATGCCCAGACAACTCTGATATCGGTATTTTGCCTGAGATAATCCACAAGCTGGTCGGTATTGCAGGTATCACCCTGTCTGTATGTCCCGTATTCATCCGGCATATACTCGCCGTATACTCTCTCTTTATTGGGAGCTATGAAAAGAACAAATTCACAGCCGTGCTCCTCGCACCATTTTTGGGTGGCTTCTAGGCTCCCCGCGGCCTGTCTTAATTCCTCATCCGTAAATTTCTCAATACCCTTGTACTGACCGATGCTGATCCCGTTTCCGATATTCTCGGCATTGTAGAAGAGCCATCCGTCCTTACCGACTATCGTGGCACCGCTTCCCTCACCGAGCAGCTGATAAGAGATCCTGCTGTTGAGGGTTATGAGCTTGCTCCTGAAGGGGAAGTTGTCATTATAGTAGGCCTCATATTCCAAAGGGAAATCACTGATGTTCTCCGCAGTAAGCTCAGGCTTTTCGGCAAGATTCCTGTTCTCGAAATTAACGGTATCTATCTTAGCTCCGATGAGCATATAAAGGATGGGGAATCCGATGATGAATCCCCAGAAGGATATATGCACGAAGACAAGCCTGATATTCAGTTTCCTGTTGTTCTCATTCTTCATTTAATATCTGCCATGGGCTGAGAAACAGCGGTACGGCTTATGCTGTTTCCGGGTGGTTCATTTCAGCTGTAAAACAAAGGGAACCGTCCCCCTGTTTCTCAGAACCTGAAATAAATAAACGGATTGTATGTATTGCTTGCAAGGAGCATGATGCACACTCCGAATACGAATGCACACCAGATGTACCTTGCCACGGGATTTGAAACGATCTTCCTTACGGCGGGAACCTTCGCGGGGATCAGCTGGATGAGTCCGGCTCCGAGGATTCCCAGCACTGCGATTATCATGCACCTGTGTGACATCATCTCACCGAGCGAATAATACTTCGTAAGTCCCGGAGTGAACATCCTCGATACGATGACGAAAGCATTCCTCAGTCCGCCTACGCGGAAGAATACCCATCCGAGGTTCACAACGAAGAAGGTGTAGATCCAGGCAAGCGGCCTGCACTTTTCAAGCACCTTCGAAAAGCCCAGTCTTTCTATCACACGGAATAATCCGTGATATATGCCCCAGAAGATGAAGGTAAAGCCCGCGCCGTGCCAGAAGCCGGTAAGGAAGAACACAATCATCAGGTTCACATAGCTTCTTACCTTTCCCTTGCGGTTTCCGCCCAGGGGAATGTAGAGATATTCCCTGAACCAGGTTCCCAGGGATATATGCCATCTTCTCCAGAATTCGGAGACAGACTTTGACATGTAGGGATAATTGAAGTTTTCGAGGAATTCGAAGCCGAACATTTTGCCAAGTCCTATCGCCATATCCGAATAACCCGAGAAATCGTAATAGATCTGGAGCGTATAAAGAATGGATGCAACCCAGACTGTAGACGCAGCCATGCGCGAAGGATCGTATGCGTAGATCCTGTCCGCAGCCTCGGCAACGGTATTTGCGATGATGACCTTTTTTCCGAGGCCTATGATGAACCTCTCGATACCGGCAACCGACTTTTCGATGGTCACAACGCGGTTTTCAAGCTGATCGTTGATATCCTCGTATCTGACAATGGGACCCGCGATCAGCTGAGGGAAGAACGAAATGTAAAGAGCCAGATTGATGATGTTCTTCTGAACGGGGAACTTGCCCCTGTACAGATCGATGCTGTAGGACATTATCTGGAATGTGAAAAATGAAATACCTATCGGAAGCGAAACCGACAGCGGTGTCATCGGAACATGAAAATAGTTCACAAGCACTACGCTTCCGAAGGATGCATATTTGAAAAATCCGAGAAGTCCGAGATTAAATACTGTATCGAGAACAAGGATGAGCTTCGCACGGTCTCTCTTTTTATCCATCAACAGACCCGCGAAGTAATTGACGATGATGGATGCAAGCATCAAAAGAACATACACCGGCTCCCCCCAGGCATAAAAGAACAGACTGGCAAGGAGCAGAAATACGTTTACATATCTGTTTTTATGAAGAATCCTGCTGCCGATGAAGACAACCGGCAGGAAGACCATTATAAAAATAAGTGAGCTGAAAAGCATATTTCACCAATGTCAAAAAGGTTTGAAAAAACTGCCTGCAGATAAACATACACAGACAGTTTATTATACTACATTTTCAGTTTTTTAGCACCTTTAGTGGCTTAAGAATTCATTAAAACAAGGCATTTTCCGGCTCGCCGGTCCGTTATCAGAGTTTCCCGGCAAGAACCGTCTTAACTATCTCAAGCGACCTCATAAGCACCGTATGTGAAGCCGCCACAGTTTTGTAGCCTTCAGCCGCTGCATTCTCCCTTATCTCCGGATTCTCAAGATAATATGCACACTTTTCCGCAAGCTCTTCGCAGGATGCAAATACATCCAGCATCGAAGGAGCATCCAGAACACCGTCAAGAGCAGACACCTTATCCGTCAGAACAAAGGATGCGCACCCGAGAATATCCCACACCCTCTGGGGGAGTCCGTCAGTGATCGTGCGCGATGTAAGATTCAGATTGATGCAGGACTTTCTGATGACATCCGGCATCTCCTTAAGGGTTTCAACACCGCCGTGGATCACAACCCTTTTATCAAGAAGGGAAGTATCGGACCTTGTGAAAAGATGGACGCTTCCTTCGGGAAGTCTTTCCGCAAGCATGTTCAGGACTCTCACACGGTCAAGGAATGTCAGGTGGTTTCCCAGATAATTATTTACCGCAACATATCTGTCCAGGTCACACACCGCATCATGTGCGGTGTAAAAAGAAGGATCTGTAGCCTTTAACGCCGCAATATCTCCGGATGTTATCCCGTCTTCAACAATATCAAGTCCGGGAAGGATTTTTTGTGCTTCTATGAGCTCATCCATATGGGATGAAGCACCTGCGCTGAGGGCACCGCTTTTTTTCAGTGCACCGTATCTGTCCTTTTCATTGTAAAGAGAGCCTATGAAACTCACGGGATATTCGTACATCTCGGGGAACGGCAGCGCATCAAATCTTTCGACTGCAGCCCCGAGCGGCATATATCTGATATTCCCGGGATTTTCATCCGCCACGCTCTTATACTGATTTATATCAAAAAGAAAAAGTCTGTTGCAGCTCTTCCTGACCGCAGGGTCATATATTTCCGCAACGGGACAATCTACGGAAAGCGCCGCATAGATCACGCCGGCTCTTTCGCACACGATCGAGATGAACGGAAAATAATCTATAGAAAAAACGAAAAGAGGGCGATGCTCGGCAATGCCCTCAAGAAGGATCCTTGCCCTTTCCTCCGCAGGGATATCCTTCCTTTTCATTTCCTCGGTGATCTCCGCAACCTCGAGTCCGGTCTTCTTAAATGCCGAGATGAAATCAGGCTCGCATATGCTGTTGTATCTGTAGAATAATACCTTCATTGAACACTCCGAGGGGTGAACGGAAATATTTCTTCTATGGCAGAAAAGAGGTCATCCATCGAAAGCATCTGTGACACCCTCCCCCTGAGTTTCGAAGCACCGGGCATTCCGTGGGTATACCATGCAAGGTGTGCTCTCATTTCCCTTACCGCGGTATATTCGCCCTTGTATTTAAGGAGAAGTTCTCCGTGAAGTCTCGCCACGCGTCTTTTCTCGGAATTATCCGGGATATAAACTTCCCTTCCCGCTTCAAGGTCACAGATCTGCCTGAAGATCCAGGGATTGCCTCTTGTTGCCCTGGCTATCATGACGCCGTCGCAGCCGGTCTCTCTTTTCATGCGGAGTGCATCCTCAGGTGCGACAACGTCACCGTTTCCGATGACGGGTATCTTCACGGCTTCCTTAACCTGTCTGATGATATCCCAGTCCGCTTCGCCGGAATAATACTGCGTCCTGGTTCTTGCGTGAACGGCTATTGCAGACACACCCGCATCCTCCGCGATCCTTGCAACCTCTACCGCGTTGATATGCTCCGCATCCCAGCCCTTCCTGATCTTGACGGTGACGGGCTTTTTCGGTGAATTGTCCACCATCGCCCTGAGGATCCTTCCTGCAAGCGCGGGATCCTTCATAAGAGCGCTTCCCTCGCCGTTTCCCGCAACCTTGGGAACCGGACAGCCCATATTGAAATCAATGATCTCGAAATCATGATCCTGCAGGCCGGCCGTAACCTCACCCAGAATATCCGGCTCCGATCCGAACAGCTGCATGCTGACGGGATGTTCGCTTTCTGCGGTCTCAAGCATCGATACGGTATTTTTGTTGTGATAAGAGATTGCCTTTGCACTGACCATCTCCGCACATACAAGTCCCGCACCCAGCTCCGAGCATACAATACGAAAAGCCGTATCGGTAACCCCTGCCATAGGGCCGAGGATATAATCATTTTTCAGTTCAACATTACCGATCTTCAAAACTTCAATACCAATGATCCGTGCCACGCACAGATCAGCAAATCCTTCTCACAAATTCATCTTTACTTCACCGGTCCGCCTTCAGAAAATCACTCTTCAAAAAGATCACTCTTCCGAAAGAACAGAATCCACGTCTTCGCCCAGTATCAGCACCCTGTAATATGCCCTGAGCGATTCAAAAAGCTCAGCCCTGTTCTTTCTTATCTGTCCGATCAGAAGTCCTGCGGAAATCTCATCGTAAACGATGTCACTCTCATCATGTCTGTTGCTTAAGATGATCTCGCCGTCTTCGTCGAATTCTATCGTGAAGATCCCGCCCACCTCTTCGGTGAAGAGAACGCAGATTATATGAAGATCCTTTTGAATGGATTCGGGGATCTTCTCAAATCTTTTATTGTAATAATATTTCTTATCATATGAATTGGCACCGCACAGAACATAAAGATCCCCATCCATGCCGTCATCGATCACTGTGTTTTCAAGTTCTTCAGACATATCCGTACACTCCTCTGACGGAAACCTCTCCGGAATTAACCTTCACTAATTTACCGTCTTCAACCTCGACAAGCAGTTCGCCTTTTTCACTGATGCCCCTGCATATTCCTTCATATTCGCCTTTCGGATCGAGCACCCTGACCTTCCTGCCTGAATTTATAAGCCTGTCAAAGTATGCTTTCCTGGCGAAGTTCAGATCCCTCTCTTCAAGAAATCTTTCATAGAGCGGTCCGAATTCATTCATGACTTCCGCTACCAGAATGCTCCTCTTTAGCTTCTTTCCGCAGGCACCTTCAAGTGAAACGGCGGTCTCCTTTATCTCTTCGGGGAAATCCTGCTCCCTGACATTGATGCCGACACCGATCACAACATACCTTATGCGGTCTTCCTCGCAGCTCATCTCCGTCAGCATGCCGCAGCATTTCTTTCCGCCAAAAACAATATCGTTCGGCCATTTGATCATGGGAAGATCCGCAGGTCTTGATGTGCCCTTTCTGCCGGAAGTACTCTTGGCTTCACCCGTAAGCACCTTCTCCATTCCCCTGCACACGGCAAGAGCCATGATAAGGGTAAGCATCGGAGCGACATCCGTAGACAGGTCCGGCTTTATCATAAGGGAAAAATAAACATTCGAGCCCGCGGGTGAATTCCAGCTTCTTCCGCGTCTTCCTCTTCCGGCCGTCTGTTCCTCACTCACAACGAGTACTCCGCCGTCCGAGTTTTCCGCACGCCTTGCCGCTTCCGAATTGGTTGAATCTATGCAGGGCAAAAAGACGACTTCCTTTACGCCTGCTGCCTCGTCAAGCCTGCTCGATATCTCACTCTTTGAAAAGATATCAGCGGGATCGGCATCATCCGGAGAATCCTCATCCTCCACCAGCCTGTAGCCGCGGTTTCTTACGGCCTCGATGTGATAGCCTTCCTTTTCCAGAGCCTTGATAGCCTTCCAGACAGCGGTTCGCGAAACATTATTCAATTCACAAAGCTCCTGGCCGGATACGTAATCACCTTTCCGGCGCAGGAGCTCCAATATCTTAGCTTTCATTATTACAGAGTTGCATCCATTATCGCCTTGATCGTATGCATGCGGTTCT
>JAILOC010000033.1 GCA_024691045.1 Lachnospiraceae bacterium | reverse complement strand
AGATTACGGATCTTCTCCTCTGCGTTAAGGACCGTATCTTCAAGCTCCTTAAGTGCTGCGGAAGTAAATCTTTCGCAATTTGTAAGAGTCTGTCTTCTGATATAGTCATCGGGAATCTTATCGAGGAAAGAATTCGTGATCTCGAAATAATAACCGAAAGCTTTATGATATTTGATCTTAAGGGTTTTGATACCCGTTCTTTCTTTTTCGGATTCTTCAAGCTGTGCAAGCCACTTCTTACCCTCAGTCTTGGCAACCCTGAGCTTATCTATCTCTTCGTCAAAACCGTCCTTGATGATATCACCGTCCCTGATAGTAAGAGGAGGCTCATCATTGATGGATGCCGATATAAGACCCTCGATATCGGAAAGGGGATCGAAATCCTTCCTGATCTCTTCGATCATTGAAGAATGCATATCCGAGATCGCAGTCATCATATGGGGAAGCATACGAAGGGACGAAGCAAGGCTGATAAGGTCCCTGGGATTGGCACTCCCAAAGCTCACCCTCGCAAGAAGCCTTTCAAGATCATACACGGGATTCAGATATTCCCTGAGTTCATCCCTGCATACGGCATTCTTCGAAAACTCCTCTATTGCGTCCTGTCTTCTGATTATTTCCGCATCATCAATAAGAGGTTCTTCAAGAAATGTTCTCAGAAGTCTGCCTCCCATTGCTGTCTTGGTCCTGTCAAGAACACCAAGTAGTGAGCCTTTCTTCTGCTTGTCACGTATTGTTTCGGTAAGCTCAAGATTTCTTCTGGATGAAGAATCGAGCATCATGAATTTCCCGGCTATATAGGGATGGATATGAGTGATGTTTCCGAGGCTTGTCTTCTGGGTATCGTGAAGATACAGAAGCGTTGCTCCGGCCGCAATGACTCCGGGGATCATCGAATCAAGCCCGAGTCCAATAAGGCTCTTAACCTTAAACTGCAGAAGAACTTCACCGGTTGCGGTCTTTTCATCGAATATCGCATTGTCGAGTACGGTTACGGGTATCTGATATCTATCCTTTATCAGATTAAGAAGATCGCTCTGAACGGAAAAAGCATTGTTGCAGATAAGCTCTGAGGGAGAAAACCTGCTCATAAAATCATTGATCTCACCCGGAGCCGAAAGCTGGGAAACCAGGAATTCGCCTGTCGAGATATCTACAACGCTTACGCCTGTTCCGTTATCCAGATAGCATATGCACATCAGGTAATTATTCTTACCGGAATCAAGAGCCAAAATGTTCATATTGGTTCCGGGAGTTACTACCTTGATAACCTCGCGCTTAACGAGACCCTTGGCAAGCTTCGGATCCTCGACCTGCTCGCATATCGCTACCTTATATCCCTTGGAAACCAGTCTTGAAATATATGAATCCGCTGCATGAAAAGGAACTCCGCACATGGGCGCTCTTTCATCCATACCGCAGGATTTACCGGTCAGTGTAAGTTCAAGCTCCTTGGAGACAAGAACCGCATCATCGAAGAACATCTCGTAGAAATCACCGATACGGTAAAAAAGAAGACAGTCGGAATACTGCTTCTTGGTCTCGAGATAATTTTGCATCATGGGTGATACGTCGTTTATATCAGGCATATTTTTATCCTTATAATTACGCTGTGCCTAGCGTAGTTCATTGCTTACACAGCTGGTTATTTCAATTTAACGATCCCATGTAGTAGAATCCGCGGCATTCATCAAGCTTAACAGGCACGATGGTTCCGATCATATCCGATGCTCCGGGGAAGTGAACGATCATATTGTTGGAAAGTCGTCCCGTTACATAACCGTCAAGCGATGAATTTGTTTCCTCTACAAGTGCGGGAAGAACCTGTCCCTTCCAGCGGAGGCTCTGCTTCTTAGCAGATTCCTGAACGCATTTAAGAACCCTGTCAAAGGATTCCTTAACAAGTGCTTCGGGAACCTGGTCCTCCCTCGATGCTGCGGGTGTACCCATTCTCTTGGAATAAATAAATGTGAAGGCATTATCATACCCGACCTTATTGATAACATCGATAGTATCATCAACATCGGATGCGGTCTCACCGGGGAATCCGACCATGATATCGGTCGTAAGGGCGATATCCGGAATCTCATCCTTTATATGAAGAGCAAGATCAAGGTATTGTTCCTTGCTATATCTCCTGTTCATCTCCTTAAGCACTTTAGTGGAGCCTGCCTGAAGAGGAAGGTGAAGATGCCTGCAGATCTTGTCATCAGCCTTAATTGTCTGTATGAGTTCCTCAGAAAGATCCTTGGGATGTGAAGTCATAAATCTGACGCGTTCAATACCGTCAATATCGCAAACCCTCTTAAGGAGCTCGGGAAATGAGATCTCTCCTTCGATACCGTTTCCGTATGAATTAACATTCTGACCAAGGAGCATTACTTCCTTTACACCGCTTTCGGAAAGCTTTCTGATCTCAGCCAAAATGTCTGCGCTCTCCCTGGATCTTTCCCTTCCGCGGACATGCGGAACAATGCAGTAAGTGCAGAAATTATTGCAGCCAAACATTATATTGACGCCGGATTTGAACGGATACTTACGGATGACGGGAAGATCCTCGACAATGTTATCTGCATGATCGGTGATCTCACAGATATGTCTTTCACCTGAAAGGAGTCTGTTTAAATATTCGGGAAAAGCATAGAGATTATGGGTTCCGAAGATAAGATCAACAAAAGGATATGACTTTCTGATCTTCTCAAGTGCCGTTGGCTCCTGGGGAAGACAGCCGCAGATTCCGATCATCATATCATGGTTTTTCTTTTTTCTCGAATGGGCCTCTCCGAGATGACCGTATAATTTCTGATTGGCATTGTCTCTTACGGTACATGTATTGTACAAAACAAAGTCGGCATCCTCACTGTCTTCAAGGAGTTCAAATCCCGAAGCCGCGAGAATACCGGCTAATTTTTCAGAATCACGTGCATTCATCTGACATCCGAAGGTAATAACGGATGCAGTGAGTTTCTTTCCTGATTCTTTTTCTTTATTTATTAACAGATCAAGAGATTTATTTACATATTCTCTTTGAGCAAGTGTTGCTAATACATCTGACTGATTCATAACGCCCTTTTCAGGAGCGTGTTTCTCCGAAATAACCGGCAAGGCAGATGGTAGGTCCCGTATGAGTTCCTATCATGGGGCCTATCTGATTGACCATAAATTTCTTGAAGCCAAGACGCTCCTCTATCTTATTTTTTAAATACTCGGCATCCTCGGGACAGTTACCGTGAGCGATCATGATGATGTCATTCATATCACGGTATGATCCCATATGCTGTTCCATATGATCAACGATATGATCGAGGCTCTTCTTACGTCCTCTGATCTTACCGCCCGCATTAAGTGTTCCGTCGTTTTCAACCGTGATGAAAGGCTTGATCGCTGCGATAGTTCCGATGATCGCACTGGTCTTGGAAACTCTTCCGCCTCTCCACAGATCCATAAGGTTATCTACAGTGATCGCAAGACAGCTGTGGACAGCGTTCTCTTTCACAAACGAAACAACCTCATCGAAGCTCTTTCCCGCATCCCTCATATTTACAGCCTTGTAAAGGGTGAGCATCTCACCGAGAGATCCTGTCAGTGTATCTACAACCTCGATCCTCTTGGCGGGATATTTCTCCATGATCTCCCTCGCGCCTATTGTAAGGCTCTGGAAAGTTCCGGAAAGTCCCGATGAAATACTGATAAAAAGAAATTCATCGGCATCGGCAATATGCTCTTCAAAGAACTGCTTTGCCTGATCGGGATTGATCTGGGAAGTTGTCGGCTTAGCGCCGGCAGCAAGCATTTCGTAAAATCTGTCCTTCTTAAGCTCGACTCCCTGATTATACACCACGCCGTCGATGATCGTGGCAAGATTTAATGTCTCGATATTATGCTCTCTTGCATAATCCTCAGGAATATCAGAACCGTTGTCTGTAAAGATCTTAAACATATCATACCTCCGAAAAACGGTATTGGGTTGCAAATTTACCGTAAGATATGATACATCATACAGACATCAAAAACAATTAAAATATTATTAAAAAACACTATATGTAGTTTACAATTCTATATATTACTTTCCGGTGCTTCCGAATCCGCCGTTTCTGACTCCCTCGCACTCATCGTCTTCAGTGATTCCGTAAGGAATGAATATAGCCTGGGCAAAAGCATCGCCCTCTTTGAGGGATACATTCTTACCCTCCTTGGAATCATTGGTCATCTTAACGAAGATATGGCCCTCATTGTCGGAATAATAGTAATCACTGTCGATTATTCCGACTGTATTATTAAGCTGTAATCTGAATTTGAATCCGAGTCCGCTTCTGGGAAACACACAGAGCATCCAGTCCTCGAGCATTTTGGCCCTGATACCGGTAGGGATCTTGACGGTCTCACCGGGAGCAAGTTCAAAATCCAGCGTGGATTTTATATCATAACCCGCACTTCCTTTAGTCGCTCTTGTAGGAAGCTGTATACGTTCATATTTCTCATTAAGCACCTGCTCATTCTCGCAGATACCTTCCATTCCGGCCTTAAACTGATCAAAGCTTACCTTTTCAAATTTTCCGACTCTTGTCATATGAACTCCTTATTATATCGGTACAGATATGTATGGTTGCGGCAATTCTAATACATACATGGCACTCCCGATCTGGAACTTCCGTGAACAGAATCCGGGTCGAGTACTGTGTAATGGTCGGGACAGTGGATCTTCACTTCTCCGGTTTCGAGCGATTCCTTAACGTCTATTACTCTCTGATTCGAACTTCCCTTCCAGCAAAGTGTCACATCCTTCAGGTTCTTATCGAATGGTCCGTCCACAAGTACATCTACATACTTCATAAGAGGCATATCCTTGATGTCTTCCCATATGTCTCCTGTGTAAAGCCATACTGTCTTGTCAGGAAACTGCTCTTTGAAGGTTTTGATAAGATGCTCAACATCCGCAATATTTCCCGGATAGAGAGGATCGCCGCCGCTTAAGGTAAGACCGGATATGTAGTCACGTGAAAGAAGTTCGAACAGTTCCTTTTTTGCATCATCGTCAAAATAGATACCGCTGTCAGGCTCCCATGTCTGGGGATTCTGACATCCGCTGCACATATGACTGCACCCGCTTACCCAGAGTACAACCCTGAGACCATCGCCGTTGTTCATATCATCTTTTGTAATATCGTGATATCTCATTACATTGATCTTCTTTCCGCAATCTCGATCATCTTGGCATCGTTGAGTCTGGTATCGCCGTGTGTTCTAGAATACGACAGATATCCGTTCATACGGTCGATCTTGGTAAGGTTACGGCTTCCGCATACGGGGCATACATCCATCGAAAGCTCTTCGTGTCCGCAGTCATCACAATATGATAGCGAAAGGTTTACTCCTTCGTAGAATCCCATCTTCATCGCACGTCTTACAAGTGTCTTGATCGCATCGAGATTATAATCGACAGGATACTTAACGTATTGGATCTTGCCGCCGTTGAACAGATCCCAGAATCT
Organism: Lachnospiraceae bacterium; assembly: GCA_024691045.1. The sequence continues at coordinate 289 of JAILOC010000033.1, read as the reverse complement.
CTTCTCATAATCCTGCTTCTCGATAGGAGTAATGTTCTCCGTAACGTGACAGTGGAATGAGTTGGATACATATTCACGGTCCGAAACGCCTTCGATGATACCGTACTTCTTCCTAAATTGCTTTACCTGAAGTCCGCACAGATTCTCAGCGGGAGTTCCGTAGATCGCATAAAGTCTGTGATCCTTCTTCTTGAACTCTGCAATCTTCTCATTGATATGTCTCATCACTTCAAGAGAAAACTCCGCATCTTCCGTAAGTGATTTTCCGTTATAGAGTCTCTGAAGCTCG
>JAILOC010000114.1 GCA_024691045.1 Lachnospiraceae bacterium | reverse complement strand
GGGCGTTGATATAATCGATGTCGGCGGTGAATCGACAAGACCCGGTTACACTCCGGTCGATTCCGAAGAGGAGGCCGCAAGAGTCGTACCCGTGATAAAGGAACTCAGAAAGTATTTCAACATTCCGATCTCGATAGATACCTATAAATCGGTCGTTGCGGAGAAGGCGCTCGATGCGGGTGCGGACATCGTAAATGATATATGGGGATTCAGGATTGATCCCATGATGGCTCCCGTTACGGCTAAGTACAATGCCATGTGCATTCTTAACCACAACAGTGATGATACATATTACAGCGATCTTGTGCGTGATGTCGCAAGAGAACTCGGAGAGTCGGTAAAGATCGCACTCGGTGCGGGTGTGAGAAAAGACAGGATTATCATCGATCCCGGTGTGGGATTTGGCAAGACCTATGAACAGAACATGGAGATCATCAGGCATCTCCCCGAATTCAGCAATATGGGCTATCCGGTGCTTGCAGGTATCAGCAGAAAGTCGGTCATCTGCAAGACTCTCGGAATAAAGCCGCAGGAAGCCGATGCTGCGACCGCTGCGATATCCGTTATGTGTGTGCAGGCGGGATGCAAATTTATCAGAGTCCACAATGTTAAGATGAATCTTGATGCCGTAAGGATGACGGAGGCACTGCTTTATGGAACAGATGAAAAATGAGAAGGATTATTCCCTTATAAGGATCAGGGACCTTAAGGTATTTGCGCATCACGGAGTTTTTCCCGAAGAGACGGAGAAGGGACAGAGCTTTTTCGTAAGTGTGGATGCTTATCAGAACATCACCGACGCGGCAACGCTTGATGAGCTTATCCTTACGACAGATTACAGCGATATGTGCAGGCATATCGAAAAGTTCCTTACGGAAAATACTTATAAGCTCATAGAGACTGCAGCGGAGGAGCTCAGCAAGAGTCTTCTGTTGACTTACTCCCTTGTTGAAAGTGTTGTGGTGGAGATTAAAAAGCCGGAAGCTCCCATTGAGTACCCTGTTGAATATGTTTCGGTCGTCCGCAGGATGAGCAGGCATAAAGCAATCTTAAGTCTCGGATCAAATATCGGCGACAGGGAAAAGCATTTAAAGGATGCAATAGAAGAACTCGATAAGGAAGCTGCGACCAATGTCATAAAGGTTTCTTCGATGCACGAAACAATGCCGTACGGCTACAAGGAGCAGGATAAGTTCATCAACTGTGCCGTCGAAGTATCCACGCTTCTTGCGCCCAAGGATCTTCTGGTCTTTACTCAGGGGATCGAGCTTGATCACGGCAGGGAAAGGAAAGAGCACTGGGGACCCAGAACTCTCGATATAGATATTGTTTTTTACGACGATCTTGTTTACGGTGACGGAAGCCTGCAGATTCCTCACATAGATATGCAGAACAGATACTTCGTACTGAAGCCTTTATCCGAGATAGAACCGGGCTACAGACATCCTCTTTTGAACAGGACCGTCATGCAGCTTCTTCTGGAACTTGAAGAGAAGATAGGAGAAAGCGATAAGTAAGTGAAGCGTAAAGCTTACATGATCTCATCCGCACCGGGAATTCTGATCTTCAGAAGGTAGTATGCGCACAGGCCGGTAAAGAAACCTGTGATGATACCTGCTATCGCAAGATACGGGGAATATGTCAGGACCGCGGCTGTTTTCATGATGATGAACGCAGAGGCGAGCTGTCCCGCATTGTGAAAGAGCCCGCCGAACGCTCCGGTAAGATAAAGGAGTCTGCCTTTCAGTATCGAATCCGTAATGATCTCGATACAAAGTGCGGCGGCTCCTCCGAGAAGTGAATATACAAGTGATATTGCGTTTCCGAAAAGAAGAGCAGACAAAAGTATCCTTACAAGCAGGACGATGCCTGCTTCTTTTTTTCCGAAGCGTCTGAGCGCGAAGAGTGTGATGATGTTGGAAAGACCCGGTTTGATGCCCGGAACGGGAAGAAGCGGCGGCAGCAGGCTTTCAAGCACATAGATACCAAGGCTCATGGCTGCGAGCAGACCGAGCGCGGCGATGTGATATGTTTTCTTTCTTTTGTCAGTATGTGTACGCATCCGCGCCATCACCTTCATCCGATGAAACAGTTATGAGAAGCTTATTGGGAAGACATGCTATCGGAAGATCTCCGGGATTCATAAGTCCCTGATGTATGCAAATCCTGTTTTTGCAGTCGGATTCCGTTACGCTGACTCCGTCCGGTGTGATGCTGATCACATTGTAGTGTTCATACGAAGTATCAATGCCTTCGATCACCATGGGCTTTCCGCCCCCGGAAGCCGGAACCACGGTTAGAACAGTCTCATCCTGGATTCCTGTCAGTGACCCCGTCCATACAACTTCGCCGCAGGATCTTATGGTTATATATGCATCATTTCTGCCGTTATCTTTGATGATAAAAATGACGGATACAAAAAGTGTCAGGACAAGTATCGCTGACATTACGACCGGTGCACTTTTGATTTTTGTAACCGCTTTTGACATAAGAGAATTTTAACACGGATCTTTCTGCAAATGAAAAGAATTGCCAAAACAATCCTGATATCTGTTCTTTCTGTCTGTATGCTCGCTTCGTGTACGAATAAGGCACCGGAGCATGCGGGCGGAATTGTCATGGATACGGTATTTAACGTAACCGTGTACGGTGCCCCCGGTCTTGCGGAAGAACTTCTTGATGCAGGCTGTGAGCTTGATGAGAAGGTGCTGAACAGATTTAATGAAGGGTCACTTATCTCGGTCTATTCGGCTCGGGAATTGTATGACGGTTCCCCGGAAGGATCATCTGCTGAAGCCGCCGGCGGACCGGACGCTTCATCCGTTACAGCGGTTGTTTCGGATTATGAAGCAGATCTCTCGGATATTCTTGCAAGGAGTGAAGAGCTGCGGGAAGCATCATACGGAGCGTTTGATGTGCGCCTGGGAGCACTTTCTGATCTCTGGGATGTAAAGGGAAGGATGAGCGGCGATAAAGGTGCGGTCATCCCCGGCCCCGGTGAAATAGAAAATGCACTGGGCGACAGATCGGTTTATGATCTCGGTGCTGTCGGAAAAGGCATATACCTTGATATGGCGCTTGATATCCTTGAAAGATCCGGGGCACAGGCTGCCGTTGTGAGTGCGGGCGGAAGCGTTCTCGTATACGGGTCAAAACCGGGTGCTTCCGGTTTCAGGGTTGCTATCACCGATCCGTTCAACCCCTTATCGCCCTTATCGTCCGGCGAACCATTTGCAACGATAGTTCTCACGGGCGGATATTTCATTTCAACCTCGGGAAGCTACGAAAGATATTTTGAGTACGGCGGCGCAAGATACCATCACATCCTTGATCCCCTGAGCGGCTATCCCGCATGGACGAAAGAGGATATCAAAAACCGCAGCGGAATCCCCTCATTCGCTCTGTCATCACTATTTGAAATGCCTTCATCCGTTCCCGTATCCGTAACAGTCATCTCTCAGAGCGGCTTTTATTCGGATGCCCTCTCCACTGCATGTTTTGTATTGGGACCTGATATGGGCATCTCACTTGCACAGCAATACGATTCTGAAGTCATATTTATTATGAGCGATGGCGAAGTTGTTGTATCTGACGGAATAATCTATAATACTGATGAAAAGATAATCACGATAAAATAATAGTCTGCCGGGCAACGATGTATTTCCGCGATTTAAGAGCGAGCTTAGCTTTTCTTAGGAATGCATCCGTATAAGCACAATTTCGCCCGGACGGCGAAATTAGCCGGCACTGAGACAGGATGTCGAATGCCGGCGGTGCGAAGTAATTGTATGAATATGCATTCCTTAGAAAAGGTTAGCGAGCGGCAAATGAGCGGAAATACATCGTTGCCCGGCAGACTGATTCATTAGAGGTTAGTTTATGACAAAAGATATTCTCAAAAAAATATACGACGCGACCCCACCCGATGAAGAGCTCGAAGATATCGCGGACTTTTTCAAGGTCTTCGGTGACAACACACGCCTTAAGATAATGATCGCCCTTCTCCAGAGTGAGCTCTGCGTTCAGGATATCGCCGATGCGCTTTCCATGACCCAGTCCGCGATATCCCACCAGCTGAAGGTTTTGAAGCAGCAGGATCTCGTCAAGACAAGAAGGTCCGGCAAGACTATCTTCTATTCACTTGCGGACGACCATATCTCAACAATTCTTTCGACGGGAATCGACCATATAGAGGAATAAAAATGCATAAAATTACCGGCCTTAGCTGAATGCTTAAGGCCGGTTTGTTTATTCTTCTTTTGCCATGTCTTCCTTGATATTGTCCATTGCAGCCTGCTTGGCCGCATCGACCGTTCCGTAGTATCCGCTTCCCGGCATCGTGTGATACAGGAGGCTTTCGTTCCAGTAATCCTTGAAGTAGATATATCCGTTCGTCATCGAGATCGAATTGAAATTTCCGTCCGCAAGAACCGTGGGCGATTCGCCGTTTGTCAGCATGAACGCAAGGTGTGCGTCATTTCCCATTGTCTGGTAGTAGATATATCCCTTGTAGACATTGAAGCTTTCCACTCTTTCGTTCGTGAGTATCTCGATCGTCTGATCGTTTAATGAGTAGCGCCTTAGCTGATATCCGTCCTCGGGAGCCATGTAATAGATGTAACCGCTGTCGTATACGGGATTCCAGATATTTCCTTCGAGAACCTCGTAGGTATTCTTGGTCACGGTATCGTATGCCATCAGGTAATGATTGCCTTCTGTATTGTTGAAATAAATGATATTTCCGACAGCGCAGGAGGGGTTGATCCCGTATCTGGCTAAAAGCTCCGCATCCCCGCCGCCTATGGGCATGCGCTGGAAATAAGGATAGTTGTGATTGTTGTCGGCAGTGCCTTCCATGTACACGTAATCGCCCACAACCTGTGCTTTGACTACGACATCCCTGCTCATCGTATATCCGTGCTGACCGTCTATATGGGATCTGATGAAGGAATTCGGAACCCTGACTCCGCCGAGGCCCGATGCACCCGAGCTTCCGGACTGGAAGTAGTAGATATAATTGCCCGCGACGCAGATGGAACTTGCAACTGCGGTGGAAACCTTTTTGCAATCGGTCTCATCGATGTTCATTGAATAGAGTGCGCCCCCGTCGTAGGGGTTGGAAAAATAGATACGGCCGTCAGATTCGCACACTATACCGCCGTTATTGATGTTCCCTGCAAGGTTTCCCACGGTGCCTTCGGGGTTTGAGGGAACCTTTTCGCCTCTTCTTGAAAAGAGTGTGACAAGCACCAGCACCACAAGTGCCGCTGCCAGGACAGATACCGCGATGATTATGTTTTTTCTGTCACGCTTTGACATCTTTTTTGCCATACTCACACTTCCCTTCGTGTACCTGTAATTATTTTAACTGCAATCACTCTTTTTATCAAGGCTCTGAGAGCCTTCAAACCATTGAAAAATCTGTATTTTCGGAGTAAAATAAATTGGTTATAAATATACAAATTTGCGGAGACATATATGGATATTTCCGAAGTAAGAAAACAGCTCGACGAATGTGACAGCGAGATAGTAAAGCTTTTTGAAAAAAGAATGCAGCTTTCCGAAGAGGTTGCGACGGCAAAACTCGAATCCGGAAAAGGAGTTCTCGACAAGGACAGGGAGAAGGCCAAGCTTGCCAAGGTATCAGCAATGGTGAGCGGCGAACTCAACGAAGAAGGTGTACGCGAGCTTTTCAGGCTTCTTATGAGCATGAGCAAAAAGCTCCAGTATAAGAAGCTCCTCGAAAGCGGAAGGCATATCAATATTCCCTTTATACCGGTTGATGATATCAGGACCGGTTCTCCCAGGATTGTCTTTCAGGGAGATGAGGGAGCATATTCCCAGCTGGCAATGAAGAAATATTTCGGCGACGATGCAGACTGCATACATGTCCCTTCTTTCCGTGCTGCAATGAGTGTCATTTCCGAAGGCTCCGCGGATTATGCCGTTCTTCCGATCGAAAATTCCACGGCAGGGATAGTAAGTGAGATATACGATCTTCTTGCGGAGTATGAAAATTTCATCGTTGCGGAGCAGGTCATCAAGATCGAGCACTGCCTTATGGGTGTAAAGGGTGCGGACATATCGGATATTAAGACCGTTTTCTCGCATCCCCAGTCACTTATGCAGTCCGCAAGATTTCTTGAAAAGTACGATTGGAAGCAGATCTCCATGCCGAACAATGCATTTGCGGCAAAGAAGGTAGCGACTGACGGCGATAAGAGCCAGGCAGCCGTTGCAAGTTCGCTCGCCGCCGAGATCTACGGACTCGATATTCTTGAAAAGGGGATCAATTCCGAGGACAACAACTCGACCCGTTTCATAATCGTGACCAATCAGAAGGTCTTCAGGAAGGATGCGTCCAAGATAAGCCTCTGCTTCGAAGTTCCTCACGAGAGCGGTTCGCTTTATCACTGCCTTGGACACTTTATCTTCAACGGACTCAACATTTCCAAGATC
>JAILOC010000004.1 GCA_024691045.1 Lachnospiraceae bacterium | reverse complement strand
GATGCGGGCATCTACGGATGTGCGGGAATGTTATTATCCGATATTTAAGAAATACTCCGTTTATAGTATAGTAATAGGGAGAAAAACCTGTTGCACCCGAAGGGGTGCGGAGAGGAGATTTTATGACCGGAAAGGAAATAGCGGCATTATTAGCCGAGCATCTCGATGAAAGATATATCCATCCGGATTCTCCGATGTCTGATTGCTGTTCATTCAGGACCGGAGGAAATGCACTATGTATCGTGGAAGTCCACAATGTTGAGGAGCTCAGAAAGGTTCTCACTTGTGTCAGGAAGAAGTTTCTTCCCTATTCAATACTCGGAAACGGAACCAATATCCTCGTGGAAGACGAGGGTTATTCGGGAGTTTGTATAATGCTCCAGGGTGAGTTCACCAAGGTGGATGTCACCGGATACGAAGTAACCGCAGGCGGCGGTGCATCACTTGCTGCGGCAGGACGTATGGCAGCCGATATGTGGCTCACCGGAATGGAATGGGCATGCGGAATACCCGGAACTGTCGGCGGTGCGATCAAGATGAATGCAGGTGCTTTCGGAAGCGAGATGAGCACCATCGTAAAGAGGGTAAAGGCACTTACCACCGCGGGTGAGGAAGTGTTCCTCCGCCCCCACGAGCTTCATTTCGGATACAGGACTTCACTGTTTTGTGAAAAGAAATACATCGTTCTTGAGGCTGTTTTCGAGCTCAGGAAGGGTGACAAGAACGAGATCAACGCAACCATCGAAAAGTACGCGAAAGAGCGCAGGGACAAGCAGCCCCTCGATCTTCCCAGCGCAGGCTGCATTTTCAAGAATCCCAAGGATAATTTCGCAGCCAAGCTCATCGAGGAAGCGGGACTCGGCGGAGCACACGAAGGCGGTGCAATGGTATCCAAGAAGCATCACGGCTTCATCGTAAATACCGGAAATGCAACCGCTGCGGATATAGTTAACCTTATGAACAGGGTCAGGAACGAAGTGTACAAGAACAGCGGTGTACGTCTTGAACCCGAACTGATAGTACTCGGAAGACCCGGAAGGTATTGATCTGAATGCGTATTGTTATCATAACCGGAATGAGCGGAAGCGGTAAGAGGACCGGCATGAAAATGCTGGAGGATATCGGTTTCTACTGTATCGATAATCTTCCGGCCTCACTGGTCGATAAATTTGTTGAGCTTCTTGCCCAGCCCGGAAACGAATATGATAAGGTGGCCCTCGGTATCGATATCCGTACCGCCGGCTCGATGAAGAACCTTGCACAGGTAATAAAGAGTCTCAAATCCTCGGGACATGAGACGGAAGTTCTGTTCCTCGAAGCCTCTGACAAGACCCTTATCCGCAGGTACAAGGAGACCAGAAGACTCCACCCCCTTGCGGGCGATGGCACTATCGAAGAAGGTATCAGGAAGGAACGCGAAGAGCTTAAGCCAATCAGGAAGCAGGCTACATATATCATCGACACCTCGAACCTTCTCGTAAGGGATTTCAAGGCCGAGGTCGATTCTATATTCCGTAAGAACGAAAAATACAGCAATCTCAACATCAATATAGTTTCATTCGGATTCAAATACGGTATCCCTGCGGATGCCGATCTTGTGCTGGATGTAAGATTCCTTCCTAATCCCTTCTATATTGAAGAACTGAAGAATAAAACGGGTCTCGATAAGGAAGTCAGGGACTATGTATGCCAGTTTGAAGAGACGGGCAGATTTCTTGATAAGCTCGAGGATATGCTGGATTTTTTGATCCCCAATTACGTTAAGGAGGGAAAATCCAATCTTGTCGTCGCAATCGGCTGTACCGGCGGAAAGCACAGATCCGTCACTCTGGCCTCCGCTCTTTACGACAGGATGAAAAAGAGAACGGATATAGGCTTTAAACTTACCCACAGGGATGTAACTGCAGGCTGACAAGCGATAAGGAGAGGCTGTATGTCTTTTTCCTCGGATGTTAAAGAAGAACTCTCGGAGGTCATCCCTCAGGCAAGACATTGCAGGATTGCCGAAATATCGGCGATAATGCACTTTTGCGGTCAGATCGGAGTGGATGAGGGCGGTGAGATCACCGTAGGATTTATTACTTCGGGCTCTTCTCTGATAAAAAAAGGCTTTACTTTACTTGAAATAACATTTAATATAGGGAAGTCGCTGAAAAGTACCGACCCGGAGTTTGAAGCGCTGCTGGATCTTATAGGAGCAGACGATGAACCGGTATCGGGACTGGTCCTGAAGAATGCCTGCTGTAAAAGGGCGTTTTTAAGGGGAGCGTTCCTTGCATCGGGTTCACTGAGCGATCCCGACAAGGGCTATCATCTTGAGTTCGTCTGTCCGTCGGAAGCACTTGCTGACCAGGTCGCGGCCGTATGCTCGGATTTCGGGATAAATGCACGCAAGACCGAAAGACGCGGGGAACAGGTAGTCTACGTCAAGGAAGGTGAGATGATCGGCGAGCTCCTGAGCGTTATGGGAGCCATGAATTCCTACATGGAATTCGAAAACTGCCGTATCTATAAGGATGTCAGCAATACCGTTAACCGAAGGGTCAACTGTGAGACATCCAATATAAGGAAGACTGTG
>JAILOC010000163.1 GCA_024691045.1 Lachnospiraceae bacterium | reverse complement strand
GATCCTTGCCAAGCTCGCTGAGTACGGAATAGGGTCTATCGATGAGGCTGAACAGATCACTAAGGACGCAGGACTTGATGTTTATCATATGATTGAGGGCATCCAGCCCATCTGCTTCGAAAATGCAAAGTGGGCATACACCGTAGGTGCTGCCATCGCTATCAAGAAGGGATGCCGTAAGGCTGCTGACGCTGCAGCTGCTATCGGAGAAGGACTCCAGGCATTCTGTATCCCCGGATCCGTTGCAGACACCCGTAAGGTTGGTCTCGGACACGGCAACCTCGGCAAGATGCTTCTCGAGGAGGAGACCGAGTGCTTCGCATTCCTCGCAGGACACGAGTCATTCGCAGCTGCAGAGGGAGCTATCGGTATCGCAGAGAAGGCTAACAAGGTTCGTCAGAAGCCCCTCCGTGTCATCCTTAACGGACTCGGCAAGGACGCTGCACAGATCATCTCCAGGATCAACGGATTCACCTTCGTTGAGACCGAGTACGATCCTTACACCAACACTGTTAAGGAAGTAAGCAGAACCTGCTACTCCAAGGACGCTGACAGCCCCAGAGCAAAGGTTAACTGCTATGGCGCTAACGATGTTTGCGAAGGCGTTGCCATCATGTGGAAGGAGAACGTTGACGTATCCATCACCGGTAACTCAACCAACCCCACCAGATTCCAGCATCCCGTTGCAGGTACCTACAAGAAGGAGAGACTTGAGGCAGGCAAGAAGTACTTCTCGGTTGCTTCCGGCGGCGGTACCGGACGTACCCTTCATCCCGATAACATGGCTGCAGGTCCCGCTTCCTACGGTATGACCGATACCATGGGACGTATGCACTCAGACGCTCAGTTCGCAGGATCTTCATCTGTTCCCGCACACGTTGAGATGATGGGACTTATCGGAGCAGGTAACAACCCTATGGTTGGTATGACCGTTTCCACCGCAGTTTCAATCGAAGAGGCTGCAAAGGCAGGAAAGTTCTGATAATACCTTAAGACAGGCTGATAATTCGAATTCCCTGAAGGATAATTTCCTTCAGGGAATTTTTTGTTGACGAAACGAAATAAGTGTGGCAGAATGTATTTTACAAAACATAATCTTATAAAATACAAATCACCGGACTTTCGATCTTGTTTTTATGAAAGGACAGATAATGAATAATCTTACACGAAAACAGAAGACAGTAAGCATCTTTCTGAAGATGATCGTATTAGTGTCCGCGGTCACGGGAACCGCTCTGAGCGCATATGCAGCAAAGGACAGATTCATGGGCGGAAGGACGACATTCATGTTCTTCACGACCCAGTCCAACATCGCCATGGCGCTGATAAGCGTCATAGGTATCTGCATACTTTGCACGGCTAAGAAGACCGGAAGGGTATGGAGCGTCATGAAGTATGTCGGAACCATATCCATAACGCTTACCGGGATCGTATTCGCATTCGTCCTTGCACCTGCACTCGGTGCGGGAGCCCGGAACGTACAGAATACACTGACACACCTTGTTGTCCCCGTATTATCGGTTGTTGATTTCTTTGTTGTCGGGAATGTACTTGATCTTAAGAAGAAAGATGTATTCTATGTTCTGATCCCGCCCATTTTATATGCAATCTATGCGGGAATAGGATACGTTCTGGGCTGGCAGTTTGCTGAAGGATACAATTATCCTTACTTCTTCCTCAACTGGGGAAGTCCTGCCGGAGCCTTAGGATTTACAAAGGGGCTTCCTTTTATGGGAACCGGATGGTGGATACTCGCACTGCTCATTTTCCTGCTGGCTGTGGGCCGCTGCTATCTTGCCGTTAATGACAGGATCCATGGAAAGAGTCGCCGCTCTGTTTCATAGCAGCTTTTTCAGCTTGCAGTTCTCAATCCCTTCGTTCCAGAAATCTTCAAGCGGAAGATTTCTGATCCGGGTTATGATCGCGGAATTCATCGCACCATGCCCGACTATCAGTACGTCCTTTCCTCCCTCCAGGAAAGGGCGTACTTTTTCGTTCAGGAATTCGCCGGTCCTGTTCATCAGATCGTCTATGCTCTCTCCACCGGGAGGTGCTTCGTGATAGGTTTCAGGTGAGGTGAAGAAGGTGTTGACCGGGCATGCCGGATCATCGAAATAATTGACAGTGCCTTCGTATATCCCGAAGTTCATTTCTTCGAGTCTGTTATCGTATACGACCGGGATATTACGGTTTTTCAGAAGTATCTCTGCCGTCATTGCAGCTCTTTTTAAAGGAGAACAGAAGGCTATATCGAAATGCACATCCCTGTACCGCCAGGCAGCTTCTTCGGCCATCTTTATCCCGCTTGCGTTAAGGGGGATATCCGTGTGCCCCTGCAGTCTCGGTATATCGTTCCAGTCCGTTCTTCCATGACGGATCACGTATAAATTTCCTGACATAATAATGTTTTCCTTTAGGTGCTTTTTGAACGTATATATTTTATACTATATTCCGTAAGTGTAAATACGAAAGGAAAGAGTATGAGTAAGATACAATTCGATAAGCCCGGCAACTTCCTGTATCCGCTTCCGGCTGTTATGGTGAGCTGTTCGGATAAGAAGGGCAACAATAATATCATAACCATCGCCTGGACGGGCACCGTCTGCTCCGATCCTCCGATGGTGTATATCTCCGTCAGAAAGGAAAGATATTCCTATCCCATGATCAAAGAGACGGGTGAGTTCGTCATAAACCTTCCTTCCGAGGAGCTGACCTACGCCCTGGACAAAGCGGGCTGTACCACGGGTAAAAAGATCGATAAATTCAGGGAACTTGGTCTTACACCTGTTAAGAGCAATGTTGTTGACTGTACATCAATAGCCGAAGCGCCGGTATGCCTTGAGTGTAAAGTGACTCAGGTTCTCGAGCTCGGAAGCCATGACATGTTCCTGGCCGAAGTCGTAAGCGTTTCGGTGGATGAGAAGTTCCTCGATGAAAAGGGGGTGTTCCATATGGACCGCTGTAAGCTGGTGGCCTATGAGCACGGAGCATACAGGAAGATGGCTGAGACCATCGGAACCTTCGGATATTCGGTGAGGAAAAAGTAAACGGCTTGACAAACATATCGGAAGAATGTAGGATAACAGTGTTACGTAACACTGTTATCTTTTTATGGAGCATTTCATGCAAAAAGAAAACGAACAGGGGACCAGAGAGCTTTTGATCGAAGCCGCCAAGAAGGAGTTCCTTGAAAAGGGATATAACAAGGCGTCCCTGAGGAGCATTTGTGCCGATGCGGGTCTGACCACCGGAGCTTTGTATTTTTTCTTTAAAAACAAAGCGGATCTGTTCTCGGCCATTGTCGATCCTCCCTTAAACGGACTCAGGAAGATACTTTTCAAGCACTTCAGTGAGGATGCCGAGGAGGCGAAGAAGCTGACCTCCCTTGAAGGACTGGATATGGATCACAGCAAGATATGCGACCGCATTGTCGGCCATATCTATGAGAACTACGACTGCTTTATGCTTCTCCTTACTTCAGCGGAAAATACCGTATATGAAAATGTCGTGGATGAATTCGTGGACATGCTGGATAAGTCCATACCTCCGATGATGGCGAATGTCAGCGGATACACATATGATGAGTATATGTCCCACTGGATGGCGCATATATCCATGGATGCCTTCATCCATGTGATCAAGCATGAGAAGAATGCGGAGATTGCCGGAAAGAGGCTCAGAAGCATCCTTAACTATCTGGTAATGGGCTGGGTACAGCTTGCACTGGTTAAGAAATAATAAGTAAAGATCACCGCTTCTCGTAAAAAGATTTCTTTTAGCGGGAAGCGGAAAAAAATAACATTTACATAACACTGTTATGTTAAAAGAAAGGAAATGAAAAAATGTATCTTGAGATCAGAGATGTTAAGAAAAGCTACGGAAGCGGCGGAAGCTATGTTCAGGTCTTAAAGGGCGTAAATACGGGCGTTGAAAAAGGACAGATGTGTGTCATCCAGGGAACTTCCGGTTCCGGCAAGTCGACACTTCTTAACTGCATCGGCGGCCTGGACACGATGGATAGCGGTTCGATCAGGGTTGATGGGATGGAAGTTTTCGGAATGAAGAACAACGCTCTTTCGGATTACAGGAGGGATAATCTCGGATTCATCTTCCAGTTCTACAATCTGGTTCCCAATCTTACAGTGACAGAGAATATACAGGTATGCGAATACCTTACGAAGGATCCTCTTGATATGGAAGAGCTCCTTGATGTGCTGGGACTTACCGAGCACAGGAATAAATTCCCCGCGCAGCTTTCGGGAGGACAGCAGCAAAGATGCGCCATCGCAAGAGCTCTCATCAAGAATCCAAAGCTCCTCCTCTGCGATGAACCTACGGGAGCGCTGGATTCCGCCACATCGAGGGACATTCTTGTTCTTCTTGAACAGATCAACGCAAAATACGGAACGACAATGCTCATTGTAACCCATAACAACTCCATCAAAAATATGGTCCACAAGGTCATCTTCCTCAAGGACGGTGTGGTGAAGGATGAGTACATGAACGAGACCAGAATACCCGCACGTGAACTGGAGGATCTGTAATGAACAGGATACTTAGAAAAAGATTTCCGAGACAGATAAGAGCGGATTTCTTCAGACTGGGTTCACTTTTTCTGATGATCGCTCTCTGCATGTATATAATCATAGCCCTGGTGGATGCGGCTGAGGTTGTTATCGTCGGGACCGAGACTAATCAGGCTGCAAGCCGTATCGAAGACGGGCAGTTTACCGTATTCAATGCACTTACGGATGAACAGATAAGTACGCTTACAGGCACCGGTGCTGTCATAGAGCCTCATATAAGTTACGACCTGACTCTTGATGACGGCTCCGTAATAAGGATTTTCAAAAACAGGGAGCTGATAGATACCGTGGTACTTGACTGCGGAAGATATGCGGCTGCGGATGATGAGATCATATTGGAAAAAAGATACTGTGAAGAACATGACATCAGTGTCGGAAATGTTCTGACCGTCGGAGGCCGGAATATTACCGTTACCGGTATCGGAAGCAGTGTGGATTACGATGCGCCGCTTAAAAAGCTGTCTGATACTGCCGTTGACAGTACAGTCTTCGGAACTGGATTTGTAACTCCCGGCGGATACGATCTGCTCAGGAGCATCGGAGCCGTGGGCAGCGAGGATCTGACATATGCATTTCTTTTGAACGGACGCATAAGTGCAGATGATCTTAAGCAGATGATAAGGGATCTGGAATTTGATTACAGATCGGTGGAGGATCCCTACTATCTGGAAATGCTTGATGACACCTACGGAAGAAGGGATGAGATAAGAGACGGGATAAGCGATCTTGCTGACGGAGCGGAGCAGCTTTATGACGGTGCCGGGGAGCTTTATGACGGCATAAATGATGCATATGAAGGCTCGGAAGAATTGGCAGATGGCGCCGCGGAGCTTTATGACGGCGTGGGAGAGCTTTATGACGGTGCGGGTAAATTATATGACGGGATCAGTGAACTGAAGGAACAGTCGGATGAACTCCTTGATGAGATATTCACCGAATCTCCGGACAATCTGATCTCTTTCATTTTGAAAGAAGACAATCTCAGGATCGGAGGAGCTGCGGGTGATATTGAGATCAACAAGACAATAGGACTTGTTGACGGGATCGTGGTAATCATTCTTTTCGCATATGTGCTTTCCGTGTTTGTGATCAATCAGATCAGGGAAGAAAGCAGCACGATAGGTGCGCTGTATGCTCTGGGTGTGAAGAAGAAGGATCTGATGAGACATTATATCTTCATGCCCACGGTGATCTCTCTTTTGGGAGGAATATGCGGAGCCGCAGCGGGACTCAGCGGACTCGGGAGCAGCTGGCAGACGTCGGATTCATACAGCTATTATTCGATCCCTGTTTTCGATAAGTTCATCCCCGGATATCTGATCGTCTATGCTCTTGTGATGCCTCCTGTGGTCAGTATCATAGTCAATTTCCTGGTCATCAACAAGAGTCTTTCGAGAACAGCGCTTTCCCTTCTAAGGAATGAACAGAAGGCTTCGAAGGCCAGGGATATAAGGCTCCCCGACATGCCCTTTATGAGGAAGTTCATGATAAGGCAGATGCTCCGCGAAAGAAGGACTGTGCTTACCATCATACTGGGCATGGTGATCTCGCTCATGATATTCATGATGGGCCTGAACTGCTTTGTACTGTGTAAGAACATGGGTGAAAAACCTGTGGAGGATACACTTTACCGCTATATGTATACCTATAAATATCCTTCGGAGGAAGTGCCCGAGGGCGGCGAAGCGGTATTTGTCACCTCACTTCAGAAGGAAGCTTTCGGTTATACCCTGGATATTACCGTAATGGGCATCGATGATGACAACCCCTATATCGATGTGGATACGGTGAAGGGCAGGGACAGTGTCGTGATCTCGGATGCCGTTGCCACAAAGTACGGCCTTGGGACCGGGGATATGCTGGTGCTTGAGGATAAGGCGGATGATATATATTACGCTTTTAAGGTTGAGGAGATCGTCCCCTATTCACAGGGACTTACCGTGTTCATGGATATAGACAGCTGCAGGGAACTTTTCGGTGAGGATGACGACTATTACAACGCGGTCATGTCGGAGAGCGAACTGGATATAGATGAGGGAAGGTTGTACAGCGTGACCGATAAAGCTGACATAGAAAAGGCAGCAGGCGTCTTTGTTGATCTCATGAAACCTCTGTACACCCTGCTCATCACCATGAGCACCGTGATCTTCTGCCTTGTCATGTTCCTGATGACCTCGGTGATGATAGACAGGGCATCATTCGGGATCTCCCTTATGAAGATCTTCGGCTTCAGGGGAAAAGAGGTCAAAAGACTGTATCTTGACGGAAACAGGATCGCGGTGATGCTGGGATCTCTGGTGAGCATTCCCCTTGCCAAGATCATCACGGATAAGCTTTTCCCCATGTTCGTATCCAATGTGGCC
>JAILOC010000126.1 GCA_024691045.1 Lachnospiraceae bacterium | reverse complement strand
CGGCAGAAATGAGAACATCAAGAACATCCGTGCCGAGATCAACCGTGATACCGGTGATTATCGCATCTATGCGGAGAAGACGGTTGTGGAGACAGCCGATGATGTCATGGACCCTCTTGAGGATATTTCTCCCGAAGACGCTAGAGCAATCGCTCCCGATGCTCAGGTCGGAGACGTTGTACAGGTTGAGATAAAGTCCGCAGACCTTACCCGTATTGCGGCAATGAGTGCCAAGAATGTGATCTTACAGAAGATCCGTGAAGAGGAAAGACATGCCGTATTCGATCAGTTCTCAGGAAGAAGAAAGAACGTCGTTACCGGTACCGTCAATCACTATGTCGGAGGAAACGTAAGCCTCAACCTCGGCAAGGCGGACGGAATCCTTGCAGAGTCCGAGATGATCCCCGGCGAGAGATACAGAAACGGAACCAGGCTTAAAGTATATGTCCTTGATGTAAAGTCCACTCCCAAGGGACCCCGCATCAGTGTTAGCCGTACCCATCCGGAGCTCGTAAGATGCCTTTTCGAAAACGAAGTTACCGAGATAGCTGACGGCATAGTAGAGATCAGAAGCATCGCACGTGAGCCCGGCAGCCGTTCCAAGATCGCCGTATGGAGCAACAACCCCGACGTCGATCCCGTAGGCGCATGCGTAGGTATGAACGGTGACAGAGTAGGTGCCGTCGTATCCGAACTCAATGACGAGAAGATCGACATCGTATGCTGGGATGACAACCCCGGAAACCTTGTTCAGAATGCACTTTCACCCGCATCCGTACTTGCGGTATTCGCAGATCCTTATGAGAAGACCGCCAAGGTAGTAGTTCCCGACGACCAGCTTTCGCTTGCGATCGGTAAGGAAGGACAGAATGCGAGACTTGCCGCACGTCTTACCGGATACAAGATCGATATCAAGTCCGAGTCCCAGGCTAAGGATGCCGTAGGATTCCGTTATGAGGACTATGAGTATTCCGATGAGGACGGTGAGGAGTACGAAGAGGGATACGAGGAGAGCTATGAAGAGGTACCTGCTGAGGAAGCTCCCGCAGAGGACGGACAGGAATAATGAATTCGAAATGCTCCAGGACATGTGTGGGGTGCGGTGAGACTTTTGATAAAAAGTCATTGATCCGCATCGTACGTAATACGGAAGGTCTTATCATGGTCGACGAGACGGGCAGGATGAACGGACGCGGGGCTTACATATGCCCTTCGGAAGTGTGCCTTGAGAAGGCTTTTAAAAAGCACGGACTGGAGAGAGCATTTAAAACACCCGTTCCGAAAGAAGCTCTTCAGAGCATTTCGGAATACATATTGAATAAGTACGGAAACAGTTAAAAAGAGCACGCCACCTTAAGGTGGAAAGGAGTCATTACGACAGACAGGATTTTATCGCTTCTGGGACTTGCACAGAAAGCGGGGAAGATCGCAGGCGGAGAGACACAGGTTCTCGAGAGCATACGGGCGGGAAGTGCCATGTGTGTGATCATCGCCTCCGATGCATCCGAAGGTTCCAGGAAGATGTACTCGGACAAATGTAAATATTACGGAGTACCGTACATGTATTACTCCGACAGGCAGGCACTCGGCCATGCAGTCGGAAAGGACCTGCGGAGTGCTCTGGCAGTGGAAGATGAAGGATTGTGCCAAGCAATAATGAAAACGGCACCTGAGCTTTTTGAGGAGGAATTGTAATTAATGGCAAAGATCAGATTGAACCAACTTGCAAAGGAATTTGGAATTAAGAGCAATGAGGTGGTTGACGCCGCTAAAGAGATGGGTATGGATGTAACATCCCATGCCAGCTCCGTATCCGACGAAGAGGCGGATAAGCTCAGAGCCAGATTCGGTGCAAACAAGCCTTCCGCTCCCGCGGAAAGCGCAAAGCCGGCTCCTGCAGAAAGCAAGGTGGAAAAGAAGCCGGAAGTGACTGCGGAGAAAAAGCCCGCGGCAAAACCCGAGGAAGCAGCAAGGCACAAGGCAGCGGCTCACGGTGATGCACCCAAAAAGAAGATAATCATCGTTAACAATAAACCCGGCAAGCCCCAGGCAGGAGGAGCATCCTCCCAGCCCGCAAAGGCATATACCGGTCAGAGCGTTAAGCCCGCAGGCGTATCTTCACCTTACGTTAAGCCCGCGACAGGCGGACGACCCGGAACCCCCATGACCGGAAGACCCGAGCCCAGACGGATCATCAAGCCCCTTACGGCTCCCTCGGATACTCCTGCCGTCAACATGGTTCAGGATCCCAAGAATATTCCCGGTGCAAGAAAGCCCAGGCCCGAGCAGGAAGCTGCTCCCGCCAAGATCGAGGCACCCGCTGCAGAGGCTAAGCCCGCAGCTCAGGAATCAAAGCCCGCAAATCCCGCACCTGCCCAGGGCCAGTCAGGCAAGCCCCAGGGTCCCAGGGATAATGCGAAGGGTACCCATTCCATCAGCATCAACGACAGACCCGGACAGCGTTCAAAAGGCGGATACCGTGGAGGAAACGGATATGGTCAGACAGCGCAAAGCACGGAAAGGACCGACAGGCAAGGTGGCTATTACAGGCAGACTCAGAACGGGCGTCCGAACAATTTCGCGGGCGCGCAGAACCCTCAAAAGGGTGGTTTTGGCGGCGGAGCTCCTGGCAGGGGCTTTGCTGGTGGCGCTGGAGGTCAGAGACCAAATGGAAGGCCGGGAGCCGGATTCGGCAACGGAAAAGGTGCTGGCGGAGGCAAGATCTTTACCTCAGACGGTCCTACGAGCAATAAAGGGGGCCGTGACGCAAGACGCAGGAACGAAGAAAGAAACGGCAAGCACAAGGACATAAATTACAACGAAGAGGAACTTTCACGCAGCAAGAAGGCGGGACGCTTCATCAAGCCCGAGAAGAAGGTTGAGGAGGTTGTCGAAGAGCAGATCAAGGTCATCACCCTTCCCGATTCCATCACCATCGGTGATCTTGCTGCCAAGATGAAGATGAAGGCTTCCGATATCATCAAGAAGCTCTTTATGTCCGGCAAGGTCTGCACCGTTAACCAGGAGCTTTCATATGAGGATGCCGAAAACATCGCGATGGATTACGAGATCCTCTGTGAGCATGAAGTAAAAGTAAATGTCATCGAGGAACTCCTCAAAGAGGATGAAGAAGATACCAGCAAGATGAAGGAGAGACCTCCCGTAGTCTGTGTTATGGGACACGTCGATCACGGTAAGACTTCACTTCTCGATGCGATCAGAAAGACACACGTAACCTCGAGAGAGGCAGGAGGAATTACCCAGGCTATCGGTGCATACACCGTTGACGTTAAGGGTAAGACCATTACCTTCCTCGATACCCCCGGTCACGAAGCATTCACCGCAATGCGTATGCGTGGTGCGAATTCCACCGATATCGCAATTCTTGTAGTTGCGGCTGATGACGGTGTAATGCCCCAGACCGTAGAGGCTATCAACCATGCGAAGGCAGCAGGCGTAGAGATCATTGTTGCTGTCAACAAGATCGATAAGCCCTCTGCAAATATTGACAGGGTTAAGCAGGAACTCTCTGAGTATGAACTCATTTCCGAGGACTGGGGTGGATCGACCGTATTTGCTCCCGTTTCCGCGAAGACCGGAGAAGGTCTCGATAACCTTCTCGATATGATCCTTCTTACTGCGGATGTCCTTGAGCTCAAGGCGGATCCCGACAGAAAGGCAAGAGGTCTTGTAATAGAGGCACAGCTCGATAAGGGAAGAGGTCCCGTTGCAACCATCCTTGTACAGAAGGGTACCCTTCACATCGGAGATTTCGTATCCGCAGGCGCAGCTCACGGTAAAGTGCGTGCGATGATCAATGATAAGGGTGAGAACGTCAAGACCTGCGGACCTTCTACTCCCGTTGAGATACTGGGCTTAAGCTCCGTACCCGAGGCCGGCGAGGTATTCCTTGCACACGAGTCCGATAAGGAAGCCAAGTCCTATGCAGATACCTATACCGCAGAGAACAAGAAGCAGAAGCTTGCAGAGACCCAGGGAAGAATGAGTCTCGAAGATCTCTTCTCCAAGATCAAGGAGGAGAATCTCAAGGAGCTTGATATCATCATCAAGGCAGACGTACAGGGTTCCGTTGAAGCTCTCAAGGAATCCGTGCTTAAGCTTTCCAATGAGGAAGTTGTCGTCAAGGTCATTCACGGCGGCGTAGGTGCTATCAACGAATCAGATGTCAACCTTGCAGGTGCATCCAATGCAATCATCATCGGATTCAACGTAAAGCCCGATACCCAGGCAGAGAGCAAGGCAGAGGCGGAGAATGTCGATGTCAGATGTTACGATGTCATCTATAAGGCTATCGAGGATATTGAGCGTGCAATGAAGGGAATGCTCGATCCCGTATTCGAAGAGAAGATCATCGGACATGCGGAGATCAGGCAGATCTTCAAGGCATCCGCTATCGGAAACATCGCAGGTTCCTACGTGCTCGACGGACATATGCAGAGAGGCTGCAAGGTCCGTATCAGGAGAGGCGAGGAGCAGATCTACGAAGGCGAGCTTTCGTCGCTCAAGAGATTCAAGGATGATGTCAAGGAGGTCAAGGAAGGATTCGAGTGCGGACTTGTATTCGATAAGTTCGATTCCATCCAGGAGCTTGATCAGGTTGAAGCTTACATTATGGTTGAGGTTCCCAGAACGTGAGAAAAAACAGTATCAAAAATATAAGACTTAACTCAGAGGTTCAGAAGGAACTCTCGCAGATCATCCGTGATGTCAAGGATCCCAGGGTCAGCCCCTGGACCAGCATCATAGAGGTTTATGTTGCTCCCGATCTCAAAACCTGCAAGGTATGGATATCGGTTCTCGGTTCCGAAGAGGACAGGGACAACACTATCAGAGGCCTTCAGTCTGCGGCCGGCTATATCAGACATGAGCTTGCCGTAAGAATGAATCTCAGAAATACTCCCGAGCTTTCGTTCATCTCGGATACCTCCACCGAATACGGCGTCGATATGATACATAAGATCGACGAGGTCATCGCAGATGACGAAGCAAGGCATGTGGACTCGGAAGAGGACACCGAACAGTAAGAGGTAATTTAATGCTCGATATTATCAAGGAATGCGAAGATGCAAAGAGGATCGGCATCAGCGGTCATATCAGACCGGACGGCGATGCCATATCTTCCTGTCTTGCGCTCAGAAAATATCTTCTGAATGCATTTCCGGACAAGGAGATAGATGTTAATCTTGAAAATCCCATTCCTACAATTTTCAACGATGAAGCGGGATACGACGAGATAAAAAGGGAATTCCCCGATGACGTTTCATATGACGTTTACTTCTCCCTCGATTGTAACCGTGAAAGACTCGGCGAGACCGTAAAATATTTTGACGGTGCTGCTAAGCGTATCAACATCGATCATCACGAAAGCAATAAAAACGGCGTCGGAGACCTCAATGTGGTGGATCCCGACATAAGCTCCACCTGTGAACTGCTCTATACGCTTTTCGACAAAAAGTATATCGATGCCGATGTCGCAAGATGCATTTACACCGGAATGGTAACGGATACCGGTGTTTTCCAGTATTCAAGCACTTCGCCCGACACTATGAGACGCGCTGCGGATCTTATGGAGTACGGCTTTGACCATACTTCACTCATTCAGAGAGCCTTCTATGAGAAGACTTATCTCCAGTCACAGATACTCGGAAGATGTCTGATGGAGAGCGTAAGATTCATGGGCGGAAGATGCGTTGTAAGCTGGCTCGACCTTAAGACCCAGCAGTTCTACGGCGTCGTAAGCAAGGATTTTGAAGGCATTGTTTCCCAGCTGCGCAATATCAGGGATGTTGACGTATCGATCTTTATGTATGAGATCGCTGCTCAGGAATTCAAGGTTTCGATGAGATCCTCTGATAAGGTCAATGTTGCCAAGATTGCCGTGCGCTTCGGCGGCGGCGGACATGCAAGGGCAGCGGGATGCAATATGACGGGAAATGTTTACGACTGTGTGAACAATCTTTCCAAGTATATCGAAAGACAGCTGGACAATCTTCCGGAGGATGAAGAGGCCCATGGCTGATCCCGTAAATAACGGAATACTTAATATTTCAAAGGAGGCGGGATACACCTCCTTTGATGTTGTAGCGGTTGTAAGAGGAATCTATCATCAGAAGAAGGTCGGTCATACCGGAACGCTTGATCCGATGGCGACGGGAGTTCTCCCTGTGGCGCTCGGAAAGGGAACCAAGGTATGCGGATTGATAACCGACTGGGATAAGGAATACATCGCAGAGCTCCTTCTGGGACGTGTTACGGATACGCTTGACGTGACGGGAAATGCGGAGGGCGGCGATCCGGCAAAGGCGACGGAATTGACCGCAGAACAGATTGAAAAAGCGGTAATGGGTTATCTCGGAGACATAGACCAGATTCCTCCTATGTATTCGGCACTTAAATCAAACGGACAGAGACTTTACGATATCGCAAGAAGCGGAAGAACCGTTGAAAGACAGCCGAGAAGAGTCAGCATCAAAAGTATAGAGATCCTTTCGGTGGAACTGCCCGTCGTTAAGTTCAAGGTTCTCTGTTCGAAGGGAACATATATAAGATCGCTCTGTGATGATATAGGACGCGATCTGGGATGCGGCGGATGCATGAAGTCACTTGTAAGAAGCTGCGTCGGACCCTTTGATCTTGAATCGGCCCATTCACTTGATGAACTCAGAAAACTTGCGGATGAAGGCAGGAGAGACGAACTGATCTCACTGATACGACCCATCGATACCGTCTTTGGCGATTATCCTGAGATTACCGTCACCGCGGAAGCGGACAGACTGCTTCTTAACGGAAACAAGCTGACCGCGGAGGATATGGTTTCTTTCTCCGGAGAGGGCAAAAAGCAGATGTTCAGGGTATATCATCCTGACGGTGAATTTGCCGCCGTTTACGAATACGATCCGGAGACCGGAGTTTTTGCACCCTTTAAGATGTTTTGACAAGATATGGAAATAATATCCGATACAAAAGATTTTTATATCAGTTCGCCTACGGCCGTTGCCATAGGTAAATTCGACGGTGTGCACATCGGTCACCAGAAGCTTCTGCTGGAGATAATCGGAGCATGCGAGGAGAAGACGGGTGAGGAACTCAAATCCTGTGTTTTTACCTTTGATCCCGCACCCGGTGTTTTCTTCGGAAAAGAAAAAAGTCTCCTGACCACCAGAAAAGAAAAGAGGATTCTTTTTGAAAGAAAGGGAATAGATATTCTGATCGAGTTTCCTTTTGACAAGGATACCGCGGATACGGAGCCGGTCCCTTTTCTGGAAGAGCTTATTACCGGAAGGATCGGAGCAAGAACCATTGCCGCGGGAAAGGATGTTTCCTTCGGAAAAATGGGCGCAGGCAATGCGGATACCCTGAGAGCATACGGCGAGCAAAATGACATTGCCGTCAGGATCATCGATAAGATAACAATAGAGCTTGATAAGGAATACGAAGTCAGCTCCACTCTTGTAAGGCAGATGATATCCGAAGCCAGGATGGAAGATGCGGAGAAACTTCTCGGAATACCTTATTTTGTATGCGGAAGCATAGTTCACGGAAACCATATGGGCAGGACTCTCGGATTTCCCACCATCAACATGCTTCCCGATGAAGACAAATTACTTCCGCCGAACGGTGTATATACATCGGATGTATATATTGACGGAAAGAAATACTGCGGCCTTACCAATATAGGCTGCAAGCCGACCATATCGGACCATGAAGTAAAGGGCGTAGAGACATACCTCTATGATTTTGACGGGGATGTCTACGGGCAGGATGCGGAGGTGTACCTTAAATCCTTCCGAAGGCCCGAGACCAGATTTGATTCCGTTGAAGCCCTGAAGGAAAAACTTGCAGAAGATATAAGACTTTACAGGCCGTAAGATGTGCTATAATCTAAGGCGCTTTTTACAGTCCGCTGATGACGGTACCAGGGACAGACAATGTTTGGGGCTAACCCCCGTATATAAATGCCTGAAAAGGCAGGGAGGATTTTTATGAAAAAACTTATTACAATGATTACTTGTGCCGCAATGATAATGTGTCTTGCCGGATGCGGAAAAACCGCAAGCGGGACCGCTCAGGCAGGTGTACTCGTCATGGCTA
>JAILOC010000096.1 GCA_024691045.1 Lachnospiraceae bacterium | reverse complement strand
CTTGCGCTGGTTAAAAAATAATATGTAAAGATCACCGCTTCCCGGAAAAAGTTTTTCTTTTACGGGAAGCGGAAAAAAATAACATTTACATAACACTGTTATGTTGAAAGAAAGGAAATGAAAAAATGTATCTTGAGATCAGAGATGTTAAGAAAAGCTACGGAAGCGGCGGAAGCTATGTTCAGGTCTTAAAGGGCGTAAATACGGGCGTTGAAAAAGGACAGATGTGTGTCATTCAGGGAACTTCCGGTTCCGGCAAGTCGACACTTCTTAACTGCATCGGCGGCCTGGACACGATGGATAGCGGTTCGATCAGGGTTGATGGGATGGAAGTTTTCGGAATGAAGAACAACGCTCTTTCGGATTACAGGAGGGACAATCTGGGATTCATCTTCCAGTTCTACAATCTGGTTCCCAATCTTACGGTGACAGAGAATATACAGGTATGCGAATACCTTACGAAGGATCCTCTTGATATGGAAGAGCTCCTTGATGTGCTGGGCCTTACCGAGCATCGGAACAAATTCCCCGCGCAGCTTTCCGGAGGACAGCAGCAAAGATGCGCCATCGCAAGGGCACTCATTAAGAACCCCAAGCTCCTCCTCTGCGATGAACCTACGGGAGCGCTGGATTCGAACACTTCCAGGGATATCTTGGTCCTTCTTGAACAGATCAACGCAAAATACGGGACCACGATGCTCATAGTAACCCACAACAATTCCATAAAGAATATGGTCCACAAGGTCATCTTCCTCAAGGACGGTGTGGTGAAGGATGAGTACATGAACGAAACCAGAATACCTGCCCGCGAATTGGAGGATCTGTAATGAACAGGATACTTAGAAAAAGATTTCCGAGACAGATAAGAGCGGATTTCTTCAGACTGGGTTCACTGTTTCTGATGATCGCTCTCTGCATGTATATAATCATTGCACTGGTGGATGCAGCTGAGGTTGTGATCGTCGGGACCGAGACTAATCAGGCTGTAAGCCGTATCGAAGACGGGCAGTTTACCGTATTCAATGCACTTACGGATGAACAGATAAGCACACTTACGGAAAGCGGTGCCACCGTAGAGTCTCACGTAAGCTATGATCTGACTCTTGATGACGGCTCCGTAATAAGGATCTTCAAAAACAGGGAGCTGATAGATACTGTGGTACTTGACTGCGGAAGATATGCGGCTGCGGATGATGAGATCGTATTGGAAAAAAGATACTGTGAAGAACATGACATTAGTGTCGGAAATGTTCTGAACATCGGTGGCAGGATTATTACCGTCACAGGAATAGGAAGCAGTGTGGATTACGATGCACCTTTGAAGAAACTGTCCGATACGGCTGTCGACAGTACCGTCTTCGGAACGGGATTCGTCACACCTGAAGGATACGATCTGCTGAGGAACATCGGAGCCGTGGGCAGCGAGGATCTGACATATGCATTTCTTTTGAACGGACGCATAAGTGCAGATGATCTTAAGCAGATGATAAGGGATCTGGAATTTGATTACAGATCGGTGGAGGATCCCTACTATCTGGAAATACTTGATGACACCTACGGAAGAAGGGATGAGATAAGAGACGGCATAAGCGAACTTGCGGACGGCGCGGAGGAACTTTATGACGGTGCCGGAGAGCTGTATGACGGCACAGGGGAATTATATGACGGAACTTTGGAACTTGAAGACGGACTGGGGCAGTTAAGTGAAGGAAGCGAAGAGCTTTTGTCCGGAGTAAAGAAATTCGAAGGTTCGGTTTCCGTGATCCCGGGCGTTTCCGGGAAAGTCACTTCACTGGTAAACGGTATGTCGGAGCTTGATGAGGGGATTGGTGAAGCGTATGAAGGATCGGTCCAATTGGCTGACGGCGCAGGAGAACTTCATGAAGGTGCCGGAGAGCTGTATGACGGTGCGGGAGAATTGTATGACGGGATCCGTGAGCTTCGGGAGCAGTCGGATGAACTCCTTGATGAGTTATTCACCGAGTCTCCGGACAATCTGACCTCCTTCATTTTAAAGGAAGACAACCTCAGGATCGGAGGTGCTGCGGGTGATATAGAGATCAACAAGACGATAGGACTTGTTGACGGGATCGTGGTGATCATTCTTTTCGCATATGTGCTTTCCGTGTTCGTGATCAATCAGATCAGGGAAGAGAGCAGCACGATAGGTGCACTTTATGCGCTGGGTGTTAAGAAGAAGGATCTGATGAGACATTATATCTTCATGCCCACGGTTATCTCTCTTTTGGGAGGAATATGCGGAGCTGCGGTGGGACTCAGCGGACTCGGAAGCAGCTGGCAGACTTCGGATTCATACAGTTATTATTCGATCCCCGTTTTCGATAAGTTCATCCCCGGATACCTGATCGTCTATGCTCTTGTGATGCCTCCTGCGGTCAGTATCATAGTCAATTTTCTGGTCATCAATAAGAGTCTTTCGAGAACTGCTCTTTCCCTTATAAGGAACGAACAGAAGGCATCAAAGGGCCGTGATATCAGGCTTCCCGACATGCCCTTTATGAGAAAGTTTATGATAAGACAGATGCTGCGCGAAAGAAGGACCGTCCTTACCATCATAGTCGGACTGTCGGTATCCCTGATGATCTTCATGATGGGTCTGAACTGCTATGTTCTTTGCAGGAACATGGGCGAAAGACCGGTGGAGGATACGCGTTACCGTTACATGTACTCCTATAAGTATCCTTCTGATGAAGTGCCTGAAGGCGGTGAAGCGGTATTTATCACCTCTCTTCAGAAAGAAGCTTTCGGTTACACCCTGGATATTACCTTAATGGGCATCGATGACGACAATCCCTATATCGATGTGGATACGGTAAAGGGCAGGGACAGTATTGTGATCTCTGATGCGGTTGCCACAAAGTACAGTATTGGGACCGGGGATATACTGGTGCTGGAGGATAAGTCGGATGACATGTATTATGCATTTAAGGTTGAGGGGATCGCGCCATACTCATCCGGACTTACCGTGTTCATGGATATAGACAGCTGCAGGGAACTGTTCGGTGAAGGCGATGACTATTACAATGCCGTCATGTCGGACCGAAAGCTGGATATAGAAGAGGGAAGGCTGTACAGCGTGACTGACAAAGCCGACATAGAAAATGCAGCAGGCGTATTTGTGGATCTCATGGCACCTTTGTACACCCTGCTCATCACCATGAGCACCGTGATCTTCTGCCTTGTAATGTTCCTTATGACCTCGGTGATGATAGACAGGGCATCATTCGGGATCTCCCTTATGAAGATATTCGGCTTCAGGGGAAAAGAGGTCAAAAGACTGTATCTTGACGGAAACAGGATCGCGGTGATGCTGGGATCTCTGGTGAGCATTCCCCTTGCCAAGATCATCACGGATAAGCTTTTCCCCATGTTCGTATCCAATGTGGCC
>JAILOC010000089.1 GCA_024691045.1 Lachnospiraceae bacterium | reverse complement strand
TATCTTCGGGGCGCCGTAGGCCGTCAGATAATTATTGAATATTGTATTAGATACAGCACTCATTGCCACGCCCCCTTTCTTCCATGAAATGTGTGACAGCCGGTGCAGGCTTAAGCTCCGCTAAAGGGATCCTTCCCCTATGCACGGAAGACGTACTTCTTTTCCGACAGTACGCCACCATTAGACTATTACTTAAGTTAAAGTTAACACTGTAATGTCAAATTTGCAAGATGTTTTTTCGCGTATTTTAAAGGCTTTTCGGCATTTTCTGTCTGAATTCATTCAGAATGTCCGGCACAAACTTGCAAAATTCTGACTATTTTAAGTATATATCGGTAATATTCAGACAGAATATAATAGGTCTGTTTTCTTTTATTATGTAGAAATTTTATATATAATCATTTGTGTCTTTTTTGAAAGGAATAAATATATGGACAAAGAACTGGTACTCGTAATAGATTTCGGCGGACAGTACAATCAGCTGGTCGCAAGAAGAGTAAGAGAAAACAATGTCTATTGTGAGATTTACTCTTACAGGACACCGATCGATCAGATCAAGGCAATGAATCCCAAGGGGATCATCTTAACCGGAGGTCCCGCAAGTTGTTATGAAGAGGGAGCCGCATCATGCGATAAGGAGCTCTTCGAAATGGGAGTTCCCGTTCTCGGTCTCTGCTACGGAGCACAGCTCATGAGCCTTGTACTCGGCGGAAATGTCGAGAAGGCACCCGTGAGGGAATACGGACACACGGCACTGAAGGTTGATACAGCCTCACCTGTGTTCGAGGGAGTAAGTGAAAATACCACCTGCTGGATGAGCCATAACGATTATATATCGAAGATCGCTCCCGGATTCAGATCGATCGCAACCACCGACAATTGTCCTTATGCGGCGATTGCATATGATGAAAAGAAATTATACGGTTTCCAGTATCATCCCGAGGTTCTTCATACTCCCGAGGGAACAAAGATGCTCGGAAATTTCCTCTACAATGTCTGCGGATGTGCGGGCGACTGGAAGATGGATTCCTTTGTGCAGGAACAGATAAAGCTCATCCGGGAGAAAGTAGGAAACGGAAAAGTTCTCTGTGCTCTTTCCGGAGGAGTTGATTCATCCGTTGCTGCGGTTCTCCTTTCCAAGGCGGTAGGCAAGCAGCTTACATGCGTATTCGTAGATCACGGTCTTCTCAGGAAGGACGAAGGCAATCAGGTTGAAGCAGTATTCGGACCCGACGGCCCCTACGATCTTAATTTCATAAGAGTAAACGCTGCGGAGAGATACTATGTAAAACTCGCCGGCATCACCGAACCCGAAAGAAAGCGTAAGATCATCGGCGAAGAGTTCATAAGAGTATTCGAGGAAGAAGCAAAGAAGATCGGACGCGTTGACTTCCTTGTTCAGGGTACCATTTATCCCGATGTTGTAGAATCCGGTCTCGGCGGTGAATCCGCGGTCATCAAATCACATCACAATGTAGGCGGTCTTCCGGATCACGTTGATTTCAAGGAGATAATCGAGCCTCTCAGAAATCTGTTCAAGGATGAGGTGCGTAAGGTAGGACTCGAGCTCGGCATTCCCGATCAGCTCGTATTCAGACAGCCCTTCCCCGGCCCCGGCCTCGGTATCCGTATCATCGGAGATGTTTCCGCGGAGAAAGTAAAGATCGTTCAGGATTCCGATGCGATCTACCGTGAAGAGGTTGAAGCTGCGGCCAACGAGTATGCTTACGAAGCAGCAGGGGCAGCAGGCGTTAAGATCGACCGGGCAAACCCCGATCATGCGCTTCTCAGAAGCTACTGGCCTTCATGGATGCCGGACCAGTATTTCGCGGCACTTACCAATATGCGTTCCGTCGGAGTTATGGGCGATGAAAGAACCTATGATTTCGCCGTTGCACTCCGTGCGGTCAAGACCGTTGACTTCATGACCGCAGAGTCCGCACAGATCCCTTATGAAATATTGATGAAGGTCATGAACCGTATCATCAATGAAGTAAGAGGAGTAAACAGAGTACTCTACGATCTTACATCGAAGCCTCCCGGGACCGTGGAGCTCGAGTGACCTTTTTGTCATAGGACAGAGCAGATTATGATCATACTGATAGCGGGTGCATCCCATGTGGGTAAAACAACACTTGCACAAAGGATGCTCGAAAAATATAGATATCCATATCTTTCCATTGATCATGTAAAAATGGGTCTGATACGGAGCGGATATACAAATCTTACTCCTGAAGATGACGACGCGCTTGTTGACTATCTCTGGCCTGTTATCAGGGAGATGATCAAAACATCTGTTGAAAATAAACAGAACCTTATCGTAGAGGGATGCTACATACCTTTTGACTGGAGAAAAGACTTTGATGAAAAGTATTTACAGTCGATCAGATTCATATGTCTGGCTATGTCTGATGAATATATAGATATGCATTTTACGGACATAAAGGGACATGCATCGGATATCGAGGCAAGATTGGATGATTCATACTGTACGGTTGATCAGTTGAAAGAGGATAACCATAAAGTTATAGAGGGCTATCAAAAATTTGGTGAAAAGATCGTGCTGATCGACAGAGACTATGAGAAAACTATAGGAAATATTCTGATCTGAGACAGAGATTGCAGGTGATCCACGTGAGCACCTGCAATTTTTTGTATATGTTTTTAACTGCATCATTATCGGTCAAAATATGCAGTTAACATCTGTATGGAGTATTTGCCAAATGTTATTCAGATCACAGGTGACCGGCATGGGAGAAAAGTATTTATGGCATCAAGTATCGTACATCTTGCGATAACGAGCGAGCTGATAAAGAAAACAAAGTTCAGGGATCCGGCCAGACTGAAGTTTGGGGCGGTGGTTGTTGATGCCGGAGTCGGAGGAAACCGATACGGCAACACCCATATGAAGGTGTTTGTTCAGGACGGCACAAAGAAAACCTACGATCTTGAAAGATACCGTGAAATGTTCGGGGCGCGGATGCTGACGGATGATCTGTATATGGGCTATTATCTGCACCTGGTGCAGGATTCTCTGTACAGGCACTATGTATATGACATTCATCACTGGAATCCGAGGATTCCGGGAAATGTCGAAAGACTTCATAAAGATTATGAGATCCTGAATAAGTATGTTATCGATAAGTACCGGCTGATCAATGATCTTGCCGTTCCGGACGGATTCGGGAATGAGGATATAAACCGGCTCGGAGACTTCGACACGGATGAGCTTCTGAGGAACATGAACGCGTTTTTTTCATCTGTGGATGAAGGGCCGATCTTCTTTTTCACAAAAGAAATGACTGATGAATTCATAGGGAAAGCTGTGGAATTCTGTGCTGAGGAAGTAAGGAAACTCCGAAATGGGGAGCAGGGTCTTGATATGCTGAGGTTTGCCTGGAACAGCTCGCCTGCACAGATGAAATAAGGATTATGACACTGCATAACGATGTAAAAGACATCCTGTACGGTTTCCGATGCGTGTACGACGAGGGCAGGAAGCATGATTTGGAGCTTCCCCTGTTCTATGGTAATATGGAGAAGGTATTTGCGGAATTATGATTTAGGGGGGATACCGGATGAAACGGTTTTTTTCGAAACTGTTGCTCGCGTTGATCGCCTCGGCGGCAATGCCTTTTGTCATAAGCTTTAAGTCTGATGCGGCTGTTCCCATAAACAGCACCACATTTCCGGATGCGAATTTCAGGGCGGTAATCCTTTCAAGTTACGATCAGAACGGGAACGGCATTCTTGATGACTATGAGATAGCTGCAACACTTAACATCTACTGCGAGGGAATGGGCATCAGATCCGTAAAGGGTGTTGAGTATTTCACCGCTCTTCAGGGACTGTGGTGCAAGGATAACCTGATCGCATCGATGGACCTGAGCAATAACAAGGATCTCCGCGGTGTATGGTGTTCCAACAATCTCTTTACCTCACTTGATTTTTCGGGTAATCCCGAACTTGTCTGGGTATATTGCTACGACTGCAACCTGGTCTCACTAAATGTTTCCAATAATCCCGGGATGGCATTCATCGAGTGTAACACCAATCCGCTTCCGGTACTGGATGTAAGTCATAATCCCGAGCTTGAACATCTGATGTGCGGATCGTGCGAACTGTACAGTCTCGATGTATCGCACAATCCAAAGCTTACTCACCTCGATGCATTCAGAAATCATCTAACCACGCTTGATGTCACTCATAATCCCAAATTAAAGAGACTCGATATCTGGGATAATATGGGACTGGGAAGCATTGATGTCAGCCACTGTCCGGAGCTTCAGTATTACAACTGTGCACATAACGGTGCGTTTGCGGTCGATGTAAGTCACAACCCCGAACTTTGGAAGCTCATCTGCAGCTATAACTATATAACTGCGCTTGACCTTTCGCATAATCCCAAGCTTGCATATCTTGATTGCGCATGCAATCAGCTTGCTGCACTGGATCTTTCATACAATCCCGATGTTTTCTTCCTGCAGGCATTTACCAATAATTTCGCGGCGCTGAACATCGGAAATAATCCGTTCCTCATAAAGACCTATACTTCCGGAATTGTAAAAGCCGAGTATGCGGTCTGCAGGGGACATTCGTGGTCGGTCGATCACGGCGGGGGTCTTCTTTATTTCCTTTGCTTCGATGACGGAGTGCTGCTGACTACGGTTCCGACGACCGGAGTAATGCCCTCGTTTTCGGGTGTACACTTCGATCCCGCGGCTGCAGGCGACCTTATCACGAGGGAGACTGCAGTATTATATCTGTATAACATGGCAGGCTGTCCTACAGTGAGAGGACGCAGCTCTTATACGGATGTCGTGCCCGGAAGCGTATATGAGAAAGCTGTGATCTGGGCAGAGAAAAATGACATCTGCGTCGGATATCCTTATGTATCTTCCGATACATTCGGAACAGGAATTCCGATAGCAAGACAGGATCTGGCGTTCATGCTTCAGAGGTATTCTGAGTACGCAGGACTTAAAAGCGCATTTGATTACGGAAGAACGGATGACTATATTGATTATTTTGATATAGATTATTATGCCTGGGAAGGCGTGACCTGGCCGCCACATGGGAGATCATGGACGGAAGGGGAGCGCCGGGATCATCCAAAGCCGAGCAGTTCATTGATCCTCACGGAGCTGTTACGGGCACTGAATTTGCATATTTTGTTTACAGGATGATAGCTGTAAACGGATATTAATAAACATAAGAAACGGAGAAGAATATGGTATACGACAGAAGACCGGACGACATGGTAAGGATCACCACACCCGAGCTTGCCGATGCTTTCATTGAGGAGCAGCTTCAGGCACTCAGGGAGCAGATCGGAGACAAGAAAGTATTGCTCGCACTTTCCGGAGGAGTTGATTCATCTGTAGTGGCTGCAATGCTCATAAAGGCTATTGGCGACAATCTTGTCTGTGTTCACGTTAATCACGGATTGCTCCGCAAGGGTGAACCCGAGCAGGTTATCGAGGTATTCCGTAATCAGATGAAAGCAAACCTGATCTATGTGGATGCTACCGACAGATTCCTGGATAAGCTTGCAGGGGTATCCGATCCCGAGACCAAGCGTAAGATAATAGGCGGAGAGTTCATCGAGGTATTTGCTGAGGAAGCAAGAAAGCTTGACGGAATCGAATTCCTCGCACAGGGAACCATCTGGCCCGATATTCTTGAGAGTGAAGCAGGCATCAAGGCTCATCATAATGCCGGCGGTCTTCCCGAGGATATGAAGTTCGAGCTTGTAGAGCCCGTTAAGATCCTTTTCAAGGATGAAGTACGTATCGTAGGTGAGCGTCTCGGACTTCCCGCAGGCATGGTTTACCGTCAGCCGTTCCCCGGCCCCGGACTCGGTGTCCGCTGCCCCGGTGCGATCACAAGAGACAGACTTGAAGCAGTGCGCGAATCCGATGCGATCCTTCGTGAGGAGTTTGCCAAGAACAGCCTCGAGGGCAAGGTATGGCAGTACTTCACCGTTGTTCCCGATTTCAAGTCCACCGGTGTAAAGGACGGAAAGAGGACCTTCGACTGGCCCTGCATCATCCGTGCGATCAATACCACCGATGTTATGGAGGTTACAGTCGAACATCTCTCCGACGAACTGATCGATCATCTTGTAAAGAGGATCATCTCCGAGGTACCCGGAATCAACAGAGTACTCTTCGATTACACACCGAAGCCTCCGGCAACCGTTGAATACGAATGATTATTTAAAGCCTCCGGTAACGGAGGCTTAATTTTTTGTATCCTATCCGGTTGAGGGATCATCCCGTATAAGATACAATGTGAGGTGAACACCGCTCTCACTAAAGGAGAAGAAAATATGGGACTGAAAGATAAGCTCTTCGGAAAAAAGAACACCGAAACCGCATCAGCTCAAAACGCCGGAGGTGCGGCGCAGGGTAATCCCGGGGCAGGATTCTGTTTTGCCGTTGCGGATGTTTTTAATCTGAATAATTCCGCAGACATGGTTGTTGTAGGATATGTGTTCGGACGCATCAACAAAGGAGATGCAATCTATATATCAAATCCCGGCACGGACGATTCGGAAGTTGCTATCGGTATCGCCTCAGATCTTATGGTCTGTAAAACGTCCGTGGAGACCGCGGAAAATACCAATGTCTCCATAGTTATCGAGAACGGAAGCAAATGCCTGCTTAAGACCGGCACGGTGATCCATTCAAGGGAAGCAAGTCTTAAGGATGTTCATGATGCATATGTAAATGCACTCGGTGACGGTTATATATCCTTCAGAAAACTGGAACTGGGACAGGCAGATTACGACAGGATGTCCGTGACGGATATCGTGGAATTGTTCCAGCTTTATCTTAACTACTGCAAGACAAACGCAAACGATGCTTCCGATAAGCTCGTATCCCGAAGGAACGAGATCTCAAATACCTTTGCAAAGCAGATCTGCAGCAAGGTTCTCTCATCCAAAGAGATATATGTACTGATGAGCAGAAGGACCGGTGAGCCTGCAATGATGTCGTATACCT
>JAILOC010000088.1 GCA_024691045.1 Lachnospiraceae bacterium | reverse complement strand
GAAGGATGATTCGCCGCTTCCTCTTTCACTCATCCTCGGACTCTTCCTTGTGCTCAACATCTTCGCGGCATTTGTTCCGATCGTGGATCTGGAGAGAGAGCCCTTTATTCTTGACAAGCCACAGTATCTGTTATTCATGCTTTCGGCACTTGCCTTTGTCACGATGATATTCTATATAAGGGCAGCCCGGAAGGAGAGACAGGATCTGCTCGAGATAAACCGCGTGAACGGAGAACTGGTGGAGTCGGAAGCAAGATACTTCGAAGCCAGTGCGGAGGCGAATAAGAAGATTCGTTCCATGAGGCATGATATGAAGAACAATATGCAGGTTCTGTCCATGCTCCTGGAAAAGAAAGACTATGATGCGATGAAGGAATATCTGGGTGAGATGACGCAACAGATAGAAAGTGCGGATGTCAGCGCACACACCGGGGATACCATCGCGGATGCGATAATCTCGGATAAAAAGAGCAAGGCGGAAAAAGCGGGGATAACCTTAAAGGTTTCGGGAGTTATTACGGATATCGATCTTTCCCCCGTGGATATGTGCAAGATCCTGGGAAATATCCTGGATAATGCCATAGAAGCGGTCTCGGATGAAAGGTTTGTGGATCTGGATCCTTCATATAAGGTGATAGAACTGAGCTTTAAAAAGACTGAGAAATTCTTTATGATATCAATGGTAAATCCCTGCATCGATGCCCCCGTTTATGTCGGAGACAACATCATCTCCTCCAAGGCGAATAAGTTCGAGCACGGTTTCGGACTTAAGAATGCGAAGGAAGCCGCGCTAAAATACGGCGGGGATATGTCCGTGGAATGCACCGCTAAGCCATACGGTCATGAGTTCGTAACAGAATTCGTTTTTCCGATATAAGAGAAAGGAATATGAGAAAATGGAAATTGAGAACAAAAGAGTCTTAACCCCCGAGCTGATCTTCAAAAAAAATGAGGGAACCGCTCCCATAAGGGTTTTTAAAATCATAGTGGAGGTGGTCGTCCTTGGATTCCTCTGTCTGTTCATACTCCTGATCGGTGGAGGCTATGGTCTTATAATAGATGCCGCATTGATCGCACTCTATGTGTTCGGCAAGATAAATCAGAAGAAAAAGTACATGAGCGCATATTTCCGCATACTTCTCGCTGGAGAAAAGAGAAGCCGTCTTATGGGCGACTACGAAGACGGATACAACGTGGAAGAGATTGATTTCGGCCCCGATGCAAACGGTAAGCCTCTCTGGGTGAGGGTTCCAGAATTCGCCGAGTATCAGGCGGCTAATCCCGGTGACCGCTTTTACGTGGGATTCTACGGGAAAAAAGATAAGGCATTCACATGCTACAGCTGTGACAGGAATACGATCGGCCCCGGATTGGACATCAGGTAACATATCATCCGAAGAGATCCATAAGGAAGGCATTATCATCCAGCCATTTCCTGCGGACCCTGTAGTCCGGCATGCGTCTTTCGACCTCTGCCCAGAATTCCTTCGAATGGTCCATATGAAGTCTGTGACACAGCTCGTGTACGATAACGTAATCTATCTCCTCCGGCGGGCACATCATGAGTCTCCAGGAAAGGGAGATCGTACCGTCCGGCGAGCATGAACCCCAGCTTTTTTTGGCGCCGGATATCCTTGTTCTTCTGAAAGGTATGCCGGTGCTTTCTGATTTAAGGGCAAGCTTTGCGGGAAGGTATTCCTTTGCTTTCTTCTTGAGCCACTTAATGTATTCCTCTTCGTCCGCTCCTTCGGGGAAGATGATCTCATTTTCCGTTTTGGTCGTGCGGGTCTTTCCTCCTATGTGAACGGTGAGGTTTTCACCGAGATAAGGGAGGAGCCCGCCTTCTTCGACCCTGATATCCTCATGGGCCTCGGCAAAGGCAACTGCCTTGGTGTAGTGGATCCTTATCCAGCGTCTGTGGTCTTTTAAGAATCTGAGGATGTCGCTTTCGGTTGCACGGAGCGGTGCGGTCACAATAAGAGTCCCGCCTTTATCGAAGGTCATCGAAAGGCGGGATGTTTTCTTATATTCAACTGATACGGGAATGCCCGCAAATGTACTTTCCATTACTTGTTTAACTGAAGGCCGGTCTTGGCAAGGA
>JAILOC010000085.1 GCA_024691045.1 Lachnospiraceae bacterium | reverse complement strand
GAAGGATGCGGACAGCATAATAGAGATATGGGATGGAGAGATCAGCAGATGAAACCCTTATCCGCACTATATTACATAAAAGAAAACAGGATGCGAAGTCTTATCGTGATCTTCATGTTCATGTTCACAACGCTCCTTTATCTGGCAGGCAATTACGTGGACAGTGTCTACTATTACTGGGACAGATATATGGAGTACACGGATAAGATGCTTTTGGTAAACGGTCTTTCAACAGATGTAGACTTTGAGGATTTTAATTCCTTTTACGAGGATCTTCTTGCGGACGATATGATCACGGTAATGCCCAGAACTCCTCAGGGCAGCACGGGTCTTTCCTGGACCTGCACAATGGGATTCGACATGGGCAGCGCATCCATGGTATTCGAAACTCCGGAGGACCTCAGGACGGCCTTTGAAGCATTCGGCATAAATGCGGACCTGTCGGATGTAAAGGACGGCACGGTATGCATATCCTCTGCGCTTGCGGCGCAGTACGGCCTTAATAAGGGAGATGAGATCAGTTCCGCCCAGATTCCCGGATTCGTGGGCAGATACCCCATAGCGGCAATCCTGGATGATAACAGCTATATCGTCTTCTATGTAAGGGGAGGAGAATACGAGGGCTCACCTGTAAGGCTAAATGTCCTGGGAAACGGCATCAGCGGAAACGAACTCTATGATCATCTGACAGAAATAAAGGGTGATCGCAAGGTGGATATAGAAGAGCTTTCAAGAGAAGCAATACTTAAGCAGTTCGAACCCTTTAATCTCATTTTCGGAGTCGGTATCGTATTCCTCACCCTGATACTGGCCATGATAGTGGGTTCCGTACTTTCCGGACAGTTCATGGCAAGGCGCTACGAATTCGGCGTGTTCAGGGCCATAGGTTTATCGCGAAGGGAAGTATACTTTAAGATCTTCAGAGAGCTTGCGGCCATGGATCTGATCGCGGTTGCAGCAGGCGCAGGGCTGGTCTTTTTAAGCAGCTTTCTTCTCAACGAACTATACTACATCCCTGGCGGCAGGTACCTTCCGTACTATTCGGAAATGGGTCTGTGTGCATTTCTTGCATCAAACCTCTTTGTGCTGATCCCCACATTCCTGCTTAAGGGAAGGGAGATGGCAAGATGCGATGTGACGGGATTTTGACGGACCGTGTTACGGCAGATAAGGATAAACAGATCATGAAGAAAAAGAAGACAAAAAGAATAATAATCGGCATAATCATAGGTCTTCTGGCGGTATTCGCCATCCTGACCACAATATATAAAAAAGCGCTGGATCCTTACAGGGGCACTGCTGATTCTCTGGAATCCCTTCCGCTTGATGCACAGATCACCCCGGAATGCGCCATAAAGGATATGGACTATGTGATGCAGATGCTCAGGGAAAGACATCCCGCATGGCTTGAGGAGGACAATCAGAGAGTCAGGGACACAGAGGCATGCTACGAAGAGGAAGTGCGCAGGATCAGGGAAAGCGGGGAATATCTAATTACCGTGCTGGAAGAATGGAAAGCGATCTCCAGGATAATGCACTGTCTATATGACGGCCATTCCGGAGTTTACCCCACATACAGCAATATGCTCTATATAGATGATTTCTCACAGCTGCGTTCCGGTAACAGGATCGTGACGATAGACGGCATATCATATGATGAGCTTCTTCAAAGATTCCTGGATGTGTACTACTATGAGACGGAAAGCTATGCACAGGCTGTATTCAATAATAACGTTACCTGCTGTGAAGCGTACCTCAGATGGATAGATATTGATACATCCGACGGGGTTGATATAACCTTCGACGAGGACGGAAGCGAAGTGACATATCATTACGGATTCGTTCCCATTGAAGAGGTTAAGGGCTACGATGAAGATACGCAGGAAGAGCAGCCCTGGGTATATTACGAGATCGATAATGACGCAGGAGTCGGTATCTTCACCCTCACATCATGCGTGTACAACGATGAATATAAGCGCACCGTCAGGGAGTTCTTCGAAGCGGTGGAGGCCGCGGGAATCAGGAATGTGATAGTGGATCTTCGCTGGAACGGCGGCGGAAATTCAATGGTGGGAGATGAGTTCATACATTATCTGGATGTGGACGGATATTACACCTGGCCCGCACATGTAAGATTCGGAAACTTCCTGTATAAGAGCGATAAGAGCTATATCAGGAATCCCGGGGCAGGCGCCGGTTTTGACGGAGATGTATATATCCTTACCAACAGAAAGACCTTCAGCGCGGCTATGGACTTTACCATGCTTATTATGGATAATGGGCTTGGAACGGTTGTCGGCGAAGAGTCGGGTAATCTTCCCGATTCATACGGAGATATCCTGCTGTTCAACACGCCATGTTCGCAGCTGAGGTTCAGTGTCTCCTACAAGAGATGGTTCAGGCTTGATGAAACAAAATCGGGGCAGCCCCTGATACCCGACTACCCCTGCGATTCAGGTGAAGCTATGGAAAAGGCGTATGAACTGATCCTTGGAAAGTGAGGAGGAAGGCCAAAGCATTCACTGCCTTCGTAATATGATAGAGATTGCGTTATCTGTTACAATAATGCTCCTTCTGACTGTAGTATCCGTTTTCATCAGACCGCTCAGTACAGTCCTAGTGCTTGCTCTCGGCGGTGGAACGGTAATACTTCTGACAGCGGGATATATGAAGAATGCTCAGGGAAAGCTGATGCGGTATGCTCAGCTTTTCCTTGCATTCTTTTTTGCGTTTTCTTCCGGCTCCGCAGCGGGCTGCCTCGCTCTGGCAGCACTTTTGTGGCCGGGCACTCTTTTTACCTGTATATCTGCGGGAATATCCTATATCTGCATCCTGATCTTCAGGTGCGTGGCGGGATACGAAGACCTTACGAACGGAGCAGGCTCTGTGATCGCAGCCGGGATCCTGAAGCTGATCATACTTGAGGCAGTGGTACTGCTTATTCTTTTTATCAGGAATCTTATCAGAAAGAGCGTGCTCAGGAAAAAGGAAGACGCGGAAAGACTCAGGGATTACAGCTTAAGCGAGATGCACCAGATCCAAAAAAATAAAGAACTAATGATAAAAAGCTTTTATTCCGACAAGAATGCAAGACTTCTTGAGAGGGAGAATATCAGCCGGAATATCCATAACAGCGTGGGACATTCCATAACCGCTGCGATAATGACCCTGGAGGCTGCGGATGTGCTTTTTGATAAGGATCCGGACGAAGCTCACAGGAGGATGAACGATGCGGGAACAAGGATCCGGGGAAGTCTTTCCGCCATCAGAAGCGCGGTAAGGGCGCTTGATGAAGAGTCCGGTGATGTTACGATGAAGGACCTTATCTGCTACATGGACAATATCATGGATGAGTTCCTTATGGATACGGAGCAGAATTGTGAGAGGATATATGATATCATATCCGAGGACTACCTTATCCCAACGGAGCATGCCGAATTTCTGACGGGAGCTTTAAGCGAGCTTCTTACCAACGGAGTAAAGCACGGTAATGCCACATTCTTCATCGTAGAACTGTCCGGTGACAGGGCCCACGTCAGATTGAGTGTTACCGACAACGGAAAGAGCGATTACAGCGATGTAAACAGTGAGCAGAGGATCCGCGAGGGATTCGGGATCAAGAAGCTGATCTCTTACGCGGAAAGATGCGGAGGCAGTACCGGATTTTGGAATGAAGGCGGTTTTCACGCCGTTATTGAATTACCTGTTTTACGGAGCTGAAAATGTACAGAGTATTGCTTGTTGATGATGAAAATATGCTTCTGGACAGTCTGGAGATCATACTGTCCGTTAACGATATGGAGATAACCGGTAAGGCTCACGACGGGCATGAGGCCCTTGATATCCTCAGGGAAAAAGAGTGCGATATCGCTCTTGTCGACCTGAACATGAAGGGAATGGGAGGAATCGAGCTTATCGGTCATATGAAGCGTATTTATCCGGGTGTGAAGATCCTGGTGCTCACCACATTCTATGATGATAAGAACATCACGGATGCCATCAGCAGCGGAGCGGACGGATATCTTCTCAAGGACAGCGGAAAGGATGCGATCCTTGGCGCGGTGAACCAGCTCATGACAGGCGTCAGCGTACTGGATCCCAAGGTTATGTCCAGACTTACGTCTCTTATGACGAAGAATACCGAGGTGGATCTGTTTGGCGAGATGACGGACCGGGAAAGGGAGATCGCAGCGCTTCTTGCGGAGGGGCTTACCAACGGACAGATCGCCGATAAACTCTACATCTCGGAGGGAACTGTCAAGAACTATATCTCATCGATATACGATAAGACCGGTATCCATGACAGGGTCAAGCTGGTGGTTGCTCTTTCCGGAAAATAAACCCATAGCCCAAAAGTCCTTTTTTGTCATATAATTAGGTTAGTGTGACGGAGGTGGGAGTATGAGTTTTGAATTGTGGCTGTTTGCGGTAAAGCGTCTTGCACAGACGATGGATGCCGCCCAGCTTATATATGACGGCCTTTCCGATGCAGATAAGGTGCGTCTGAAAAAAGAATACGATGAATTTATAGCAGGCGGTGCAGTCGCTGAGGAAAAGGAGATCGAAGTCAGCCTGCGCAAGTTCTCCGATAAGGATCTTACCCAGATGATAAAGATCTGGAACGAGGTCGTTGAAGAGGGCATCGCTTTTCCCCAGGAAGATATTCTTGATATCTTTTCCGCAAAGAAGCTCTTCAAATCACAGAGCTATGTCGGCGTTGCCGAAAGCGACGGCAAGATCGTGGGCCTGTATATCCTTCATCCCAACAATGTGGGGAGATGCGGGCATATCTGCAATGCTTCTTTTGCGGTGAGCTCCAAAATGCGCGGAAAGCACATCGGGGAAAAACTTGTTCTGGACTGCATTTCCAAAGCTTCGGAGCTCGGCTTTCTGATACTTCAGCTTAATGCCGTGGTTGAGACCAATACCCATGCAAGGCATCTGTACGAAAGACTCGGCTTCATGCGCCTCGGAATAATCCCCGGCGGATTCAGGATGAAGGACGGTCATTACGAGAATATCTGCCCATATTACAGGGTTCTGTAAAATTTTTTAAAAGATGAGTTGACTCTGACATTATGTGAGGGATTATCGTTGCAGTGAGCTCAAAAATATCCATGGAGGTTGCTACTAATGCTTAAAATAGGAGAATTTTCAAAGTTATCCAGAGTAAGCATCAGGATGCTCAGACACTACGACGATATAGGACTTCTCAAACCCGCGGAGATCGATGACTTCACAGGATACCGTTATTATCGTGAGGATCAGCTGTTTACCGCAGGAAGGATCGCATCGCTCAAGGACATGGGGTTTCCTTTGGCGGATATCATCAAGATCCTTGAATCGTATGATGATAAGGAGAAGATGGATGCATTCCTTTCCGAAAGGCAGAAGGAGCTGGCTAAGCTTTCCGAAGAGACTGAGTATAAACTGATGCTTCTGGATTCGGCCCGAAAGAGGCTGAGGAAGGAGCAGAATATGAGTTTTGATGTAACTGTAAAGACTATACCCGAAAGATATGCGGCTACGGTTCAGATGACGGTTCCCCATTACGAGGACGAGGGAATGCTGTGGGGAGTCATGATGAGTGAGTGCAAGAACCTGATCCCTGACGATCCGTGTCTTGCGGCTGCGGAATTTCTTGATGACGAATTCAAGGAAGAGAATGTAGAGATAGTCGCCTGGATGACCGTAAAGGGAAAGTATGACGATACTGAACATGTAAAGTTCAAGACACTCCCTGCAGTGAAGGTTGCAAGCTGTATCATCAAGGGCAGCTACGATCAGATGGGTGAAGCGTATGCGACGGTTGTATCCTGGATCAAGGCAAACGGATACAGGATGAACGGACATATGTTCAACATCTATCATGTGAGTCCGGCACAGACACAGAATCCGGATGAGTATGTAACGGAAGCCTGCTTCCCCGTAGAATAAAGAAAAAGTAAGGCCAAGGGGTATTTATAGCTCCTTGGCCTTAGTATATAATTATATCTGTCTGAAACCGTGATTCTTCGGAGAATATTTCAATGAATTTCGATGCTTTTGTAAATGATATAGTGACAAACGGTTGGAACGTATTCGGTGCGGAGGTGTACGAGGACGGAAAACTCATACACTCATTCGGAGATACCACAGACAACGTTCACGAGATCTACTCCGCCACAAAAGCGGTTCTTTCCGTTACCGTGGATATCGCAAAAGAAGATGTGAAATTCGATATTGATAAGCCGATAACATATTATCTTCCGAAGAACAGGATCGAAGCTTTACCTGAAGAACAGAGAAGAACATTTGACAGATTATCTGTCAGGAGATTTCTCACGATGTCCGTGGGTGATTTTCCTTTCCGTCCG
Source organism: Lachnospiraceae bacterium (assembly GCA_024691045.1). The sequence goes on along the minus strand of JAILOC010000085.1, from coordinate 2,095 downwards.
GAGGGAGACAGCTTTCTTGATTTTTCCCTGAATGTAAAGATAAATAATCCGGACGAGCGCATATTTAATTACAACAATATCAGTGCTTATCTTGTAGGCGTTGCACTTTCCGAAGCACTCGGAACGGATCTCGGAAAGTATATCGAGGACAAGCTTTTCGCACCGCTCGGGATAGATAAGTTCGAGTATGCCAGATGTCCCGAAGGATATTTCTATGGCGCGTCGGGAATGATGCTTACCGTGAATGAACTGAGCAGGGTGGGTTTGCTGCTTTACAATAAGGGAACTTTTGAAGGGAAGAGGATCCTTTCGGAAAAGTACGTTGAGGAAGCAACATCGGTGCAGCAGATGAACCGTGAGGGTGGATACGGATACTTTTTATGGAAGTACCGTGACGGCTTCAGCATCAACGGAAAGTGGAAACAGAAGTGCTACATACTCCCCGAAAGAAAGCTTATCGTCACATATCTGTCGCACATAGAAGATGATTCGCACGATCTTCTCGACAGCATGGAAAAGCACATACTTGGTGTAACCGGTTAGAATGCGATCGTGAAAGACAGGATCTTATGAACAAAGAATGGTCTGAAAAGAATAAAAAGATGCAGACGCTCATCGGAAAAGAGGACACATTTTCCGAGGGGATCGATGTGCTTCTTGAATTAAGGGATGATCTGTTTAAGCAGATAACATACATAGCGGAATCGTATCCAAAGGATGCATTTTATCAAATGCCCTTTGCCGGAGCGGACGGCTATCACAGTAAGACACTTGTATATTCCATGTGGCATATTTTCAGGATTGAGGATATCGTGGACCATACGCTTATAGCCGGAGATGAGCAGGTTCTCTTTTCAGGGAAGTGGCAGAAGAAAACAAAGAGTTCGATCGTCACGACCGGAAACGAACTGCAGGGTGAAGAGATCGCAGAGTTTTCGAAAAAGCTCGATGTGAAGGCCGTGTATGAATACTGCAAGGCTGTGACAGAATCAACGAACGAGCTGCTTCGAAGCCTTTCATATAAGGATCTGAAGCGTAAATTTGGCGATGTAGACAGAAAGAGAGTGATAGACAGTAAATCAGTAAGCGAGGATGAGAGTGCATTCTGGCTTGTCGATTACTGGTGTGGTAAAGATATCCGCGGACTTATCAAGATGCCTTTTTCCAGACACTGGATCATGCATATCGAGGCAATGTGCAGGATCAAAGACAAATTGTGCGCTCAGGCAAGGAAGGGTGTGGATCCGATAGCGCGCTGCGGCCTGTCCTGTGATCATTGTTTTTTAAAAGACCGGTGCGGAGGCTGCAGAACTGCTTACAATACCTGTTCATATGCAATCTGTCATCCGGACAAAGTCTGCCCCAATGCTTCATGCTGCATTGAAAAGGGAATCGACGGATGCTACGAGTGCGATGAACTGGAAAAATGCGATCACGGCTTCTATGCTCTCGGAAAAGAGGTGGCTGCCATAAAGGCTCTTGCTTTATTTATCCGTAAGTACGGAAAAACGGAGCTTATGAAAACTCTCGACAAGCTCCACCGTGAATATGAATTCGAGAAGGTTCAGGAGATTCTCGGTTACGATATGAAAAAGGGCCTTAAGATCCTGGAGGATAAACGTTCCTGAGGAAGAGTCTTAATCAGTCATAGAACGGATAAACACACTTGAAAGACATTTAGGCTGGTAGTATACTTAAAAATGAACAAAATTAATCAGCTTTGGAGGCTATTAGTATGAAAGAAAAGCGTCTTGTTGCAGTATTTGGGCTGATTGCGGTACTGTTGCTTTCTTCTATGGCAGTTTTTATACATACCACGGCAAAATCACATCAGTTGTCCGATGCTGATATTGCGGTACTTCGTACTATCTTTGATGCGGATTTTTATGCGGAGAGATATCCGGATGTAGTCAAGGTACATGGTACCGATCCGGAAGCTTTGTTTACTCACTTTTGTCTCTTCGGTATAGACGAGGGAAGAGAACCTTTTGACGGATTTAATGTATTTGCATATAAGTCTGCATATGAGGATCTAAGACTTGCATATGGTGATGATAATGTTATGTATTATCTTCACTATGCTCTTTTGGGAAAG
>JAILOC010000083.1 GCA_024691045.1 Lachnospiraceae bacterium | reverse complement strand
CTCGGCGGAACATATGCCCGCATGAGCAGCATACAGGGATGAAAACAGAGAAACTGCAGTGGTTCACCATTCTTTGATTAATACCGAGATCTTCTCGGATTTATCCGGGGAACCACTGCAGCTTACGGACACGAACCTGTTTATCCGGATCAGCTCGCCGCACTTATTATTTTTCTTGAATTTGCATATTCTGTGGATTATTCCATCTCTTCAAGCATTCCTACGATGTAAAGGAACTGTGCCTTGTAATCGTCTGTCATGACTGCGGGATCCTTCGAAAGTCTTTCGATGATATCCTCGTAATCCGAGGTGCCTGCATAATCGGATCCTCTGTAGAGCATTCCGACCTGTGCGACTCCTGCGGCCCATGAGGTATCGTAATCCATCGTTTCGGTGAACATATCGGTGGTGACGGGGAAAGTTTCAAGCTTGCTTTCGTTTCCGTCGGGCTCCTTGTATCTGATGTTGAGTACGCAGTATTCGTTATTTCCGGTGATCGAAGTTTCTTCGTCTTCACCGTATCTGGACTCCACATTTGGAATGTTCATATCGGAACCTACGGGAACTATCTCGTAGAGGATGGTAACTGTCTGGCCGGATCCTACTTCTCCGCCGTCCTTGGCATCGTTTGCGAAATCCTCTGCTGCCATCTGGCGGTTTTCGTATCCGATGATCCTGTATGCTGCTACGGTCTCGGGATTGAACTCAACCTGGAACTTGGTGTCCTTGGCTACGGTATAAAGTGTTGACCAGATCTCGTTCTCGAGTGCCTTCTCTGCCTCTGCTGTGCAGTCGATGTAGAAGTAATTGCCGTTTCCGTGATCTGCAAGTGCTTCCATCTTGTCGTCTTTATAATTTCCGGTTCCGAATCCGAGACAGGAGAGGAATACGCCGGATTCCTTCTTTTCTTCGATCAGCTCGATAAGTCCCGCTTCGGAAGAAGTTCCGAGGTTGAAATCGCCGTCTGTGCAAAGGATGACACGGTTATTTCCGCCTTCAATGAAATACTTCTCTGCGATCTCGTATGCCTTGAGGATTCCGCCCTGTCCGTTTGTTCCGCCGCCTGCTTCGAGGGAGTTGATGATCTTCTTGATCTCACTGTGCTGGTCGCCGGAAAGTCCTTCGGCCCTGACTGAAGCATCACCTGCGTAGGTAACGATCGAGATGCGGTCGTTCTCGGTAAGGTTCTTCTGGAGGATCTTAAGTGCTTCCTGTGCAAGGGGAAGACCGTTGTTCCAGAACATCGAACCTGAAGTGTCAACGAGGAAAACTATATTGGAGCCGCCGGAGATATCGACCTTTTCGGCTCTTACACCTACTCTGTAAAGAAGTGTGTCTTCATTCCAGGGGCAGGGAACTATGGTCTGGCTTACGGAGAATTTCTCGCCGTCCTTTGCCTCGGGATAGGAATATTCGAAGTAATTGATCATTTCCTCAACCCTGAGTGCCTGCCTGTCGAGTCCGCCCGCTGCATATCCTTCCTGTTCATATTCGTATGCCTGGTAAACGGTGCGTCTGAAGTTGGAATATGTAGCGGTATCCACGTCAGCTCCGAAGGTGGAGAATCTGTTGACACCGGTGGTGATAAAGCCTGCTTCGGTGATCTGATTGTAGCCTTCGGTATTCCAGTTTTCATCGATGATCACGGGCTCTGTGGGAACTGAAACGGAAGGAGATGAAACGACAGCTTCGGCATCACACTCGGTTGCTTCATACATGACCATTCCGCCGTTGGTCGTTCCGCCGAAAAGGGTGAATTTTCCATCGTCATCCTCCAGCCCGTCATAATCCTTTCCGACATCTTCGATCCTGTCCCTGATATCTTCTTCGGTGATAACGGTATCCGGCTTGTCATCATCGTCCGGAATATCTGCGGTCCTGCCGCATGCCGAAAGGAGCAGCATGCCTGCGATCACCAGGCTTATGTACGATCTTAAGCTCTTGGATAAAGTTTTTCTTTTCATAATCATGTCCTCCGCATATATAAACCTTTAAAAGGCTGTTTTGCATGGGTTTTATATCCCCTCTGCAACATATGACGGAGGACGTGATCGTAAAGTCACATTATTTTGTGAAAATTTTTTTATTTCTTTTTAATGTCAAAGGAAACCTTTGAAGAATCGGCCCTTGCGCTTATCTTAAGCCCCATTCTCTCCAGGAGATCCTTAGCCACGCTCAGACCCAGGCCGGAATTCGATCTTCCGGGGGTGTCGTCACCCGTGACGAAGGCTTCAAAGAAACGCCCCGGCTTTTTGATGAACTTATCAACGGGGGTCCAGCTGTTTTCCAGAGACAGCCCGTTTTTGCAGGTCCTGACAGTTATGATCGAAGCGGAAAGGGCGTATTTGGCCGCATTTCCGATGAGATTATCCATTGCCATCGTAAAGAGCAGTTTATCTCCCTCAAAGGAAAACTTCTCCTTATCGTCAAGCTCCCATTTGATGCTTCTGCTTTCCGTGACGCTTTCGTATTTGCCGATCAGCTCCCTGCAGACCGCAGCCGCATCCACCTGATCGGATGCCGGTTCATAGCCTGCCGCTCCCGTACGGTAGAAAGAAAGGATCTTCTCGGTGCTTTCATTCATCTTGTCGGTCTCATCCATTATCTTCTTTTCGTACTGAGCTTTCTTTTCCTCGGATACACCTGCTATCAGGTTCTCGGCACAGCTCCTTACGATCATGAGGGAAGATTTGTAATTGTGTGCGAGTGCATTTGTCACGCTTCTTTCGTATTCTGCTCTCTGCCTTTTGCGTCTTGCCTTCAGGCAGAGAATAAGAGCGATCACGGTGCAGATCAAAGTGATGATCAGGCAGCCGGCTATGCGTAAGATCTTTAATATGCCCGTATAATCGATGGTCTCCGTATAGCACAGAATATTTCTGTCCGTAGTTTCCATCGAGGTTCTGATGATATACGTTTTATGAGCACCTTTTACGCTCGCCGTAAAATCGCTTGGGTACTGCCTGTGCTCCGGATCGGACAGGTATTTGGCATAACTTTGATCGGATAATTGTTTCGCAAGCCGGTACCATGGATCGAGCGGATCGATCATATCATCCTCAAATATGCATTCGGAACTTTCCGTAACTTCGGACTGATCATATGCAAACGGCTTATCCGAAATAAAACTGATCTTTTCCCCGTCTTTTTCGATAAATGTGATGACAAGGGGATAAATGATGCCGTCCCTGCAAACATACTTTTCCACATACGGATAGTTGTAATCAAAACCTACTATGTCATCGACGTAAAA
>JAILOC010000051.1 GCA_024691045.1 Lachnospiraceae bacterium | reverse complement strand
GGAGGTGTTTCAAATGTCCATTTGCCCTAAGAATAAATCATCCAAAGGTCACAGAGATCAGAGAAGAGCTAACTGGAAGATGACTGCTCCCACTCTCGTAAAGTGCAGCAAGTGCGGAAGCCTTATGGTTCCTCACAGAGTTTGCAAGAACTGCGGTTCTTACAACAAGAAGCAGATCGTAGAGACCGACTGATCCATTTTTAAATGTACCGCTTAATGCAGGGCATTGCTGTTTGCAATGCTCTGTTTTTGTTGTGCCCGGAATAGTCAGAAAAAAAGCAGTTGTAATGCATAATAATACTGTCTAAATCGGTTGATTTTTGTATTTTGTCCTAGTATATTTAATTTTGGTATTTTTATGTGAGGAGAGCTTATGGCTGATAAGGTAAATATAGCTGTAGATGCTATGGGCGGTGACAATGCACCCGCTGAAGTTGTAAAAGGATGTATTGAAGCGCTGGAAAAAGCACCCGGTATCAAGATACATCTTGTTGGTATCGAGGATCAGGTACGTGCCGAACTTTCCAAATATACATATGATCCCGACCGCATTGAAGTTATACATGCTTCTGAAGTCATCGAGATGGCGGAGCCTCCCGTTATGGCAGTCAGGACCAAGAAGGATTCCTCCCTTGTCAAATGCATGTATATGGTAAAGGAAGGAAAATGTGATGCTCTTGTTACCGCAGGAAGCACAGGTGCTTTCCTTGTAGGCGGCCAGATAATAGTAGGAAGGATAAAGGGCGTCGAAAGACCTCCCCTTGCTCCTTTTATTCCGACAATCGACGGAAGATGTCTTCTGCTCGACTGCGGTGCCAATGTTGATGCAAGACCTTCGCAGCTGGTACAGTTTGCGAAGATCGGCTCCGCATATGTTAAGAAAGCATGCGGCATAGAAAGACCCAGGGTCGGCATCGTAAATATAGGTGCCGAGGAAGAGAAGGGAAATGCACTTGTTAAGGAAACCTTCCCTCTTTTGAAAGCAACTCCCGAGATCAATTTCATCGGAAGTGTGGAGGCAAGGGATATTCCCTACGGAGCTGCGGATGTCGTTGTCTGCGAGGCATTTGTCGGAAACGTCATCCTCAAGATGTACGAAGGCGTCGGAACCGCTCTCATGAAGTCTATGAAGAAGGCATTTCTGTCATCGACCAAGAGCAAGATAGGTGCGCTCCTTGCTAAACCCGCTTTAAAGGAGACGCTCAGGGCATATGATACCGATCAGTACGGCGGAGCACCGCTTCTTGGCTGTAACGGACTTTTAGTCAAGACACACGGATCGAGCAAGTCAGCTCCGATATGCAATTCGATCCTGCAATGCAAGCTTTTTGCCGAACAGAATATCAACAATGATATTAAGGAAATGTTCAGTATTTCATCAGATATATAAGTTTTGAAGGAGGCTTTATTTATGGAATTCGAGAAGTTAAAGACAATCATCGCAGAGGTACTCAATGTAGATCCCGAGGAGATCACCCTTCAGTCTACATTTACAGATGATCTTGGTGCTGATTCTCTTGATGTTTATCAGATCATTATGGGCCTTGAAGATGCTTTCGATATCAAGATCCCTGAGGAGAGTGCTGAGAAGATCTCTACTGTAGGTGAAGCTGTAGAGATGATCAAGAACGCTCTTTCTTCCGGCGACTGATCATTTATCTGTAATAAACGTCCCGAAAGGTGAAGCCTGTCATTGCGGGCAATACCTTATTTTTCAGTGCGCTTTCGCAAAAGCGCATATGAAGAAGGGTTGCCCTGTGATCAGTAACCTCTCGGGATATTTTATGGAGAAAAGAATATGGACGATCAAGTTTGTCAGGAACTGCAAAGCCTTATAGGCTACACGTTCAGAAATACCGAGCTGTTAATCCAGGCTCTCACTCATTCGTCATTCTGTAACGAACAGCTTATCGGAAAAACGAAGGACTACGAGAGACTTGAGTTTCTTGGTGATGCAGTTCTTGAAGCCGTAAGCAGTGAGTTTCTGTATTCGGGATTTCCCGAAAAGAAAGAAGGAGAATTATCCAAGATAAGGGCTTCCATGGTATGTGAGCCTTCCCTTGCTTTTTGTGCACGGGATATCAGACTCGGTTCATTCATAAGACTCGGAAAAGGCGAGGAGAGAACCGGAGGAAGAGAAAGGGACAGTATCATCTCGGATGTTATGGAAGCCATTATAGGAGCGATATTCCTTGACGGCGGTTTTGATGAAGCTAAGAAATTCATCAACAGATTTATTCTGTCAGATCTTGAAAGTAAACAGCTCTTTTTTGATTCGAAGAGTAACCTTCAGGAATTCGTTGCCAAGAATCTGAAAAAAGAACTTGAATATATCACCGAAGAAGAGACGGGGGAGGGAAATGAAAAGATCTTCAGATCCAAAGTCCTGATCGGTGGTGAGGTTGTTTCCGAGGGATGCGGACGCAGCAAGAAAGCATCACAGCAGGAAGCTGCATATAACGCATTGATCAAAGTCAGGAGTTTTTAATGTTTCTTAAGAGTATTGAAATTCACGGATTCAAGTCTTTTGCACAGAAGACTGTTCTTCAGTTCCATGAGGGCGTAACAGGTATCGTAGGTCCCAACGGTTCGGGTAAGAGTAATATAGCCGATGCCGTAAGATGGGTTCTCGGTGAGCAGAGTGTAAAGAGTCTGCGCGGCGGTTCCATGCAGGATGTCATCTTTTCCGGTACACAGACCAGAAAGCCGCTCAGCTATGCATATGTTGCGATCACTCTCGACAATTCCGATCATGCATTAAATATTTCATATGAAGAAGTAACCGTTGCAAGAAGGCTTTACCGTTCGGGTGAAAGCGAGTATCTGCTCAACGGTTCTCCCTGCAGGCTCAAGGATGTAAATGAGCTTTTTTTTGATACCGGTATCGGTAAGGAAGGCTACTCCATCATCGGACAGGGTCAGATCGACAAGATCCTTTCGGGTAAGCCCGAAGAAAGAAGAGAGCTTTTCGATGAAGCCGCAGGTATCGTTAAGTTCAAATACCGTAAGAACGCAGCTCTCAAAAAGCTTGATAACGAGCAGAATAACCTTGTCAGGGTAAATGATATCCTTTCTGAGCTCGAGCGTCAGATAGGACCTCTCGAAAGACAGTCCGCCAAGGCCAAGGAATGGCTCAAATATAAGGAAGAACTCAAGACCATCGATGTCAATTCGTTCCTCCTTGAAAATGAATCACTCAGAAAAGCAGCTGCCGATCTTCAGGCAAGGCTTGATGTCGCTTCCAGGGATCTTGAGGGAACCACAGATGAATATGAGAAGGTAAAGGACGACTACAACTCAGTCCGCCTTGAGATGGAGGATCTTGAGGAAGCGATCGAGAAGGCAAGAGAGCTTGTTACCGGTGCTGATTCCAACAGACAGAAGCTTGAAAGTTCCATTGAGCTTTTGAAGGAACAGATCAATTCCAGCAAGGATAATATCATTCATTTCTCCGAAAGAAAGGAAGCACTCCTTGGGGAGATCGTTAAGTACCAGACTGAAAAGGATTCCATCCTTGCTGATTCGGAGAGTGAAGAAGAGCAGGCACAGAAGGTAGAGAACGAAGCCGCTCAGAGAAAGGAAGCTCTCGATAAGGCACAGGAAGAGATCCAGGAACTCAATACTAAAATAGAAGAACATGCTGCCGGCATAATGGACGAACTCAAGAAGCGTTCCGAGATCCAGGGACGACTCAGCCATTACGATGCCGTCATGCAGCAGATCGAACTCAGAAAGGCAGAACTCCAGAGCAAGCTCTTAAGGGCACGTTCTGACGAGGAAGCCAGAGAGGATACCATAAAGCAGTTCGAGGAGGCATTTGAGAAGGTAAGCGCCGAGATTGCCGAGATGAACAAGAATGTATCCGATCTCGAGTTCAAGGTCAGCGATTACAGATCAAAGCTTACAAGCAGAGACGAGGAATTAAGAAGCCTTCAGGAAGAGTATCATAAAGAGAATTCCAGATATCAGGCACTTCAGGATATCGCCGAAGCATATGAAGGATACGGTAACTCCGTTAAAAAGATAATGGAGCAGAAGGCATCCAATCCCGGCATCATCGGTGTTGTTGCCGATATCATCAAGGTTGAGAATAAGTTCGAGACAGCCATTGAGACTGCGCTCGGCGGAAATATCCAGAACATCGTAACCAAGGATGAAGCTACCGCCAAGAAGATGATCACTTTCCTGAAAGAGGGCAAACTCGGAAGAGCTACATTCCTTCCCATGGACAGTGTCAGAAAACCGGAGGAGCTCAAGGCCAAGGATGCTCTTAATGAAAAGGGTATGCTCGGTCTTGCGAGCAATCTTGTAGAGACCGACAAGGAATACGAAGAGATCATCAAATTCCTTCTCGGCAGGTTCATTGTCGCCGACAACATGGACAATGCGACCAAGGCCGCAAGGAAGTTTAATTATACCCTCAGAGTCGTCACTCTCGAAGGCGAACTTCTTATGCCCGGCGGTTCCATAAGCGGCGGTGCATTCAAGAACAATTCCAACTTCCTCGGAAAAAGCCGTGAGATAGGTGATCTTAAGAAAAAGGTTGCAAAGCTTTCCGCCGATATCGAGAAGGCTCAGAAGGATATCGAGGAGATCAGGGAGAACAGAAATACCTCCAGGACCGAACTCGATAAACTTAAGCTCGAGGTTCAGAACAAGGTCATCGAGCAGAATACCGCAAGACTTTCACTTCAGTCGGAGCGTGACAGATTCAATGAAGAGAGCGAAAATGCAGTAAACCTCAAGCAGGAACAGGCAGATATCGAAAAAGAGATCGTTCAGGCAGCAAATGCACGAGATGAGGCTGCCGAGATCCTTCAGGAATCCGAGAAGAACGAAAAGAGACTCCGTGAAGAAGAAGCCGATCTGAATGAGATACTTAAGGATAAGCAGGCTGTTGAGTCTGAAGCGGCAGCACGCGTGAACGAATGGGAAGTCGAAGTCCAGAAGATGAAGCAGGCCAAGGACTTCAAGCAGGCTAACCTGACCCGTGTAGAGGAATCCCTCGAGAATGCAAATTCCGAACTCGAGAATCTCAACACCTCGATCGAGTCCAATAATACCGCGATCTCCGAGAAGGAGGTTCAGATCGAAGAGATAAGGAAGACCATAGAAGCTTCCTATGAGGAGCAGGAAAAGTCCGCAGAGCTTCTCAAGAACTCACTTTCCAAGAAGGAAGAGCTTTCCAATAAGCAGAAGGGCTTCTTCGATACCACAGAGAAACTCCAGGAGAAGATGTCATCTCTCGATAAAGAGGTCAACCGTCTTACCACTCAGAGAGATAAGGCTAACGAGACCATGGAGATCCGCATCAATTATATGTGGCAGGAGTATGAGATAACACTCAGCCAGGCTGCGGAGATGAGGGATGAATCACTCAATGATCTTACAGTACTCAAGCGCGATGCCGCAGAGGTAAGGGACAAGATCAAGAAGCTCGGCGATGTCAACGTCGGAGCTATCGAGGAATTCAAGGAAGTATCCGCAAGATACGAATCTATGAAGACCCAGCATGACGATCTGATCGAAGCTGCCGATACTCTCAAGAAGATAATCGAAGAACTCGATGACAATATGAGAGCACAGTTCTCAGAGAAGTTTGCTCTCATCAACGAAGAATATGACAAGGTATTCAGGGAACTCTTCGGAGGAGGTAAGGGAACTCTCACCCTCCAGGATGATGAGGATATCCTTGAATGCGGCATTAATATTTCGGCACAGCCTCCCGGCAAGAAACTTCAGAACATGATGCAGCTTTCCGGTGGTGAGAAGGCTCTTTCCGCAATCGCACTTCTCTTTGCGATTCAGAACCTCAAGCCTTCGCCCTTCGCTCTCCTCGACGAGATTGAAGCTGCGCTCGATGAAAACAACGTAGGCAGATTTGCTAAGTATCTGCACAAGCTTACCAAGAATACCCAGTTCATCGTTATCACTCACAGAAGAGGTACCATGAACGAGGTAGACAGACTTTACGGAATCACGATGCAGGAGAAGGGCGTATCCTCACAGGTAGCCGTCAACCTCATCGAAGCCGATCTCGACAATTAATATTACATAAGTGAAAGAAACCATCTTTCAACTGACTGATTTATGGCATTATTCGGTAAAAAGAAAGAACAACAGAATAATGATTTCTCCGAAGCGCTGGCCAGGCTTTCAGCCATTGCCGATGAAGCAGAAAAGGATCCTATAGCCAGAGAGCTTAAAGAGGAGACTCCTGTGGATGGAAGACTCTTCGGACAGGAAGACAAGGAAGCTCTATTTGAACGCCTTAAGAGCGGAATGGCACGCACCAGGGAGAACTTTTCCGCCGGACTTTCTTCTATCTTTACCGCATCAGAGATCGACGACGATTTCTATGATGAGCTTGAGGAATTCCTTATCGGTGCAGATGTTGGTGCGATACTTACGGAAGAGATCCTTGATGAACTCAGGGATAAGATTAAGGAAAAGCATCTCAAGAACCGTGCAGAGAGCAGAGACCTTCTCATTGAATCCATCAGAACAAGGATGGAAGCCGGGGAGAATGCATATGATTTCGAAAATAAGACTTCCGTAGTTTTCGTCATCGGAGTAAACGGTGTAGGAAAGACTACAACCATCGGAAAACTGTCATCCAAGCTTTCTGCAATGGGTAAAAAGGTTCTCGTTGCGGGAGCCGATACATTCAGGGCTGCTGCGGAAGACCAGCTCAAGATATGGGCCGAAAGAAGCGGAGTTTCGATAGTTACAGGCAAGGACGGACAGGACCCGGCATCGGTTGTATATGATGCATGTACCGCAGCAAGGGCCAGAAATACTGACGTTCTTATTATCGATACCGCAGGAAGGCTTCACAACAAGAAGAACCTTATGGATGAGCTTGCGAAGATGAATCGTGTCATCGACAGGGAATTTGAAGCGGCCCACAGGGAAAACCTTCTTGTGCTTGATGCGACAACCGGTCAGAACGCACTGAACCAGGCGAAGGAATTCAACGAAGCCGCACCGCTTTCCGGTATCATTCTTACCAAGATGGACGGAACAGCTAAGGGCGGAATCGCTATAGCTATACAGGCTCAGATGGGAATTCCGGTTAAGTATATCGGAGTCGGTGAGAAGATCGAAGATCTTCAGAAGTTTGATGCCGATTCGTTCGTTAAAGCTATTTTTGATATGGAGTAAAAAATGTCTAAGGAAATGCTTACACTTGATGCTTTTGAAGAAGCATCGGAAGTTGTATCAAAGGTTGTAAGAGATACCAAACTGGTATATTCTGAATACTTTTCGAATCAGACGGGAAACAAGGTTTATCTCAAGCCTGAGAATATGCAGCTTACCGGCGCATATAAGGTAAGGGGAGCTTATTATACGATAAGCACTCTTTCCGATGAGGAGAGAGCAAAGGGACTTATCACAGCATCCGCAGGTAACCATGCACAGGGCGTTGCATATGCCGCAAAGGCATACGGAGCAAAGGCTGTCATAGTCATGCCTACTACGACTCCCCTTATCAAGGTAAACCGTACCAAGAGCTACGGAGCTGAGGTCATCCTTTACGGTGATGTATATGATGAGGCATGTGCAAAGGCTCTTGAACTTGCTGAGGAGAAGGGATATACCTTCATCCATCCTTTTGACGATTTAAGAGTTGCAACCGGACAGGGTTCCATCGCTATGGAGATAGTCCGTGAGCTTCCTCTTGTAGACTATATCCTTGTTCCCATCGGAGGAGGCGGACTTGCAACGGGTGTATCCACACTTGCCAAGCTCCTTAATCCCAAGATCAAGGTTATCGGTGTTGAACCCGAAGGAGCAGCCTGCCTTAAGGCATCGTTCGATGCGGGCAAGGTTGTAACTCTGGACGGGGTAAATACCATTGCTGACGGTACCGCGGTAAAGACTCCCGGAAACAAGCTTTTCCCTTATCTGCAGCAGAATCTTGATGATATAATCACCGTTCCCGATTCCGAACTTGTTGTGTGCTTCCTCGATATGGTCGAGAATCACAAGATGATCGTTGAGAATTCCGGACTTCTTACCGTTGCGGCTTTAAAGCATATGAAGGCTGAAGGCAAGAAGGTTGTATCGATACTTTCGGGCGGCAACATGGATGTCATCACCATGAGCTCCGTTGTACAGAACGGACTTATCGCAAGAGACAGGATCTTCACTGTATCCGTACTTCTTCCCGACAAGCCCGGAATGCTTGCCAAGGTTTCCGGTATTCTTGCGGAGCAGGGTGGAAACGTCATCAAGCTCGAGCATAACCAGTTCGTTTCGATCAACAGAAATGCGGCGGTCGAACTCCGCATCACGATCGAGGCCTTCGGAACCGAGCATAAGACCCAGATCATCGATGCCCTCGAAAAGGAGGGCTACAGACCCAAAGTAGTCAAGACAAATATCTGATCCTGAAAAAGCCGTTAATATACGGGATTTATAAAAAGATCGGGTGTCAAGCAAAAAAGCTTGACACCTGTTTCTATATATACTATTATATGCAAGGTGCGCATTTGGGGGAGGCGAATGCTTTATGAATGAGATCCTCGAAAAATCACTTCTGTATGACTTCTACGGCGAACTGCTCAGTGAACACAGAAGGAAGGTTTATGAAGCTTCGCTTTTTGAAGATCTTTCCCTTTCCGAGATAGCGGAATCCGAAGGCATATCGAGACAGGCAGTACACGATACACTGAAGAACTGCGACAAAGCACTGATGAACTATGAATCCAAGCTTCACCTTGTAGAGAGATTTCTTAGAATAAAGGGAGAAGTTACCGAGATAGAAAAGCTTTCTTCCATTGAAGGGGATGAAAAGCAGAGGCTTACCGATATCGGAAGGATAGCGGCGAGCGTTTTAGGAGAGCTTTAATGGCTTTTGAAGGCTTAAGTGAAAAACTGCAGAACGCTTTCAAGAACCTTCGCGGCAAGGGCAAGCTTTCCGAGGCTGACGTAAAGGAAGCACTCAAGGAAGTCAAGGTCGCACTTCTTGAAGCGGATGTAAATTTTAAGGTCGTAAAGAATTTCGTTAAGACTGTTGAAGAGAAATGTGTCGGTGAAGAGGTCCTGAACGGACTTAATCCTTCACAGACCGTAATAAAGGTTGTTAATGACGAGCTTACCTCTCTTATGGGCAGCGAGACCACCGAGGTTTCCTTTAGGCCCGGAAAAGAGATAACCGTCATCATGATGGTAGGTCTTCAGGGTGCAGGTAAGACGACTGCATCTGCCAAGATGGCAGGCCAGTTCATCAAGAAGGGCAAGAAATCACTCCTTGTTGCCTGCGATATCTACCGGCCTGCAGCTATCGAACAGCTGAAGGTCAACGGAAGCAAGGTCGGTGTTGATGTATTTGATATGGGAACGGACGTCAAGCCTCCCGTTATCGCCGAGAATGCGCTCGAGAAAGCAAAGAAGGAAAACTATAATGTAGTTATCCTCGATACCGCAGGACGTCTTCAGATCGACGAAGAACTCATGAATGAGCTTAAAGAGATCAAAGAGAAGGTCGGAGTTTTCCAGACAATACTCGTTGTTGATGCAATGACCGGTCAGAATGCGGTAAATGTTGCCAAGACCTTTGACGAAGAGATAGGTATCGAGGGCGTCATCCTTTCAAAGCTTGACGGTGATACAAGGGGCGGTGCGGCTCTTTCGATCAAAGCCGTAACCGGCAAGCCCATCCTCTATGTGGGAATGGGAGAAAAGCTCACTGATCTCGAGCAGTTCTATCCTGACCGTATGGCATCCAGGATCCTCGGAATGGGTGATGTGCTCAGCCTTATCGAAAAGGCTCAGGCAAGCGTCACCACGACCGAAGAAGAAGGCCGCGGAATGATGAACCGCATGCAGAAGGGTAAGTTCGATTTCAACGATTACCTTGAGAGCATGAAGCAGATGAAGAATATGGGAGGACTTGCTTCCATTCTTTCAATGCTTCCCGGTATGGGCATCAATGCATCCGAGCTTGAAGGTGCCATCGATGAAAATAAGCTCCGCCGTACCGAGGCTATAATCCTTTCCATGACTCCTGAGGAAAGAAGCAATCCCAAGCTCATGAATCCCAGGAGAAAGTTCAGGATCGCCAAGGGTGCGGGACTTGATATCGCCGAAGTAAACAGATTCATCAAGCAGTTCGAACAGAGCCAGAAGATGATGAAGCAGATGGGCGGCATGGGCAAACGCGGACGCGGAATGTTCCCCGGCATGGGCGGCATGGGCGGTTTCGGCGGAAGGAAAGGTTTTCCTTTTTAAGACAGATTGAATCCGGATTATTCCGTTTTCATATAAAAACTAATCGTATTATTTTTTTACGGAGGAATTTTAAAATGGCAGTAAAGATCAGACTCAGAAGAATCGGTGAGAAGAAGGCTCCTTTCTATCGCATTATTGTTGCTGATTCAAGAAGCCCCAGAAACGGAAGATTTATCGATGAGATCGGAACCTACGATCCTTCAACCGATCCTTCCACCTTCAATATCGACGAAGAGGCAGCTAAGAAGTGGATCGCTAACGGTGCACAGCCTACCGAAGTTGTTGGAAAGCTTTTCAAGGTAGCCGGCATCATTAAATAATCCTGCATTTTTTCTAAGGAGGCCTTATGAAAGAACTTGTGGAAGTTATTGCAAAGGCTCTCGTAGATCATCCCGAAGAGGTAGTAGTTACCGAGAAAAAGGATGGAGCAGATTATCTTATCGAGCTTCATGTTGCAAGCTCCGATATGGGTAAAGTCATCGGAAAACAGGGCAGGATAGCCAAGTCCCTTCGTTCCGTTGTAAAAGCTGCAGCTTCAAGGGAAAATGCAAGAGCTGATGTTGAAATAACCGATTGAATATTAGCGGACCGCGGCCTGTTTGCGGTCCGTATTTTAAATCTATGAAAGAATATATCAAAGTTGGTACCATCACACAGTCCTTCGGGATCAAGGGTGAGATGAAGGTCTATCCCGATATCGACGACCCCGTACATTTCAAGAAGTTAAAGAAGGTATTTCTGGAATGCGAAGATTCATACGAAGAATTCGAGATCGAATCCGCACGTATGGCTCTTCCTCTTGTTATAATCAAATTCAGGGGAATTGAAACTCCCGAGGAGATCAGGAAGTACAGACAGAGGGATATATATGTTCTCAGGAAGGATGCACCTCCGCTTGAAGAGGGTGAGCATTATTTCGCCGATCTGCTGGGTCTCGAGGTTACGGATGATTGCGGCATTTACAGGGGGAAGCTCACCGATATACTTCGCACGGGCGCAAACGATGTTTACGAGATCACTTCCGATGACGGAAAAACTTTTCTTCTGCCGGCTATTAAGAAGTGTATACTTGATATAGACGCAGAAGCCGGAATAATGAAGATTCACATTCTGGAGGGATTACTTGATCTATAAGGTTCTGACACTTTTTCCTGAGATGATCAGATCGGTCATGGAAACGGGTATCATAGGACGTGCGCTTAAGGAAGGGGCTCTTGAACTGGAGACCTTTAATATACGTGACTATGCGGACAATAAACGCGCCCAGGTCGATGATTATCCCTACGGAGGGGGAGCCGGCCAGGTTATACAGGCCGAGCCTGTTTACAGGGCTTATCTTGATGCCATAGGCGTTCTTCAGGATAAATCCTGCAAAAAGAATACCGAAGTGCAAGCCACGCTTCCCGAAAAAAGACCACGATGCATATATCTGTCGCCTCAGGGCAGGAGATTTGACCAGAGGATGGCAAGGGAACTGGCCTCAGAGGATGAGCTTATTTTCCTTTGCGGGCATTACGAGGGAATAGACGAAAGAGTGCTTGATGAGGTTGTAACTGATTATATCTCTTCGGGCGATTATATACTTACCGGCGGAGAGCTTCCCGCACTTACCGTTATGGACGCCGTATCAAGGCTGATCCCCGGTGTGCTCGGAAATGATGCTTCCCCCGAGGTCGAAACCTTCTACAGGGATCTGCTCGAATATCCCCAGTATTCAAGACCTGAGATCTGGCACGATAAAGCGGTTCCGTATGTTCTCACTACAGGTAACCATGCCGATATCGAAAGCTGGAGACTTGAGCGGAGCATAGAAAGAACCCGTGCGGGAAGACCCGATCTGTATCTTGTCTACCGTGCCAAGGAAGAATTAATGGACAGGATGAAGCAGGCCAGGGTACAGAATATCCCCGCTATCCAGGCGCTTTTGTATGATGATACCGATATATTATATGCCGGAGTATCATATTACCTGCTTCAGGATCACTATAATAAGACACTTTATGCCGGCTGCTTCACCAAGAGCAATCCGATAATTGACGGATATGATGCCGACATAGTCAAAAGAATGATTTCGGACCATCTGCATGAGGTCAGGGAGATAATCCTGCTTAACGCCCCGGATCCGATGTATGACGGCAAGCTTGATGAGAAGATCATGATAGCCTTTACCGAAAAAAGTCCGCTTTCAACGCAGCGTGTTAAGCTTTACGGGCAGTCCGGCAAAGAGTTTAAGGAAAAGGTTGCCGCTGCGCTTATGGCCGGAAGGATCTATTATGAATTCCGGGATCCCTCCGATACGGAGATCATAAACAGTGCACTCCGGATGGGCTTTTACTCGTCAAAGGCGCTCACGAAAAAACTTGTTGATCCATAAATGCCGGTTTTTATATAATTTGCTTGCATTTTATGGTAACTTATGATAAATTACCAATGTTGCGTTAAAAAGGTGGTCCGCTGTTAGCTCTATAGCTATTATGAACATCCATAGGAGCTGTCATTAAGCGAGTGCTTTTTAGACAGAGCTAAGAGAAGGAGTATATATTATGTCAGACATCATTAAGGAAATTGAGATTGAACAGCTTAAGAGCGAAGTTCCCGAGTTTTCTGTAGGCGATACCGTTAAGGTTCACAACCGTATCGTAGAGGGCGAGAAGTCCAGAATCCAGATCTTCGAGGGAACCGTTATCAAGAGACAGAACGGATCAAACCGTGAGACCTTTACCGTTCGTAAGATCTCTAACGGCGTAGGCGTTGAGAAGACCTGGCCCCTTCATTCTCCCAATGTAGAGAAGATCGAAGTTGTCAGAAAGGGTAAAGTCCGCAGAGCAAGACTTAACTACCTCAGAGACAGAGTCGGTAAGGCTGCCAAGGTTAAGGAAGCTGTTAAATAATTGGTTTTACGACTCAAAAGCCGGTGTTTATGCACCGGCTTTTTTTGTGTGCTTTTTCTTCAAGAAATACATGGTTTATGGTATAATATCAGAGATTGTGCAAACAGGATTTAACTTGTATTCAAGCGTTTTAAAGTGAGACAGGACGGTTATTATTTTTACAAAAAAAGACGCCGCTTCAGCGAGGATTTTCTGCGTGATACCGTGCATCTGATCGTGGGCATCCTGATCAGTCTTCTTTTTGCGTTCATACTTGTTTATTTTCTGGGAATGAGCACAACCGTATCGGGTGATTCTATGAATCCCGGCCTGGTCAATGACCAGAAGGTACTCATAAACCGCTTTGTATATAAGCTTTCACAGCCTGCTAAGGGTGATGTGATCATGTTTCTTCCTAACGGCAATACCAACACCCATTACTATGTCAGAAGGGTTGTTGCCGTACCGGGGGATAAGGTTTATATCGATGGCGGTGTTTTATACGTAAACGGGTCGCCTTCGGAAATAGTGACCGGTAAGCTTACGGATGCGGGGCTGGCTTCGAATGAGCTTACGCTTGAGCAGGGTATGTATTTCGTACTCAGCGATGATACAAGCGATTCCGACGATTCCAGGAGCGCTAACATAGGTCCCGTCGAGAGCAAGTATATCCTCGGCAAGGTCTGGCTTGCGTTTCCGGAAGGTGATTCCGGGATGCATATGGTGGATTAAATGGCAGGTAATGATTACGGCTGGTATCCCGGTCATATGACCAAATCGGTCAGGGCTATCAGGGAAGAATTAAAACTGGTTGATCTGTGCATAGAGGTTCTTGATTCAAGGATCCCCTTGTCCAGCAGAAATCCGGATATAGATGAGCTTGCCAAGGGCAAGTTCAGGATGATAGTTCTTAACAAGGCTGATCTGTCCGATGCAAAGAAGACAGACCTCTGGACCTCATACTTTAAGGAAAAGGGGATCGAGAGTCTTGTTCTGAACGCGAAGGAAAAGAAGACATCCGATGCAGTCAAAAAGCTCGCGATGAGCGTATGTGCGGATAAGATCGAACGCGACCGCAAAAGAGGAATTGTTGGAAGGCCGGTAAGAGCCATGGTGTGCGGCATTCCAAATGTCGGAAAGTCCACACTGATAAACTCGATAACCGGAAAGGCACCGGCCAGGACCGGTAACAAGCCCGGTGTGACACGCAGCAACCAGTGGGTCAAAACAGGAGCCGGTATAGAGCTTCTTGACACTCCGGGGCTTCTGTGGCCCAAATTCGAGGACAGGAGCGTTGGTCTTAAGCTTGCCGCGATCGGAAGTATCAATGACCAGATACTGAATACCATACTTCTCGCATCCGAGACGATCCTTCTTCTGAGGGATATATATCCGGATGCGACTGTATCCAAGTACGGAATAACCTGTAACGAAAAGCCCGAGGATGTTCTGCAGGCGGTTGCAGAAAGAAACGGACTAATATTGAAGGGAGCGGATCCCGATATCAGAAGAGCCGCAGAAACTCTTCTTGCCGAGCTGCGAAGCGGTAAGCTCGGACGTATGACTTTGGAGGAACCTTAAAATGGGCAGCAGTAAAAAGACAGATAAATTCTTAAAGGAAGCATTCAATACCGCGGTATATTTCCTCGTGGTTTTTGCATTTGCGGCTTTTGTCCTTAAGTTTGTCGGACAAAGATCCGTTGTTGACGGAAGCTCTATGAATGACACTCTTTACGACGGCGAGAGCGTATGGGTCAACAAGTTCACTTACAGATTCAACGATCCCGAGAGATTCGATATCATTGTGTTCCCTTATGAGTATTCAGAGGATACATATTTTATCAAGAGGATCATCGGACTTCCGGGTGAGACGGTGCAGATCCTTTTAGACGGAACCATTCTTATAAACGGTGAAGTGTTAGAGGAGAATTACGGCAAGGAAACTATACGTTCAGACCGTCTCGGAACCGCGATAGTTCCAATAACTCTCGGTGAAGATGAGTATTTTGTTCTCGGTGACAACAGGAATGATTCTATGGATTCCAGGTATCCCAATGTCGGTCCCATTACCAGGGACCAGATGATCGGAAAGGCTGTGTTCAGGCTTTTCCCCATAACCAAGATAGGCGGTATCGACTGATGGAAAGCATTTCCGATATCAAAAATAAACTGGCGGAAACTGACGACGGATCGCTTCCGCTTGTAATGAGCCTTTATGCCGGGGACGAAAGAGCCGGTGTTGTAAAGCTTCTTGATGCCGCCCGGAAAAGATACGATAAATATCTTGCGGAAAAGCAGAGGATCTATGAACTGGGAGCATATGAAAGACAGTATTCCGATCATATGTACATCTGCGGGATAGATGAGGTGGGAAGAGGTCCCTTCGCAGGCCCCGTTGTTGCGGGGGCGGTGATCCTTCCCAGGGATTGTGACATCCTGTATATAAACGATTCGAAGAAACTCTCCGAAAAAGTAAGAGAGAAGCTTTATGAGGAGATCAGGGAAAAAGCTGTAGCCGCTGCCGTCGGCATTGTGGAACCTTCCAGAATTGATGAGATCAATATCCTTCAGGCCACATACGAAGCGATGAGGATCGCAATATCGAAGCTTGATCCCGGGCCCGACCTTCTCCTTAACGATGCGGTTACCATACCCGGCGTCGATATCAAACAGGTTCCGATCATTAAAGGTGATGCTAAGAGCATTTCCATAGGAGCCGCCAGTATATTCGCTAAGGTTACGAGGGACCGCCTTATGACCCAATATGACAGTATTTATCCCGAGTACGGATTTGCCAAGAATGCCGGTTACGGGACTGCGGAGCATATCGCTGCGCTTAAGAAATACGGCCCCACTCCCATACACAGAAGAAGCTTTATTCATGATTATGTATGAGCGGAATTAGTGATATCTTTTTAAATCCGATTAAGAATGTCACTCAAAAGCCTGCCTCCGATGTTTCGGGGGAAGGTGCTGCCACTCTGGCCAAAATGAAGAACGGAGACACATTCTCCGCAAAGGTTGTCAGCACATCGGGGGAAAATGTAACATTAAGGCTTTCGAACGGAAACCTTGTTAATGCAAAGCTTTCGTCCGATATGAACATCGCGGAAGGTCAGACGGTTTCCTTTGAGATCAGAAATTCCGGAAGCTCTGTCAGGATATCGCCGCTTCTTACCAATACTTCCGCCGACATCAGTGTGCTCAAGGCTCTCGGACAGGCCTCACTTCCTGTTAACGATACATCGGTTGAGATGACAACAGCGATGATGAAGGCCGGACTTCCCATAGACAGGTCTTCACTTGCGGGAATGTACGAGAATTTACTCAATAATCCCGGTGCGAATATCTCTGATGCGGTTGATCTTGCAAGGCTGGGACTTCAGATAAGCGAATCCAACCTAGCCAATATAGAAAGCTATAAGAACCTCTCGTACCAGATCGACCGTGGAATGCAGACACTTGCGGAAAAGACTGATCAGGCTCTTCTTGATCTTGTATCCGGCGGTGATACTGCAGGTGCTTCAAGGGTCATGGCTTCCCTTATCGAATCCGTTACCTCTTATATGCAGGAGACGGGTGATCCGCTAAGCGGAGAAAGAGCTCTTCAGGAATCAGCTGAAGGCAGTCAGAATTCTGAGATGAGCGGCGGAGAAAACGCAGAGGCCGGAACCGTAAGCGGCAGCGTAAACGAAGAGCCCGGCGCTGTAAACGGCAGCATTAACGGCAAAAACGGTGTCGTAAACGGCGAAAACGGGGCTAAAGGCTCCGCTGCCCAAAATGCCGATAATATGAGCGATGCGGCATCTGCTTCAGTTTCTGATAAAACGGGTAACGAGACCGGTGATCCCGCTTCGAAGGCGCTTGAACTTCTTAAGATGCTTCAATCCGGTCGGCCTGAAGGGGCTTCTTCCGCTGTACAGAATCTGTCTGCGGGAAAATCAGAGATTACAGATAACGCCCCTCAAAGCGGTAATAGTATTACCGAAGATTTCGGTAAGGCTGTGGAAGCGTTCAAACAGATAACCGGAAATTACGATTATAAGCCCGCAGGCCTTCAGGGCTTCCTTAAGGATATCTCCGCATATCAGGCTAAGGCACTTTCCGAGGGAGGTGCTGACGGACTTAAAAGCCTTGTATCCTCTAAGGCTCTGAGAAATCTTCTTTTCGATGTGCTGAAGGATCAGTGGAGCATTTCACCTTCGGAGGTTGCGGATAAGGATAAAGTCGAATCGCTTTATAAGAGACTGGGCGATCAGATCTCCATCCTGAAAGAAGGGCTTGCAAGTGTCGGTGCACAGAACACTCCGGCTTTCCAGGCCGCAAACAATATGAGTTCCAATCTGGACTTCCTCAGCCAGTTAAACCAGATGTATGCATATATACAGCTTCCGCTCAAGCTTTCGGGAGGGGACAATGCGCACGGCGACCTCTATGTCTATTCAAACAGGAAGAACATGACATCCGATGATTCGTCCGTAACCGCATTCATGCATCTTGATATGGATCATCTGGGTCCCGTCGATGTATATGTCGCAATGGATCTGAGAGCCGGAGGCAAGGTACAGACCAACTTTACTGTTGCCGATGATGAGATACTGTCTTTCCTTGAGGAGAATATTCACATACTCAACGAAAGACTTAATAAACGCGGATATGATCTTTCCTGCAAAATGTCGCTTAAGGGTGAAGAGAAGACTCCGGAAGAGGATGCCCTTGCAGACGGTGGAGTTAACCTCCTTCTGCTGCGTGCAGGCTCTGCCGGCGGATCATTTACCGCGGGAACAAGATCTTTTGATGTGAGGGCATAATGGCTGAAGAGAAAAAGAAGATCAAAACAGCGGTCGCCCTCGAATACGATCCGAGCGATGAGGCGCCCAGGGTCATAGCTTCCGGAATAGGGGCGCTGGCCGACAGGATTATCGAAAAGGCTAAGGAAAGCGATGTTCCGATCCATGAAGACGACAAGCTTGCGAACACACTTTCAAAACTTGAGATCGGTGATCTGATCCCGCCGGAGCTTTATGAGGTTGTTGCGGAAATTCTTATCTTTGTGGATTCGATGGATAAGATCAAGAGTAAGCTGAAGTGACAGATAACCGAAAAAAAGGATCTTTTCATGAGACCATTGCAATTGAATATCTCAGGAAGAAGGGTTACAGGATAATCGCGAGAAACGAACTTAATAAATTCGGTGAGATCGATATCATTTCGGTATCGCCGGACGGAAAGCTTGTGTTTACGGAAGTAAAATACAGGAAGAATGCAAAAAACGGTTATCCGCTGGAGGCTGTTACACCGGAAAAGCAGAGAAAGATCAGCAGGGCCTCCGCATATTATCTGAACTCTCACCGTGAATTCATGAACCGTCAGGTCAGATATGACTGTATCGGTATAATCGGTGGTGAAATAAATCATATAGAAAACGCATTTGAATACGTGGGGTGACTATGGCAAATATACTTGTTTGTGATGATGACAAAGATATCGTTGAGGCTATCGAAGTATATCTGAAGGATGACGGCCATTTCATTTATAAGGCTTATAACGGCGCGGATGCACTTGAGATCCTCGAAAAAGAGGACATACAGCTTGTTATACTCGATATCATGATGCCTGTGATGAACGGCATTGAAGTTGCGGAGAAGATCAGGGAATCGAGCACGCTTCCCATTATTTTCCTTTCCGCAAAATCGGAGGAAAACGATAAGGTCACCGGACTTAACGCAGGAGCAGACGACTATATTACCAAGCCCTTCTCGCCTGCCGAGCTTACCGCAAGGGTCAGATCCAATCTGAGGAGATACACGCTTTTGGGAAGTATTAACGAAGGAAATACCCATATCTATAATTGCGGTGGACTGAGCATCAACGACGAGACCAAGAGTGTTACAGTTGATTCGCAGCCGGTCAAGCTCACTCCCATCGAATACAATATCCTTCTGCTTCTTCTGAAGAACAAGGGAACCGTATTTTCAACCGACAAGATATATGAGTCGATCTGGAACGAAGCGCCCATTGCGACCGATAATACCGTTGCTGTTCACATCAGACATATCAGGGAAAAGATCGAGATCGATCCCGGACAGCCCCAGTTCCTCAAGGTCGTATGGGGAGTAGGATATAAGATAGAAGATCTATGAAAAAAAGCAGAGCCAAAAAGTTAATGATCCATATCGCAATGCACTTATGTGCATTTATTTCGGTACTCTTTCTGGCTGACATTTTTTTCTGCAGTTATATTTCCGTAAGTTATCTGGGCGAAGATTCCAGATACGCTCTCAATCCCTTTCCTGCCGCTGAGACCGAGGAGATCGAGGGTATCATAACCGATATATTTGCCCATCAGGCTTCGGATATCATGAAGTACACGGCGGCCAAAGAGATCCTCAGTGCCCAGAATGGCATCAAGGATAACAGGCTTGTCGATGTTTCCCAGTATTATCACGGAACATATAAAGTAAATATCAAGCTTTATCTTTCCGATCTGATCAATCTCGGAAGAAGAGGCATTGAATACAGTGAAAGAAGTCTCACCGTTGAGGATTTCGTCTATTATTTCGGAGACCCTCTTTATGCTGAGAACTTCGCTCTTGACCCATACGGAAATCTCTATTTCATCGGATTCGAGACTGTCAACAGATACAAGACGCCTAAGTATACCGATAATACCTCCGAAGAGATAAACGAAGCATCAGATGAGAACGTCGTAAGGGCGATCAGAAACACTTCTCCCTCGGATCTCGTTAATCTTGTGGCACAGTACTGTGCCAGGGAGTATCCCGAGCTTGTTTCCCTGTCAAGCTGGGACGACGGAAGGATATATGTTACCTTCAAGGAGCCCTTGGTCGATGATGAGGGTTTTACTTCATTCTTAAGCTACAAGGAATCGATACGTAACTGGGACGGATACTTTACCGCAATCGATGAGCTCAAGGTCACATCATCGCTTTTTGCCGCAGCATATGATGTTTACAGGGAAGGCGAAAAGCTCTACGAAAATGCTGAGTCCAATCTCGTTTATACGATAAGGACCACTGAGGACGACGGAACGACCAGGGTATTTACCAATTATCCCGATTCCGTAAGATATGACGACACATCGCTTTCCGATATCTATTCGAGTCATCTTCATTATCTGGTCTGTTATTATGATGATCTGGAATATTCGACTCTTTCGGATATCCCGGAGACGGTCATAACCGATGTGATCAGGATCTATCCCGATGTTTATCCTAACGATACCCATGTCTGGATGTATATTGACGACACTTCATCCAGGGCTAACGATATATATTACGATCTGCTTTTCAGATATGATTCCGTAAAACAGATATCCGGTCTGTTTATCATTGTTATTGCTGTGCTTTCCTTCATTTATCTGGCATTTTTTGTATATCTGCTCTTTATCACGGGTGTTGAGTATACGGATGAAGGAGAAGAGTTCAGAGTTTTCCCGCAGGACAGGATATGGATCGAAGTGATGATCATCATTTCGGTTGCGGCATTTTTTGCTGCCAGATTTTACTACGATTATCTTAAGCAGCTTATCAATGTCAATTATTGCAGGATCACCTTTGAAAACGGAGGTCCCTTCAAGAATGCCGGTATTTCCTCGTATCTTGTATTCGGACTGTTCGGATTCCTGCTTTCGCTGACCGGTGCTTTCATCCTGTTCTCGCTGGTGCGAAGGATAAGGGCAGGGGTTCTCTATGAGTATTCCTTCCTCAAGAGGATCAAGATGTTCTTTGACTGGTTTGCTCTGGTTTATTCCGGCGGATCCGCATCGTCCTGGTTCATACTCATTCCTTACCTCGCATTTCTTATCGTCAATGTGGGAGGCTCGATCTACGGAATCCTGAACATCGGCAATGCTGCGATTGTTGCGATAGTATTCTCGGTGCTCATTCTTGTCGATATCTTCGTCGGCATTACTCTTTTTCTCGTCACAGCGGAAAAAAGAGAACTGCTTGACGGCATAGCAAAGATCCGTGCGGGTGAAGTCGACTACAAGATCGATGTATCAAACCTCCGATATGAGAACAAAAATCTTGCTGAGAGTATTAACAATATCGGTGACGGCATTAAGACGGCAGTTGAATCGTCGCTTATGGAAGAACAGCTCAGGTCCGAGCTTATCACCAATGTATCACACGACCTTAAGACTCCGCTCACTTCCATCATCAATTATTCCGATCTTCTGAAAAGAGATAATCTTACCGAGGAGAAGAAGAAAGAATACCTCTCCATAATAGGTGAGAAATCCATTAAGCTGAAAAAACTGCTTGAGGATCTTCTCGAAGCATCAAAGCTTTCATCGGGCCAGGTTGAGCTGAACAGGGAAAAGACCGATCTGACCGAACTGTTGAATCAGGCTCTTGGAGAGTACGAGGGAAGATTCAAAAATTCCGGGCTCGAGCTTGTGACCAATGAGTTTCCAAGGGCATTTATTTACACCGACCCCGGATGCACCTGGAGGATATTTGATAATATCTTCGAAAATATCTGTAAGTACGCCATGAGCGGTACAAGGATTTATGTCGATTACACCGCTTCCGAAGGCATTACATATATCAAGATCAAGAACGTTTCCGCGGTAAGACCCAGATTCCAGGGAGATGAGCTTACAGAGAGATTCATAAGAGGCGATGAGAGCAGAACCGGAGAAGGAAGCGGACTCGGACTGTTCATAGCAAAGAGCCTCACCGAAGCCCAGGGCGGAACCTTCAAGGTAATAGTTGACGGAGATATGTTCGTTACAAGCTTTTCCATGCCGGAATTCAGCTCTGACCTTAATGACAAAAGTGTTAACCGAAGTGATGAGGAATAAGGGCCGTCCCTTATTTGTGATATAATCATTATTGGAAATTTTATTCAGACAGGAAGACAGATATGCCTAACGTATTGGAACTTGAAAACTCTATGCCCGTCGGTCAGCTCGGATTGCTCGTGCATCCGTCATTCGGAATGAAGGGAGACCGTATCAATTCGTATCTCGCATCATTCCGTAAGGATATCCATAATGACCTGGTCAAGAACGATCCCGCATTCCAGGGTTATCAGATGGATGACTACAGGGTGCCATTCTCAATACCCAGATTCGGAAGCGGAGAGGGTAAATGCCATATCCAGAAGTCTACCAGAGGCAAGGACCTGTTCATCCTTGTTGATGTGACCAACCATTCGCTCACATACAGGATGAACGGATTCGAGAATCATATGTCACCCGATGACATATATCAGGATCTTAAGAGGATCATCGCTGCGATCGACGGAAAGGCATACCGTATAAATGTCATAATGCCCTTCCTCTATGAAGGCAGACAGCACAGAAGACACGGACGTGAATCAATGGACTGTGCTTATATGCTCAAGGAACTCAGCGATATGGGCATGTCCAATTTCATTACCTTTGATGCCCACGATCCCAGGGTTCAGAATTCGATACCTCTTATCGGTTTCGATAATTTCATGCCCCCTTATCAGTTCATCAAGGCGCTCCTTACCAATGAGGACGATCTTCTCGTTGATGAGGATCATATGGTAGTCATAGCACCCGATGAAGGCGCTCTCGAAAGAGCCATTTATTTTGCGAATGTTTTAGGGCTCAATACCGGTACATTCTACAAGAGACGTGATTATTCCAAGATCGTAAACGGCAAGAACCCTATTGTTGCACATGAATTTCTCGGTGACAATATCGACAGGAAGGACGTCGTTATCATCGATGATATGATCTCTTCCGGCGGTTCCATGGTTGATACCGCAAGGCAGCTCAAGGAGATGAATGCAAGGCGTGTATTCATTTGTACAACCTTCGGTCTGTTCACGGAAGGTCTCGAGAATTTTGACAGGGCATATGAGAAGGGCTATTTCGACAGGGTCATTACCACGAATCTCACCTATCTGCCTCCCGAGATCTATGACAGACCCTATTTCATCGAAGCCGATATGTGCAAGTTCATTGCTTCCATAATCGATTTCATGAACCATGATTCATCCATGTCCAATGTAATGGATAATACACAGAAGATGCATGAGGTTCTCGAAAACTACAATGCACGTATGAATATTGAGATCTGATCCGAGGCTCCATTTGAGTAAAAGTCATATCATCAAAAGTGTAAATAAAGGTTCGATCGCTGATTCGCTGGGCATTTTGCCCGGCGATATTGTAATCAGGATAGATGATCAGGAGATAGAGGATATCTTCGATTATCAGTTTTTCACCATGTCCGATAACCTGATCCTTACCGTACTCCGTGACGGAGAGGAGTGGGAATACGACATAGAAAAGGGCGAGAACGAGGATCTCGGTATAGTGTTCGAAAACGGACTTATGGACACCTACAGGAGATGCTCGAACAATTGTATTTTCTGCTTCATAGACCAGATGCCTCCCGGAATGAGAGACACTCTGTATTTCAAGGACGATGATTCGAGGCTTTCTTTCCTTCAGGGTAATTACATCACCCTTACCAATCTGTCCGAGAAGGACTTAAACAGGATCGTCAGATACAATCTTTCCCCCGTTAATGTGTCCATACATACGATGAATCCGGAGCTCAGATGCAGGATGCTGGGCAACCGTTTTGCGGGATCGTCCCTTTCAAAGCTCAATGTACTTGCGGACGCCGGGATCGAGATGAATGGCCAGATAGTTCTGTGCAAGGGTATAAATGACGGAAAAGAGCTGGAATATTCAATATCCGAGCTTATAAAATTCATCCCATCGTTCAGGAGTCTTTCCGTGGTCCCCGTAGGTCTTTCCAGGTACCGTGACGGTCTGTATCCTTTGGAGCCCTTTGAAAAAGAAGACTGTATCGAGGTCATCGGTATCATTGAGAGATTCCAGAAGATCTGCTTTGAAAAATACGGCATTCATTTCGTTCATGCAAGCGACGAATGGTATCTGACCGCAGGTATGGAACTGCCCGAAGCGGACCGTTACGACGGATACCTCCAGATTGAAAACGGTGTCGGAATGATGCGCTCCTTTATGGACGAAACAGATGAACAGATCGCAAAGAGGGAAATGGACAAAAGCTTTGAAACCGCAGACCGGTCCAGACACATAAGCCTTGTAACGGGAATGCTTGCTTATCCGGTCATAAAAGCTACAGCTGAAAAGCTTGAATCGAGAGTGCCCGGATTGCGCCTTAACGTCTTCCCCGTAAGGAACGATTTTTTCGGTGAGAGGATCACCGTTTCGGGACTTCTTACGGGTCAGGATATCATAGCCCAGCTTAAGGGACTTGACCTCGGAACGGAGGTTCGTCTGCCGGAGTCCGTAGTCAGGGCCGGAACCGATGTTTTCCTTGATGATTACACGGTTTCACAGGTCTCGGACGCTTTACAAGTACGCGTATATACGATAAAATCTAATGGTTACGACTTTGTTGATTCCTGCCTGGGAATCAGCTGATATTTTTGTGTTTAAACAGGTATTTTTCAGTTATGGGTTACAGACCGATAGTTGCCGTCGTCGGAAGACCGAATGTCGGAAAATCGACACTGTTCAATGCCCTTGCGGGTGAGAGGATTTCCATAGTAAAGGATACTCCCGGAATCACCAGGGATAGGATCTATGCCGACGTAACATGGCTTAATTACAATTTCACAATGATCGATACAGGCGGAATAGAGCCCGAGTCCAAGGATCTTCTTTTATCATCCATGAGGGACCAGGCTCAGATTGCCATTGATACGGCAGATGTCATCCTTTTCGTTACGGATGCCAAGACCGGACTTCAGGATGCGGATTCCGGCGTATGCTCGATGCTCAGAAAGTCAAGGAAGCCCGTCGTCCTGGTCGTGAACAAGGTTGATTCCTTCGAAAAGCAGCAGTCCGATGTGTACGAATTCTACAACCTCGGCATCGGCGAGCCTTATCCGATATCCGCTAAAAACATGCTCGGTTTCGGTGAGCTTCTTGATAAGGTTGTCAGCTATTTCGATGAGGATACCGAAGCAGCAGAAGATGAGGATATCCCCAAGGTAGCCGTGATCGGAAAGCCCAACACCGGAAAGTCATCGCTCATTAATAAGCTTCTCGGCGAAAACAGGCTGATAGTTTCTGATATAGCGGGAACAACGCGTGATGCTGTCGATACCAGAGTCGAATACGGCGATAAGGAATACATATTTATTGATACCGCAGGACTCAGAAGGAAGAACAAGATCAAGGATGACCTTGAGCATTATATGATCGTACGTACTGTCAGCGCTGTTGAGCGTGCGGATATTGCCGTTCTTGTGATAGATGCGACTGAAGGTGTTACCGAACAGGATGCCAAGATCGCAGGAATTGCCCATGACAGGGGCAAAGCGGTCATCATAGCCGTCAATAAATGGGATGCGGTAAATAAAGACGACAAGACGATCTACAAGTTTACAGAGAACGTCAGAAATATACTTTCATTCATGCCCTATGCAGAGATCATTTTCATATCTGCGCTTACTGGACAGAGACTCGGCAAACTCTTCGAGACCATCGATATGGTCAGGGAAAGCCAGGACAAGAGAGTCGGAACCGGTGCTCTTAACGAGATTCTTGCGGAAGCGGTTGCGATGCAGCAGCCCCCCAACGATAAGGGTAAATTCCTCAAGCTCTATTACATCACCCAGGTCTCAAGCAGGCCTCCGACGTTCGTTATTTTTGTCAATGACAAGGAACTGGCACATTTCTCATATATCAGATACATAGAAAATCAGGTACGTGAGAATTTCGGATTCAAGGGCACACCGCTCAAATTCATTGTCAGGGAAAGAAAAGGGGAATGATATGGCGCGTTTATGGTGCTTTCTCATAGGATATGCACTTGGACTGATCCAGACGGCATATATAGTCGGCAAGTGCAAAGGTGTGGATATCAGGAATTACGGAAGCGGTAATTCGGGTACTACGAATGCACTCAGGGTTCTCGGCACAAAAGCCGGACTTATCGTTTTTGCCGGTGATATGTTAAAGGCCATCATCACCACGATCATTATCAGATGCACTTTCGGACATATATATCCCGACCTCAGGTTCCTGCTTATTCTGTACGGCGGAGCAGGATGCATTCTTGCTCATGATTTTCCCTTTTATATGCATTTCAAAGGAGGAAAGGGTATTGCGGCCACAGGAGGAATGATCCTTGCTTTTCACGGATCCTTCTTTTTCCCGGGACTTGCTTATTTTTTCGTTCCCTACTTTCTCACACATTTTGTAAGTCTCGGATCCCTCATTCTCTATGCCGGATTCTTCATACAGCTTGTCGTCACCTGTCAGTTCAATCTGTTCGGGATTTATGACGGAGTTCCTCAGACTGTCAAAACAGAGATGTATATCATCGCTTTCATGCTTACGGCCCTTGCTTACTGGCAGCACAGATCCAATATTGTCAGACTCATAAAAGGCGAAGAAAGAAAGACTTATCTCAAAAAAAAAGAATGAAGTATAACATTCCGAAAGGAGACGAATATGGCAAAGATAACAGTTCTCGGTGGTGGCACATGGGGTATAGGCCTTACCATTCTTCTCGCAACCGCGGGACACGATGTAATGGTCTGGTCCGCAGTTGAGTCGGAGATAGATATGCTCTCTCAGACCCACGCCCATAAAATGCTTCCCGGTGCCGTGATTCCCGAGAGTGTCAGATACACACTTGATGATAAGGAAGCCGTAACGGACAGGGATATCCTTGTTATGGCGGTTGCCTCTTCATTTACCAGAAAGACCGCCAAGAGACTTGCTCCCCTTATCAAAGACGGCCAGATCATCGTCGATGTTGCGAAGGGAATAGAAGAGGGAACCTTAAAGACACTTTCCGAGCAGATAAGTGATGAGATACCCGGTGCGGATGTATGTGTTCTTTCCGGACCCACACATGCCGAAGAGGTTTCAAAACTCATGCCCACCACTATAGTTGTGGCTTCTCATAATAAAGAGACCGCTCTTTTTGTACAGGACGTTTTCATGACCGAAACCTTCAGGGTTTACACAAGCTCCGATGTCAAAGGCGTTGAGCTTGGCGGATCGCTTAAGAACGTAGTAGCGCTTGCCGCAGGTATTGCCGACGGACTCGGTTACGGAGATAATGCGAAGGCTGCCCTTATCACGAGAGGAATCGCAGAGATCTCAAGACTCGGCGTCAAGATGGGATGCAGGCCGGAGACCTTCAGCGGACTTACCGGAATGGGAGACCTGATAGTAACCTGTGCCAGCATGCATTCTCGTAACAGACGATGCGGAATACTCCTTGGTGAAGGTAAGAGCCTTAAGGAAGCACAGAATGAAGTCGGAATGGTTGTCGAAGGTATCTATTCCGCAAAAGCCGCCATTGAACTCGGCAGAAAATATGAAGTAAGTCTTCCTATCATTGAACAGGTGAATCTTATCCTTTTTGAAGGTAAGGATGCCGGAGAAGCAGTCAAAGAGCTGATGCTCAGGGAAAAGAAGGATGAAGTATCCGATACTCAGTGGTGATACCTCTTTTGACATTATAATACTTTTGTCATTTGTGATACCGGTGGTGCTGTTTGTTGCAGCATCTGCTGCTTTTAATATCAAAATGAGGAGAAAGTATGACTCCAGGATAGATGCTCTCAGGAATAATAACAAACAGATCGGCGATGACAGGAACATCCTTCTCAGTAATCTGACCCGTGAAGTCAAAACGGGAATGATCTCTGTTCTGGGTATGAATGAGCTGATTATGCGTGAATGCCGCGATGATTATATAAGAGATCATGCCTCGCATATCAAATCGTCCTGTGAGGATATTATTGCCCTTATGCAGGGCACGCTTGATTTTGCCAAGCTCGAAAGAGGACTTATCGAAGTTTACAGGGATGATATCGATCTTGCTTCTCTTTTGATCGATGCGATCAGTGTTTCGGGACCTTCGCTCCGAAACAAGGGACTTATTCTCGATCTGTTTCTCAATCAGGATACTCCCGGCACTATCAAGGGAGACTATGAGAAACTCAGACGAAGCTTTCTTAATTTCTTTTCTTTTATCAGCAAGAATTCCACAAAGGGATATGTAAAACTTTTTTCTTTTTATAAAGATACCGCAGACGGTGAGTGCCTGATCACTTTCAGGTTCATCTGCGAGTCTCTTACTTCAAAATCCAGGGATCTTGAAAATGTTTATCTGAACGGTCTTTCCGACAATAAGCTTTTGTTTTCAAGGACGGATACCGGACTGCTTGAATTCTTTATGGCCGGAAATGTTCTTAAAGCGATAGGCGGAGATTTTAAAGTATTCGATACAGTTGATGAAGAGGTTGCATTCGATCTGTCGATTAAGACCGAGGTTGTTAATGAGACCGGGATTGGTGATATCAAGAAGGTCATCAGGAAAAAATCCTTCGGAAATGAATATGCGACCGGAAGATTTTATTCCCCTTCTTCAAGAATTCTCATTGCGGAAAAGAATAAAGCCAATATTTCGGTGATCAAAGCCCTGCTTGATTCTTCCGGTGTTGTTATTGATTTTGCTTTTAACTTCGAAGAGGCGATAACGCTTATCAAGATCAATGAGTATGATGTTATCTTCGCGGATTATGATATGAAGGATGATAAAGGTACCGGGCTCATCGGATATATCAGGAGCGGAGACTTCAATATACTTGATGTCAGGAAACCGTGCATAGCCATTGTCGGTGATTCTATGAGATTACCGGAAGAAGAGATGGGCTGGGGAGGATATACCGATATGGTCTTCATGCCTCTTGATCCTGCCGTTATCGAGGATATGCTCATCAAATATCTTCCTTCCGAGAAGGTTGATCTTAATGATGAATCATATTTTTGCCCTGGTATCAGCTCCGAACAGGATATAAGAATGTATTCCGAAGGATATGACGACCTTTATAAAACTGCCGTAGGTATTTATAAGAGAGCCAAGAAATACAGATAAGCAAAGGTTTAAGAAGATTGTTATTCAATGAGAGTTACAATATATACTTTGAACTTTCGGTATTGCCCATTGAGCTGATACTGCTTATCTTTGTGTACGGTAATTACAAGGATGACCGCAATACCAAGGCAACCAATTACAGGTTCAAGATATATGCCCTGCTGACAACCGTCGGAACACTTTTAGACATTGTGACGGGACTTACCTTTATGTGGGGAGATACGCTTCCCGCATGGTTCCATGTTGTATTTCTTTCGATCAATTTCCTGATGGGATTGTGCAGCTCGATGGGATTTTATTTCTACATGATCGCCTTTTCGGGACTGCAGAAAAATGAGCACGTGCTTAATGTGATCGCATACATCATCAGCTCGGTTTATGTGATCGTTCTGATAATTAATTATTTTACGGGTGTTGCTTTTGAATATATACCCGGTATCGGACTTGTCAGGAATATCTTTTACGGAATCGTCGGTTATCTGTTTCCGCTTTATTTCATCGCACTCGGTGTATCACTTTCCTTCTTCAGAAAGAAGAAATTCACCAAGGTTCAGCGTACATTCCTGGTGAGCGGATTTATGATCGTTCTTGCGATATTCATACTTCAGATCAAGCTCGAGGAAAGAGCACAGATGGCATATTTCGTAAGCGGAATCTGTCTTCTTATGCTGTTTCTTACGCTTGAGACACCGGAGTATACCGAACTGATAAATACGCTTGATGAACTTGACCGTGTCAGGAAAGATGAGAGGAAAGCACTGGAAAGGATCAAAAGATCCGATGAAGCCAAGAGTACATTTCTGTCACATCTTTCGCATGAGATCAAGACCCCCATCAATGCGATAATGGGTTATACGGAAGAGATACTCAAAGCCAATGTATCCGATGAAGTCAAGGAAAATGCAGCTTCCGCTTTCAAGGGAGCAAGAAGACTTGATCAGTTCTTCACTGATATCGTCGATAACATGGCCGACATTACAGAGTTCGGAAACAGTGCGCTTGTATCACTTGAGGAGATTGAAAAAGAATTATATCTGAACGTCGGATTCGATTTGGATGAGAAAAAGAACGCAAAGGATTTCGTTTCCAAATCCGGATTCCTTGCCGTAAATCCCTCCGATTCATTTCCCGATTCATCGATGTACAGAATTCTCTGTGTCGATGATAATGAACTGAATATGGAGCTGCTTGTCCGTACTGTAAAGCAGTTCGGTTTTTCCGTTGACGGAGCCGAGGACGGTAAGACCGCGATAGAGCTTGTTTCCAAAAATGACTACGATCTGATCCTTATGGATCATATGATGCCGGTTATGGACGGTGTCGAGGCGATGCATTATCTGAGGGATAATTCGCTCTGTGATCTGACTCCTATCATCGTTGTTACCGCAAATGCGGTAAGAGGCGAAAGGGAGAAGTATGTGGGAGAGGGCTTTGATTCATTCCTCCCCAAGCCTTTTACGGGTGGTTCACTCCTTCGAGCTTTAGGAAAATTCCTTCCCCTTGCGACAATGGAAACACTTGTCAAGGTTAATTCCAAATCCGGAATATCCGGTATCATGCTCGCATCGACCTTCTCCAGACCGCTCATCGCACCCGGCTCCAAGATCCTCATTGCGGGTCAGGACATGGATAGTATCAACAGATTATCGAGACTTTTTCTTACCACCATGGCCAGGATCGATGTTGTCTACGGATGCGACGAGTGTATTGAGAGATTGTCCGTCGGTGACTACGATATCGTATTTGTGGAAGACGGTCTACGCTCCAACGATAACCGTACGATCAAGACATATATCTGGAACAGTGTCGATATACCTACGATCCTCATCACCAGGAAGAATTCCGATATCGATCCCGCGGTCATCTATGACAGCTATACGGACTATATAAGCATTGATGATGATTCCGATGTGATCGATGCAATACTGCTTCTGTACCTGCCGAAGGATAAGGTAAGAGTTATCGGATCGTTAGATGAAAAGAAAAAATTCTCTATGGATATTAAATCCTCCTATAACCTTTCCGACGGTGTCGAGGATCATAAGCCTGAAAGAACAGAACCCGAACCTGTCTTTGATCCCGATATCGAAATGAACGGTGAACTTGCATTCCTTGCGGGTGTAGACGGAATTGATGTGCATCTCGGAGTATACAACTGCGGATCCGAGGAGGGACTTAAGAAGGCTATTGAGATCTTCGTCAGCACTGCTGAAAAGAAGGCTGGTGAGATTAATGAACTTTATACTGCGGGTGATATTGACGGTTATACCATCAGGGTCCATGCTTTAAAGAGTTCGTCCAGGATAATCGGAGCAACGGAACTATCCGAACTTGCAAGGGCGCTCGAAGCCGCAGGCAAGGATCACAATTCCGATTTCATAAATGATAAGACTCAGGATCTTCTTTCCGAATACCGTGCGATCTCCAAAACACTTTCGGATAAGCTTTCGGTTGACGAGCCTGTTGATAAGCAGCCCGCTTCACCGGAGATAGTTAAGGATGCATTTTCAACCATCTATGAGCTTGCTCTTATGATGGATTATGACAGTATAGAGACCATTTTCGATTCACTTCGAAGGTATGAGTTCGAACAGAACGATGCCGAGAAACTTGACAAGATCAAAAAATCCATGGAAGCGCTTGACTGGGATATGGTTCTCAGCTGCGCGAAGGAGGCATTATGAGTGAATCCGTTCTTATGGTGAGCAAGGTTGACAGCTTTATGGTTAATGCCATCAAGTACAAGCTCGAAGCCGAAGGATTCCTGTGCACCTTTGCATCTACCGAATCGCCTTTTATCAGGAATTCGATAGATGAAAAAAGGATTATCATCCTTTATATGGATGAATCCATCCTTGAGAAGACCGATCTTCTCATTTATCTGAAGGATAAATGCAATGATGATGAGAAGAAGCTTATACTGATCGGTTCACCTGCGGATTTTACTGCAGTCAGTGACTATATATCCGATAATTTCCTTGCGGGCAAATTGGAGAGACCGATCGATATGCAGGAGCTCATCGGTCTCATCAGGGGTGTACAGACAACTGCTCTTGAAGACAGTGATAAAAAGAGCGTGCTGATCGTTGATGATGATACAACTTACCTTCGTACTGTAAGGGACTGGCTCAAGGACCGGTACAAGGTTTATATGGCTAATTCCGGAATACAGGCTCTTACCTGGCTTGCGAAAAACCATGCGGATCTTGTTCTTCTCGATTATATGATGCCTGTCGCTTCCGGACTTGAGATACTGGAAATGATCAGGAGTGAGGAGTTTTCAAGGGATATTCCCGTCATCTTCCTTACCAGCAAGTCCGACAAGGAAAGCGTAAAAACCGTAATGAAGCTTAATCCCCAGGGATATCTGCTCAAATCAATAAGCAAGGATGTCCTCAGGAATGAACTTGATAAATTTTTTAACGGAGATATGTAAATGGAAAAGTTTGAAGGTACAAAAGGTTATGTTGCAAGTCCGGAGCTGATGGATTCCGTTAATATCGCTATAGCTCTCAAAAAGCCTCTTTTGATAAAGGGTGAACCCGGAACCGGCAAGACTATGCTTGCCCAATCGGTTGCCGATGCTCTCGGAAAGCATCTTATCATCTGGAATATCAAATCCACCACCAAGGCCCAGGACGGTCTGTATATGTACGATACTATACAGAGACTTTATGACGGACAGTTCGGTGAAGGCGGAGTCGATGACATAGCTCATTACATCAAGCTCGGAAAGCTCGGTGAAGCATTCGAAAGCGAAGAACAGGTTGTTCTTCTCATCGATGAGATCGACAAGGCTGACCTGGAGTTTCCCAACGATCTTCTCTGGGAGCTTGACCAGATGGAGTTCTATATCCATGAGACCAGAAGAACAGTCAAGGCTAAGCACAGGCCCATTGTTATCATTACATCAAATGCGGAAAAGGAGCTTCCTGATGCATTCCTCAGAAGATGTATTTTCCATTATATCGAGTTCCCCGGAAAGGAACTTATGGAAGAGATCATCAGGGTTCACTTCCCCGATGTAGAAGAGCACCTTCTTGCAGAGGCTATGGATGTGTTCTACCAGATCCGTGATATAAGGGATATCCGCAAGAAGCCCTCGACTTCTGAACTCATTGACTGGATCAATGCACTGCAGCTGGGTGGAATCCCTTACGGACAGATCAAGTCGAGGCTTCCTTTCATCGGGGTAGTAGTCAAAAAAGATGAAGATCTTGAACAGACGACGCATTACAACTTCGATTAATAGGCGTGTAATCTCGCCAAACGGTATTTTATGTTTTTGAATTTTTTCGACAGTTTAAGAAAGCATGGGATAAACGTCACTTTGGGTGAGTGGCTCGATCTGGAGAATGCTCTGGATTCTTCGCTGATCGGGGGCCAGCTCTCAAGGTTTTATCACTGTGCGCGAATGATACTTGTCAAATCCGAGACAGATTACGACAAGTATGATGAAGCATTCGAGGAGTGCTTCGGCAAGATCAAGAGCGATCCCGAAATTGGCAAGGAAATGCTGCGCTGGCTTGATAAATCGGATATGATGCAGCTTGCCGAGATGGAAGCCAAGGA